>JBOHME010000037.1:0-34899 GCA_050729795.1 Allostellaceae bacterium | reverse complement strand
CGCCCTGCATCCGTAACGGGCACCCCAGGCGGCGGCGATTTCACCAACGCTATGGCCGAAATAGGCGCCCGCGACCACACCCTCCTCGCGCAGCGCCGCGACGATCCCGGTCTGGATCGCAAACAGCAGCGGCTGAGCGATATCGGTGCGGGCCAATGCGGCTGCCTCGACCCCATCTTCGATCAGCTGTGTCACCGACCAGCCGAGATCCCGGCGCAGCAATTCGTCGACCTGCCGAACCATGGCGCGGAAGACCGGGCTCGCCTGCATCGCCCAGCGTCCCATGCCCGGGTATTGCGCGCCGTTTCCGGAAAAGACAAAAACGAGGCGCCCCTCCTCGACCGCGGTCCCGGCAATGACCTCGGAGAGCTGCCGACCATCGAGAAACCGGTCGAGCCGCCGCATTGTCTCGGCCCGGCCGGCGCTCGCAACCAACAGCCGATGCCGATGGTGGCTTCGGCCGCGTGCCGCAGCGCGAAGCATTCCCGGCACGCGCTCATCCGGGGCCGCTTCGAGGATGCCGCGCCACGCGGCGGCGAGATCGCGCAGCGAAGCTTCGGTCGCAGCCGAGACGAGGAGCGACGGAGGGGGTTCGTCCTTGTGCCTGAGTGGCTCGCCGCGGGGTGCCGGCGCCAGAACGACATGCGCGTTGGTGCCACCAAAACCGAAGGAATTGACCCCGGCGCAGCGGCGGTCACGGCCCCCTTCCATCGCCTCGGCCTCGTGCACCACGCGCAGATTGAGCTCCTCGAAGGCGATATTCGGGTTCGGGGTCTCACAGTTGAGGCTCGGCGGCACGATCTCGCGCTCGAGCGCCAGTGTCGCCTTCAGCAGCCCGGCCATCCCGGAGGCTGGTTCGAGATGTCCGATATTGGACTTGACCGAACCGATCGGCAGGGGCCGCACCCGGTCCTGCGCCAGCGCGCGCCCGACGGCGGCCGCCTCGACCGGATCGCCCGCCGGGGTCCCGGTGCCATGCATCTCGAAAAACGCCAGCCGGTCCGGCGTGATCGCGGCCCGCGCATAGACCTCGCGCAAGAGCGCCGCCTGCGCCGCCTCGCTCGGCAGCGACAGCCCGATCGTGCGGCCGTCGGAATTGGTCCCGCTCGCCAGGATCACGGCGCGGATCGGATCGCCCGCGGCGAGCGCATCGGCGAGCGGTTTGAGCACGACGATACCGCCGCCCTCAGCGCGAACATAGCCGTCGGCACGCTCGTCGAACGCGTAGCAGCGCCCGCGTCGGGACAGCATCGAGGCACGGCAGAAGCCGACGAACGGGTAGGGTGTCAGCAGCAGATTGACACCACCGACCACCGCAGTGCCGATCTGCCCGGCCGACAGTGCCTGGCAGGCATTGTGCAGCGCCACCAGCGACGACGAGCAGGCGGTATCGAGCGCCATGCTCGGACCACGCAGATCAAAGATATAGGAGATGCGGTTGGCGAGGATGCTCAGGGTATTGCCGGTCATGAAATACGAATCGGCGCCGGCCGGATCACCAAGCCGCAAATCCGAATAATCGGTTGCGGACGCACCGACATAGACGCCGGTGGCGCTGCCGGCGAGCCGACCGGGCGGGATCCCGGCATCCTCGAACGCGTGCCACGCCAGCTCCAGCAGCAGCCGCTGCTGCGGGTCCATCTGTGCCGCCTCGCGTGGCGAGATCCCGAAGAAGGCTGGCTCGAACTGATCGATCCCGTCGATCAGCCCCGCGGACCAAGTGTAGCTCTTGCCGGGTTCGTTGCGGTTGGGGTGATAGAAAAAACGGGTCGCCCACCGCTGCGGGCCGACCTCGGACACCGCCTCGCTCCCGGTGGCGAGCAGCTGCCAGAAGCTCTCGAGCCCATCAGCCCCAGGGAATCGGCACGACGCTCCGACGATTGCGATCGGTCCGTCACTCATAGGCGCCGGATCGTGGCCCGCGAGCACCAACCTTGTTCATTCCCCCTCACCCCTCTCGGCGCCAATGCACATCATCCGGACTTCATTGACCAAAACTCGCTCATTTGTTCTCGGATGATAGCCGCCGTGTCAACCAAGACGAACACGCCCGTCGATTTACCGGCGCACCGATCAGCGCAACCGGCGGGCCGGCGCCAGCGTGCCTCGCCCCTGCAGCATGATCTTCAACTGCCATCGGTCCGCTCGTCCGGCGGGCTGAGCGCGGTCAGAAGACCGGCCGGGCGCCACGGATTGCGGCCGAGCCTGAGCCGTTCGGCGACATCCATCGCCGACCAGTAGAATGGCACCACTCGGCCCTTGAGCAACGGAAAGGCCGCCGGGTCCAGCCCGAGCCACGGCAGAAACGGATTGCGCCGACCATATGCCCAGATCTCGACGCGGGCGGACGGGCGGGCCGAGACCCCGCGAGCATGAAACCCCATGGTATCGGCGACGACGAGCGTGTTGGCCGGCACGGCGAAGACCTCGGGCTCACCAAACCCGAGACGCCCCAACATCGCCGCCGGCACGCGCAGCGAGCCGCGGGAGGATTGAAAATCCGGACTGTCTGCCGCGGTCCGCGACATCTGCCGCTCCCAGGCGAGGCGGCGCCGGGTCGGCCGATGCGAACCACGAACGTAGATGAACGGACCCTCGTTTTCGTCGACATCGGTCAGAAAGAACCATGCCTTGACGGTCGGGTGAAAGGTGTCGGCGTGGAGCCGGGTCTGTGGGTCGGGTGGCGCGCTGCGGGCTTGGGAGAAGATCGTCTGCAGATAGACGACGGGTTCGAGCCTGAACGAGCCGACATAGCGCACGAGACCCAGCCATTCCGGGCTCTCGACCAGCGCGCGGACCGCCGGCAGACGCGACAATGCCCGGTGGTCAAGCGCGATGCGCCGGGTGATCGCGTCGCCCTGGCCCTGCTGCCGGGCCGATCCGGCAAATCCCGCCACCTGCTGCTGCAGCGCGGCAAACACCTGTTGCGGCAAAAAATCCCGCCTGACGACAAACCCGTCGCGATCGAACGTCGCCCGGTCGCTGTGGCTGACCAGCGCTGCCAGCTTCTGCCGGCGCCGCTCGGCCATCCGGCAGGCCAGCCGCATTCGCGCAACATGCAGACCCTGGCGGTTGAGGGTCGGGCTGCCGATGATCGGGTTGTCGCGAAATGATTTCGCCCCGCTCGCCAGCGCCGCGACATGGACGGGCGCCAACAGCCACGACATCGGGGCCGCCCGCATCCTCACCCTCTGCCGCCGCGAGCCGCTCGCCCGTGGTGACGCTCAGGCCTGCAGCGCACGAAGAGCCTCGTAGACCAGGCGGTCGATTTCGATGCCTTCGCGGCGCAAGCGCTTGCGGCTGCGAAACGCGCGTTCGCCCGGGATGCGGATCTCGCCGACCCCCGGCTGGCGCGGCACGCTCTTGACCCGATCGACCAGGGCAGCGAGATCACGCCGGAAATCATCGAGCGGCACCAGCAGATCCGGCGTGAACACGACAAAGAGATAGCCGTCATCCTGATCCGAGCCCATCCCCGAGCCGGCCAGAACCCCGAGCGCCTGCACGATGAAACCGAGCCCATAGCCTTTATACGCGCCAAACGGCAATAGCGCGCCCGCTCGCGCCACTCTTGGGTCGCGTGTCGGCTGACCCTGCGGATCGATTGCCACACCCTCGGGCAAGAGCTGCCCCAGCCGCGCCCGCAACGCCAGCTCGGTGCCCATGAATGCCGAAGTCCCCATATCGAGCACAACCGGCCCATCGGCCGACGGCAAGCCGAACGCGATCGGGTTGGTGCCGAGCGCCGGTCGCGTGCCGCCGGGTGGCGCCACCATCGGCGACGAGCTCGCGGTGTGGATGCCGACGAGCCCGGCATTGGCGATCATCTCGACATAATAGGCGCTGCGTCCGCTCATCCAGCTGTTGGTGACGGCAACGAGCGAAACGCCGTGCGTGCGGGCCCTGTCGATCGCCGTGCAAGCGGCGTGGTACATCGCCAGCATGCCGACATTGTTGCCGCCGTCATACCGCACCGAGACCGCGGTTTCGTGCATCACGCGGAGCGGCTGCCGCGGCAGCTTGAAGCGCGGGTGCTCCGGAATGTTCAGGATTTTCGCGAGCCCCGAATATTCGTAGCCGCACAACGCCGCATCGAGCACATGGTCGGCGACGATTTGGCTGTCCGCGGCGTCGTAGCCGATGCCGCGAAGGGCGCCTTCGGCCAGCTCGCGCGCATCGCCGAGCTGCAGATGGATGCGGTCATCCGCCATGGTCCCCTCCCCGCGCCGGCTCAGCCATGCTCGACGCGGAACACGGCCTTGCCGGCGATCTGGCGATCACGCAGCTGCGGGCCGATCCGCGCGAGATCGCGCCAGCTCTGCTCGGCCACCACCGGAACCAGCGAGCCATCGGCGACCAGCGCCGCCAGCAAAGCGAGATCGGGTGCGAACCGCTCCTCCGGTTCCGAGGTGAAATAGGAAAAGCTCTGGATGCGGGCGTTCGGGTGCTCGGCAAAATCGCGGAAATTGATCGTGGTCGGCTCCCCCGACGAGTTGCCGAAAATCACGATCGTTCCCTTCGCCTCGATCAGCCTCACCGCCGCAACCAGCGACGCGCCGCCCGCGGCTTCAAGGATCAGCGCAAACCTGCCCTCGGCGCGGTCGATGAGGGTGACGATCGCATTGGCACCGCGCACATGCCGGCCGCGCTCGGGATTGCCGACGACCGCGGTTACCTGCGCGCCCGAGCGTGCGGCGATTTGCACCGCGATATGCCCGACCCCGCCGGCAGCACCAGTGACGAGCACCCGCCTGCCGAGGAGCGGCGCACCATGGCGCAGCGTGCGCAGCGCGGTGAGGCCGGCGACCGGCAACGCCGCGGCTGCCTCGAAGCCGACATTGTCAGCAAGCACCGCCAGGCGATGCGCCGGCACCGCCACGCGCTGCGCCCAGCCGGCATTGTCGCAGAGCGCCACGACCCGGGTTCCGGCTTTGGGACCGGTCCCGTCGGCAGCGGCCCGCAGCACCACGCCGGCGATGTCCTGCCCCGGTCGCCAGCCCTCGGGCCGCATCTGCATCAGCCGCAATTCGCCGCGGTTCAGCGAGAAGGCATGCACTTCGACCAGCGCCTCGTTCGCCGCCGGTGCCGGCTCGGGCAGTTCGCGGATCTCGACCGGCGCCGTGCCGTTCGGGGTATTGACGAGCGCGAGCATAGGGATCGTCTCCTCTGCCGTCGTCATGGCCGGACCGGCTCCGGCCAGCCACGCCCCGGATCACCCGGAAGCCGGTGGAAGGCCGGACTACACCCGTCGAGACGGTGGGTGCCGGGCCGCTCTCAGTTCAGCCGAAGATCGGTGATGTGCTTGGGGTCCGGCTTCAATTCGCCCTTTTCGACGCGGGCCACGATATCGGTCAGGACCGCATTGGTCGGCGTCGGGATGCCGGCTTCCTCGCCCTTGCGCACGACAAAGCCGTTCAGAAACTGGATCTCGGTGCGGCGGCCCTTGAACATGTCCTGACCGGTGGACGGCCGGTGCTCGCCGCCGCCGGGCCGGCTGGCTTCGGCGAGACGATGCTCGTCGATCTCCTTCTCGGCCGCCGCGTCGCCCTCGCCGGCGCGGGCCAGCGTCTCCGGGTCCATGTGGCTGACCTCGTCAAAGGTGTAGCCGAGGGCCTGGCCGACACGGATCGCCTCGCTGCCGAGCCGGTTCGAAAACCGCCGGATCACATCGTTCTTGATCATGTCGCGGCTGATCAGCCCGGTACAGGCGCTGAGCCCGTTGCCCATTACATTGGTGACCAGCTTCGACCAGCGCTCGCCCCACAAATTCTCGGTGACCATCGCGCTGTCGGAGTAGCTGAGGAGCCGGCACACCTCCTTGGCGCGATCGGTGATGCGGCCATGCACCTCGCCGACGCGGAACACCGTGTGGCGCGAGCCCGATTTGCCGGCGGCGCGGCGCACCTGACCCGGCGCGTGCAACTCGACCGTGATCGAGCTCGCGACCGATCCCAGGGTCTTGCCCCAGCCGACGACCCCGGCGATGGTTTCCTCGTTCATGCAATTCTGCAGCGAAACCACATAGGCACCCGGCGCCAGATACTGCTTGATCAGCATTGTCGCCCAGGCGGTGTCGTAGGATTTCATGCAGACAAAGGCGATGTCGATCGGCGCTTCCTTGCTGAGCTGCTGCGCCTCGGTCAGGTGCAGCACACGCGGCTTGACGGTGAACGGCTCGACTTCGCGGATATGGGTGATTCTGAGCCCATCCTTACGGATCGCCTCGACGTTTTCCGGCCACGGGTCGATATAGGTGACATCCTCGCCATTCTGCACCATATGGGCGCCGGCATAGCCGCCGACCGCGCCCGCGCCGACGATCGCGATCTTGTTCTTTGCCATGATCTCCTCCGCTCTGGTTCCCGGCGCGGCCCACCGCGCACCCCGCCGCCGATCCTAGTACGGGCGCGACAGCGGCGTCACCCCGTCGCTTCAGCGCGCCGCCGCGCTTCCATTTGACGGTCGGCTCAGCCGCCGGCTGGTTCAGTCGCCGGCTGGGCTGATCGCCGGCTGCCATCCGGGGATCAGCCGGGAGACAAAACCGGGCAGCACCGGTCGTGATTTGACAAGAAAGTCCCAGGCCATCAGCAATGCGCCGACGGCGAAGACGACGTCGCCCGGCATCCGCATCCACTGCCACAGCAGCGTCGTATCATAAAACTGCTGGCTTCGCGCATAGGCCAGCCCGTGCTCGTACACCGCCGCGAGCTGCGGCCAGCCGATCGGGAAGAAGTTGAGCGCGATCCACAGCACGAGGCCGCCATTGTAGAGCCAGAACGCCGCCAGCCCGAGACCTTCGCCAAAGCGATACCGGTCGGCCGCGGCATAGCGCAGGCAGAAATAGATCAGCCCGATGCCGAGCAGGCCAAATGCGCCGAACAACGCGGTATGCGCATGGTTCAGGGTCAGAAAGGTTCCATGCTCGTAGTAATTGACGAGCGGCGCATTCAGCGTGCCGCCGCCGAACACTCCGGCGCCGACAAAGTTCCAGAACGCGGCCCCGATAATGTAGGTATAGGCAACACGGTATTTGAATTCCATGGTACCCTTGATCAATTGCCGCTCGTGGATCGCGTCGATGATCAACAGAACGAGCGGCAGCACTTCGATAAACGAGAACATGCTGCCCATCGGCACCCACAGGCCGGGCTCGCCGGCCCAGTAAAGATGATGTCCGGTGCCGATCACCCCGCCGAGAAAGATCAGGATCACCTCGAAATACATCGCGCGCTCCGCCAGCCGGCGCGAGACCAGCCCGACCGCCATCAAGAGATAGGCGCTGATGACCGCGGCGAAGAATTCGAACGACTGCTCGACCCACAGATGAACCACCCACCAGCGCCAGAAATCGCTGATCGTGAAGGATTTCTCGACCCCGGTCAGCGGGATCATGCCGAATGCATAAAGGACCGCGATATTGACGGTGGCAGCCCAGATCAGGTGCTCGAGCCGGATGCGCCCGGTCCAGAATTGCCGGGTCGCCTGCCCCAGACGACCGCGGCTTGGCCACAATGCGCGCAGCACCAGCACGCTCCAGAAGCACAAACCGGCGAAGAAGCCGATCTGCCAGGCCCGGCCAAGCTGAATATAGGACAGCCCCTGGTTGCCAATCCAGAACCAACCTTTTTCGATATAACCCATAATGCCGAGATAATCGCCGACCAGCGCGCCGGCGACGACCGCGAGCGTGACCCAGAACAAGAGATCGACGAGGAATGCCTGGCCCTTGGCCTCGGCGCCGCTGATCGCCGGCGCGATGAACAGCGCTGCCGCAATCCACGACAGCCCGATCCACACGATCGGCGACTGGATGTGGACATCGCGTACAAAGTTGAACGGCAGAAACCGGTCGACGTCGATCCCGTAAAAATTCGTCCGTTCGGAATAATAATGAGCGATGATCGACCCCGCCAGGATCTGCAGCAGCAGAACGAGCGCGACGGCGAGAAAATACTTGCCGACACGGCGCTGGCTCGGCGTCAGTGCCTGAAATCGGGTGAAGAACGGGTCCATCGGTCCCTGGTCGGTCTCCGCAAGAAAGCGCTGGTAAATCAACAGCACTGCGCCAAAGGCCAGGAAAACAAAGCAGAAGCTGCCCCAGGTCCACATGAACGTGCTCGTCGTCGGCACATTGCCGACGCTCGGCTCATAAGGCCAGTTCTGGGTCCAGGAAATATTGGTGCCGGGCCGGCGCGCGACTGTGGTCAGCGACGAGTAGATCAGGAAATCGGCGGTTTGCGCGGCGCTCGCCGGATCCAGGCTGTAGGCCCGGGTCCAGCCGCGGGCGAAATCATCGTGCAGCAGCGACCGGGCGAGCTCGCCCCGCAACGCGACGATCGCGTTCGCCAGCGCCGGCGGCACCGTTACCTCCGGCTTGCTCAGATCGACGCCCTGCAGCTCCTGGCGCATCACGGCGGCGATGGCGGTGCGCCGTTCGGCGGCGGCAATCCCAACCGCCGCGGTGGTGCCCGCCATCAGGTTCGCGCGGGTCAGTGCCGCGAGCCGCATCAGATTGGCCGCGGTGTAATCCTCGCCGAAATACGACCCCATGCCATAGAGACTGCCGTAATCCATCAGATCGGCGCGCTGAAACCCGGCCTTGCCGGCCTCGATCTCGGCGGCGGTCATCAGCGTCACGCCGTCGGCTGCGATCAGGCGGTCGGGGATCGGCGGTGCCTGCTGATAAGTCAAAAGAGTAGTCCAGCCAAGCAATGCAAAGGTGCCGAGCGCTACCGCCAGAAGGACCCATTTCAAGACGTTGCTGACCGGGTCTTCGTGCGCCGGTGTGCCCAGATCCGCCTGCATCTCCCGCCCCCTCCGCATGGTTCGTCATGGCCCCGTCGGCGCGCTATCGCTTTCGCGGCACCGGCCGGCGCGGCCGCGGCGTGCGTCCTGCGGCAGCAGCCACACGCCGCGCCGGGAATTTAGCAGGCTTTCTTACCGATCTCGGTCTGGTTGCGAGCCGCCAATCGACGATCATGCCGAGCGGCACCGCGAGGAGGCCGAGCGCCATCACGCCGCTGGCGACACGATCAAGGCGATCAATCTCGAGCACGACGACAGCGAGCCCCAAGAGAAGGCCGGCGCCAAAGGTCAGAAGAGCGATCTTGGTGTACCGCATCGGTTGCAGCGACCCGGCAGGGCTCCTAATCTCGCTGGCGATCGAGATGTCGCCTCGGAGCATGCGGTGCTCATGGCAGAAAAGGAGCAATAATGATAGAGGTCGAGCGGCCGGCTGATCTTGCCCGGTATGTTGGCAAGGAGATCGGGGTCAGCGACTGGTTCATCGTCGATCAGGCGATCATCGACAAATTTGCCGAGGCGACCGGCGACCATCAATGGATCCATGTCGATATCGAGCGCGCCAAACGCGAAATGCCCGGTGGCAAGACGATTGCGCACGGCTATCTGACGCTCTCTCTGGTACCCCGGCTGGCAGCGACGCTCTGTCGCGTCAAGAAGCGCTCGCGCGGGCTGAATTACGGATCGAACCGGGTGCGCTTCACCGGGCAGGTGCCGGCGGGGTCGCGCATCCGGCTGCACCAGACGATCAAATCGGTCGAGCCGGTGCCCGGCGGCGGGGTGCGCATCACCTCGGAGAGCACGATGGAGGTCGAGGGCGCGGCACGCCCGGCGCTGGTCGCCGAAACCATCAGCATGCAGTTTGAATGACGCTATAATCGGGCCGCAGACGAGGAGGAGCACGCGATGCAGGGCAAAAGTGGAAATGGCCACAAATCATATACTTATTTGGGTTTGGCGGGCGAGACCGGACGGGGCCGGGTGGTCCACACCGGTCTCTTCCGCATGGCGGACGGCAGCGGCGAGTGGGAGCCGCTGACACGCGGCCTCCCGGAGACGCCGGCGGTGCGCGCGCTCGCGGTGCATCCTGATAAACCCGAGATCGTCTATGCCGGTACGCAGAGCGGTCCCTATCGCAGCACCGACCGTGGCGAGCATTGGGAAAAGGTCGAGGTGCCGGACCACGGGCTGCCGGTGTGGTCGGTGCTGTTCCACCCGCACGATCCCGATGTGGTTCTGGTCGGCTACGAGAATTGTGAAATCTATAGGAGCGACGATGCCGGCGAACGGTGGACCCGGCTGCCGGTCAATGTGCGGTTTCCGGAGATCACCACCGCACCCGGCGCCAACCCGGCGAAGCGCATCCTGATGCTCGACGCGAGTGCGAGCCAGCCCGATCACCTTTACGGCGCGATCGAGGTCGGCGGCACGATCCGCTCGACGGATGGCGGCGAGCACTGGGAGAATTTGAGCCACGGCCAATATGTCAACGACGACATGGTGGATATGCACGGCGTTCTGGCGAGCCGGTGGCGGCCGGGCATTGTTTTCGGCATCGCCCGCGCCGGGATGTTTCGCAGCGATGACGGTGGCGATCACTGGCAGCACGTGCCATTGGAGCCGCTCAGCCCCAAGGGCTACATCTATTGTCGCGACATTCGCGAAGTGCCCGGCAACCCGCGGCATTTGTGGGTGGCGGCCGGGGCCGGCTTTCAGAGCGACAAGGGCACGCTGCTGCACAGCCGCGACGGCGGCGACACCTGGGCGCGGGTCGATATCGGCGCTCCGGTGCCGCATACGATGTTCAAGATCGCGTTCGACGAGCGCCGTCCGGAGATCATGACGGCAGCGACCAACGGCGGCGAAGTTTACAACAGCACCGATGGCGGCGAGACCTGGACGACGCTGCCATCACCACCCGGCGGCAGCCAGATCTACTCGCTGGCGCGCGGCTGAACGGGTGTCCAAACCGCCCGCCGCCGATCGTGTGATGGGCGGGCGATGACCTGGGGCTTGGTTGCAACCGCCCTTTGGCGCGCTGCGATGCGTCAGCAGGCGGTCACCAAGCCCCTGGATCCCGCATCGGCGATCGCGAGACGGTCGGTCGACGGGTCGTAATCGAGGATGAAAAGCGCGGTGTTAGGCGCTCTCGCCGGGGGGCTGCCCGGGGGCAGCGCGTGCCTGAGCAATTGGCGAGCCATCGCGCCATGGGTCGAGACACCGATGCGCAGATGAGGCTGCGCGGTCGCGTACCGCCGCAGCGCGGCGAGCCCGCGTGCGAGCGTCGCTGCACCAGTCTCGCCACCGGGAAAGGCGACGTTGCCGTCGCTGTACCAGCGCTCGGTCAGCTCGGCGCCGAAACGGGCCCTGGCGTCCGCCCAGATCAGGCCCTCGGCGGCACCGACACTCGTCTCGCGCAGACCCGGATCGGTGGCGAGCGGCAGCCCCAGCGCCTCTGCGACGATCCGCGCGGTGGTCAGCGCCCGCGACAGGTCGCTCGACAGCACCGCGTCGAGGCGGTGCGGGCGCAGCCGGCGCGCCAGCTCCTCGGCCTGAGCGAGCCCGGTCGGGTTGAGCGGCACATCGGTGTGCCCTTGCAGGCGCCCTTCGCGGTTCCAGTCGGTCTCGCCGTGGCGAAACAGGAACAGAATTCGCCGGTCGCCGCCCTGCTCCATTTGGTGATGCCTCCACTTGGTCCATGGTAATTGCTGCGGGGATGATGCTTGCCGCGGCCGGCAATTATTGCCGCGGTCCGGGCGCCACCGGCAACAGCGGCGAGGGTGCCGCGAGTGACGGCGGGACCGCGATCGGCCGCTGGCGGGCGGCGGTGACACCCAAGGTCCAGGCTTCCTCGGTTTCGATGCGCCGCCGCTCCACCGGTGTCAACAGCGGGTCGCCGGCAAACAATGCCGCGAGCCCTCCGGCCCGGTCGCATTCGGCGAGAAACCGGGCGACGGTGCGCACCTGAGCCCGGTCCTTAGGCTCGTCCGCTCCCGGTGACACCACCCACAGCGACGGGTAGATCTCGGCGATGACGATCCGTGCCGTCGCCGCGGGGACGCGCAGACCGGTTTCGAACGGCCACACCTGCGCCTCGCCAGGCCAGCGCCGATCGTCGCGCAAGGCGCGCGCCACCGGGATCCCGGTCAGCGCCTGGCCGCCGACCGAGCCCGCACCCAAGAGCTTCCAGCAAGGCTGCGCGCTCGGGATATAGAGATCGACAAGACGTCGCTCGGCCAGCCCGTCGCTGTCGTGCCGGTGGTGGTGCCTGCCATTGAGATGGGTTCTGACGGGTGCCGCAGGACATCCCCAGAACGGGAACGGTCCAGCGGAAACCCGCCGGTTGAGCGCCTCGGCGACATCGAAGCGGTTGTTGCGGTTGCTTTCGTCGTCGCGGATGAGAAGAGCGATCTCGTCCCAGACCGCCCGCCATGGCGGACCGCCAAGGCCGAGCCGGGCCGCCAGACCCGCCGGATAACCAAACGGAAAATCGAACCCGAGCAGCACCCGCTGACCCCGATCGAGCGCTAGTGCCAGCCATTCACCGATCAGCGCGCGGGCGGTGTGGCGGGTCGGCGGATTGACCAGCGTCTCCCCGCCGCTGTTGTGCCGGCAGATCCAGATGCTGTCGCGCCCGGTGCGCGGCACATTTGCGGCACTCCAATCGACGACGACAAAGCTATCGAACATCGCCAGCGGCAGAGCGTTCTGGCGAGGATATGGTTTCCGAGCGATGATCGGCGCCTTTCCCGCCACGGCCGAGACGGACGCCGCGATGCTGCCGGCGATCGACACCAATCCGCTGCTGCTGCTCGCGGCTGGTCTCGCGCTCGATGCGTGGCTCGGCGACATGCCGGCGCTGTTCGCGCATGTGCCGCACCCCGTGGTGCTGGCCGGCCGCGCGATCGCATTCTTCGACCGGCGGCTCAACCGCGAGCATCGCAGCGAGGCCGCGCGGCGCTTTCGCGGTCTTGTCACGGTGGTCGTGCTGATTGCCTCCGCGGCGCTTCTCGGTCTCGTGATCGAGCGGCTGTGCCGCGGCAGCATCGCTGGTGCCGCGGTCGAGATCCTGCTGATCGCGGTGCTGGTGGCGCAGCGCAGCCTCTACCAGCATGTGGCCGCGGTGGCACAGGCGCTCGAGCGCGGCGGGCTCGCCGCCGGGCGTGAGGCGGTGCGGCATATCGTCGGCCGCGATCCGAGGCGCCTCGACATCCACGGTGTCGCCCGCGCCGCGATCGAGAGCCTCGCCGAGAATTTCAGCGATGGTGTCGTGGCGCCGGTGTTCTGGTATCTGTTGCTGGGTCTGCCCGGTCTCTTCGCCTACAAGATGGCGAACACGCTCGACAGCATGATCGCACATCGCACGCCACATTATCTCGCTTTTGGCTGGGCCGCGGCCCGCTTTGACGATCTCGTCAATTTGGTGCCGGCGCGCCTCAGCGGGCTCTTGATCGCCACCGCCGCACTGTTCACCGAACGCGGCCGACCCGGCCGGGCACTGGTGATCATGTTGCGCGACGCCCGCAAGCATCGTTCACCGAATGCCGGATGGCCGGAAGGAGCGATGGCCGGCGCGCTCGGGCTCGCCCTGGCCGGGCCGCGCCACTACGCCGAGGGGCTGGTGGCCGATCCGTGGGTCGGCGACGGCATCGCGCAGGCTGCGACCTCCGACATCGTGCGCGCCCTGAACCTCTACAGGCTCGCCTGCCTCGTCGAGGGCGGGCTCGTCGCAGGCGCCTGGCTCGCCGCCCATTTCAGCCTGATGGCCCATGTCAGCCTGCTGATGTGACGCGGATCGGGCGCGCGACGGCCAGCAGCGCATCGAGGTCGAGATGCCGTTCGATATGATCGGCAAGCGCGTCAAGCGTCGCCTCTATCGTCTGCTGGTAGGCGAACCCCTCGCAGCGTGCGCCGAGCCCGCCGAGAAACGCGCTGCGGAACGCGTCGCTGGCAAAGAGCCCGTGCAGATAGCAGCCGGCGACGAGACCATCGGCGCTGACCGCACCATCCTCGCGGCCCGCAAGCTGCAGCATCGGCCGCTCCAACCCCGGTCCGCTGGTCGCGCCGACATGCATTTCATAGCCCTGCACCGGCATCCCACTCGCCAGATCGACGCCCGAGATCGATTGCAGCCGTTTCTCGGGACTCAGAACCGTGTCGATGTCGAGAAGCCCGAGCCCGGCCGCCGTTCCGGGCGAACCCTCGATGCCGAGCGGGTCGGCGACCGTCTGCCCGAGCATCTGGTAGCCGCCGCACAGCCCGAGAATTCGTCCGCCCTGGCGGCGATGCGCCAGGATGTCGATATCCCAGCCCTCGCGGCGCAGGCGCTCGAGGTCGGTGAGCGTCGCCTTCGACCCGGGCAGGATCACCAGCGCCGCATCGCGCGGCAGCGGCCGCCCGGCAGGAACCATGACGAGATCGACCCCCGGTTCGGCACGCAGCGGGTCGAAATCGTCAAAATTGGCGATGCGCGGCAGCACCGGCACCGCGATGCGGACCGAGCCGGCCGCCGCCGCCTCTCTGCGCTCTCCCGCACCCATCGAGGCGCTCCCAGGATTAGCCAGGGCCAATGAATCTTCGGCCGGCAGCAATGCGGCGGGTGGAAAGAACGGCACCACCCCGAATGAGCGCAGTTGGGTGCGGGCGCCGAGTGCGGCGATGCCGCCGTCGAACAGCCGGAGATCACCGCGAAACTTGTTGATGATGTACCCGGCGAGCAACGCTCGTTCACTCTCGGTCAAGAGCGCGCAGGTGCCGACCAGCTGGGCGATCACACCACCGCGCTCGATATCGCCGATCAGCACCACCGGCACCCCGGCCGCCTCGGCAAATCCCATATTGGCAATGTCGCCCTCACGCAGATTGATCTCGGCCGGGCTGCCGGCACCCTCGACCAGAACGAGATCCGCCCGGTCGGCGAGGCGGGCGAACGCGGCCAGCACCGCCGGCAGCAGGCGCGGCGCGAGGCGGCGGTATTCGACAGCGGAGGAACGATCCCATACCCGGCCGTTGAGCACGATCTGCGCGCCGCTGTCGGATTGCGGCTTCAACAGCACCGGGTTCATGTCGCTCACCGGCTCGACACCGCAGGCGCGCGCCTGCAGCTCCTGGGCCCGGCCGATCTCGCCGCCATCGACGGTGACCGCGGCGTTGTTCGACATGTTCTGCGGCTTGAACGGCCGCACCCTGAGACCGCGCCGGGTCAAGGCCCGGGCGATCCCGGTCAGCAGCAGGGACTTGCCGACATCCGATCCAGTCCCTTGCAGCATCAGCGAGAGCGCCATTCAGAACTCGATGCCCGGCTGGGCCTTGACCCCACTGCGGAACGGGTGCTTGACGAGGGTCATCTCGGTCACCAGATCGGCCGCGGCGATCAGCTCCGGCTTGGCGTTGCGGCCGGTGACGACGACATGCAGATCACGCGGCTTTGCGCTCAGCGCCGCCACCACCTCGGCGAGCGGCAGATAGTCGTAGCGCAATACGATGTTCAGCTCGTCGAGCAGGACGAGACGGTAGGATGGGTCGGCGATCATCGCCTTCGCGACCTCCCAGGCGGCGCGCGCGGCGGCAATGTCGCGGGCGCGGTCCTGGGTGTCCCAGGTGAAGCCCTCACCCATCGCCCGGCAGGTCACCAGATCGCCAAAGCATTCGAGCGCCATGCGTTCGCCGCTGCCCCACACACCCTTCACGAATTGGATGATGCCGACCCGCATGGCATGACCGAGGCAGCGCAGCACCATCCCGAAGGCCGCGGTCGATTTGCCCTTGCCGATGCCGGTGTGGACGATCAAGAGCCCGCGCTCCTCGGTCTTGGTAGCCAGAATGCGGTCGCGCGCCGCCTTGCGCCGGGCCATCTTCTCGTTGTGGCGGCGGTTGATCTCCTCGTCGGTTTCGGCGGGGCCGCTCATGGCGTTGCCCAGCGGCTCAGCGCCTCGCGCGTGCTGTTGCGGTGCGGACGCCACAACCCGCGGTCGATCGCTTCGGCAAAGCGGCGCGCGGTATCGATGAGCGCCGCCGGGTTGTGCTCGGCCATGAACGAGCGCACCGCGTCATCCGCCATGTAGGCGTCGTACAGCGCCTCGAAATGCGCGTCGTCGACCGTGCGCGCGGTCGCGGCAAAAGCGAACAGGTAATCGACGGTCGCAGCGATCTCAGCGGCGCCCTTGTAACCATGCCGCATGACCCCGGCGATCCAGCGCGGATTTGCCGCCCGGCCGCGGATCACGCGTCCGATCTCCTCGCGCAGGGTGCGGATGCGCGGCATCTCGGGCCGCGCATGGTCGTTGTGATAGATCGCCGGGTCGAGCCCAGAGAGTTGCCGGACGACGAGGGCGAGCCCGCCTTCGAACTGCCAATAATCGGCACTGTCGAGCAGATCGTGTTCGCGATTGTCCTGGTTATGCAGCACCGCGTCCACGGTGCCGAGCCGCCTCTCCAGCATTTCACGATCGGCGACGGCATCGCCGCCGGCGACATAGGCATGGCGGCTCGAGGCAAGCCAGCCCTCGGCGAGATCCGCTTCGGTGTGCCATAGGCCGCGATCCACGAGATGCCGAACCCCAGCCCCGTAATCGCCGGGCCGCGACCCGAAGACCCGATAGCCCGCGCGACGTTCCGCCTCTGCCGCCGAGACCCCTTGGGCCTGCAGTGTTTCTCGGTCGATAGCGAAGCGGGCGGCGAGCGGATTGACCGCGGCCGGCTCGTCGAGAGCCGCGACTGCACGCGCCGCCGAATCGATGAGGTCGATCAGCCCGGGAAACGCATCACGGAAAAAGCCGGAGATGCGCAGCGTGACATCGACCCGCGGCCGGTCGAGCACCGAGGCGGGCAGGATCTCAAACCCGGTCACCCGCCCGCTCGCCGCTTCCCAGACCGGCTGCACCCCGATCAGCGCCAGCGCCTGCGCGACATCCTCACCGCCGGTGCGCAAATTCGCCGTGCCCCAGGCCGACAGCGCCACCCGCGCCGGCCAGCCGCCGTGCTCCTGGGCGTATCGCTCGACCAGGAGCGCGGCCGATTTCCAGCCGAGCTGCCAAGCCGCCGGGGTCGGCACCGCGCGAGTGTCGACCGAGAAGAAATTGCGTCCGGTCGGCAGCACTTCGGGCCGGCCGCGGCTCGGGGCGCCGGACGGACCGGGCGCCACAAGCCGCCCTTCGAGCCCGGCAAGGAGTGCGGCCATCTCCGCCGCACCGCAGCGTTCGACCGCGGGGCGCAGCCGATGTTCGACCCAATCGAGCACCGCGCGGGTCCGCGGCCAATCGGGCGCAGTCTCGATCTCGCCCGCGACGAGGCGCAGCGCCAAGGCTTCGAGCCGCTCCACCGTGTCCCCGGCGGTGCGCCAGGGCGCGCAGCCGGCAAGCACCGCCGGCCGCGGGCCGCGCCATGGTTCCGCCAGGTAGAGGCTGAGCGGATCCGCGCCGAGATCGAGATCGGCGGCAAGCGCGCGCAATAGCGAGGCGTCCTGCGGCGCCGGGCCGCGGCCGGCACGGGCGATCGCGACCAGCAGCGCATCGAGGCGTTCGCCCTCGGGGCTGCTGCCAAACACATGCAGCCCATCGCGGATCTGCAGCTCCTTGATCTCGCACAGCAAGCCGTCGAGCTTGCGCAACGCCACGGCGGTATCCTCACCGGCGGCAATCCCGCAATCCCGGTCAAGCCCGGCGGCGCGCGCCTCTTCGAGGATCGCCGGGGCCAGCACCGGGAGGCGGCGCGGATCGCCGCGGGCCGCTTCGTAATACTCGTCGATCAGGCGTTCGAGCGCGGCCATCGGCCCGTAGCTGCCGGCGCGGGTCAAGGGCGGCGTCAGGTGGTCGATGATCACCGCCTGGGCGCGCCGCTTGGCCTGGGTCCCTTCGCCCGGATCGTTGACGATGAACGGGTAGAAATGCGGCAGCGGCGGCAGCACCGCCTCGGGAAAGCATTCGGCCGACAAGGCCAGCGCCTTTCCCGGCAGCCATTCGACGGTTCCATGCTTGCCGAGATGGATCACCGCATCGGCGCGAAAATCCTCCGCGAGCCAGGCATAAGCGGCGAGATAGGCGTGCGGCGGCGGCAGGGCCGCATCGTGGTAGCTGGCCTTTTGGTCGATGCCATAGCCGCGCGCCGGCTGGATCAGCACCGCGACATTGCCTATGCGAAAGCCGGGAATGGCGAACCGGCCGCAATCGAGCCGGCCGGGGCGGAAATAAGGATCGCGCTCGCCCGGTCCCCACTGGCCCGTAACAGCGTGTTGCACCGGAAATGGCAGTGTCGCAAAGAACAGCGAATACTCGGCGAAGGAAAGGGTCTCCTCGGCCGGCGCATGCGGGTCGGCGGCGGTCGGTCCGGCAACGAGGCGCTGGATCAGCGCATCCGGGTCGGCTGGCAGATCGTCGAGACGGTAGCCGGCGGCAGCCAGGGCGCGCAGGATCGCCACCGCCGAAGCCGGGGTGTCGAGCCCGACGCCGGCGCCGATACGCCCGTCGCGGCTCGGGTAATCGGCGAGGACCACGGCCACGCGCCGCTCGGCCGGCGGTTTCGCGCGCAGCCGCGCCCAGTTGCGGGCGAGATCGGCGACAAAAGCGACACGGTCGGCGACCGGGCGGTAGCCGACCAGATCGATTTCGGTCTCGGCATCGCGCCCGAGCGGCGCCTTGAACGACACCGCGCGCGCGAGGATGCGACCGTCGATCTCAGGGAGTGCTACATTCATCGCCAGATCGCGTGGTCCGAGCCCGCGCGTGCCGGACCGCCAGCCGGCTTCGTCGCCGCCCGAGAACACCACCTGCAGGACTGGGCAGTCGGCCGCGGCCAACGGGTCATCGGCGGCACCCATGCGCACCGAGAACCCGGTTGTGTTGAGGATCACCGCCGGAGGTGCCGCGGCCAGGACCTGGCCCAGCAGCGTCGCCGCCTCGACGTCTTTGAGGCTGTGCACAAAGATCGGCAGCGGGTGCAGCCGGCGAGCGGTCAGCGCATCGATCAGCGCATCGACCGGCGCGGTATTGCCCGACTGAACCAACGCCCGGTAGAAGACAATCGGAACGACACCGCCGTCACCTCGCCCGTTTTCGCCCCGCCACGCAGCGCGGATATCGTCGAGGCTCGGCACCGCGAGACCGGGCCAATAGAGACCGGCGCGCAGCAGCGGTGCCGGCTCGGCCCATGCCGTCCGATGTCCGATCAGATCGGCGGCACAGCGCAAAAAATTTTCCGCGTTGGCCGGTCCGCCTTCGCCGAGATAGCGCCACAACCGGTCGCGGGTGCCGGGCGCCACGTTCGACCGCTCGGTGAGGTCGGGATCGGGCTTGTCATCGCCCGGGAGCAGCGCCAGTGCAACCCGATGAACGCTACAGGTCTCGGCGAGCCGCTCGACCCCGTATGGCCAATAGGCGCTGCCGCCAAGCACGCGGGCGATGACCAGCCGGGCGGCGGCGACCGTCTCCATGTAGAGATCGACCGAGAAATTGTGGCCGAGGCGCAGGATCGGGGCGAGCCGCAGCGTCGGCGCCACCGGGTCCTGACCGCGCCGTCGGGCCTGGGCCGCGGCGAGCAAGCTCAGCTCACTGTCGGCGCTCGACAGGACGATGATCTCGCCCGGTGTCTGCGCGAGATCGACCGCCGCCGAGCCGTCGGCGATGGTCCCGGGCAGGGTGGCGAGAAGGTGCATCTATTGCACCAGAGCCGCATCGATCAGGGCGTGACGCAGACCCTTCTCGCCGATCACGACGAGACGGGTGCGGCGTTCTTCCTCGGCGTGCCAGGGCCGGTCGAAATAGTGCTGCACCCGGTCGCCGACTGCCTGGATCACGAGCCGCCGCTCCCGCCCTGCGACATCGACAAAGCCCTTGAGCCGCAGCACACCGTGCCGCCGGATCACCGCGCGCAGACTGGCAAGAAATCCCTCGATCTCGCCGATCGCTCCGCGCCCGACGACAAAGCTCTCGAAATCATCATGGTCGTGCGAGCCTTCGAGATCGTGCAGCGACGGGCGCACGGCGAGATCATCCTCGGCGGACGCGACCAGGCCGAGCGCCACCGCCGGCGGCACGATGCCATGCCGTGCCGCGAACAGCCGCACCCCCGGGCGCAGTTTTGCCCCGATCTCGCGGCGAAGCGCGGCGAGGTGGCCGCGTATCACGAGATCGGTCTTGTTCAGGATTACCAGATCGGCACAGGCGAGCTGATCGCTGAACACCTCGTCGAGCGGGTTGTCGTGAGCAAGAGCCGGGTCGGCCGCGCGGGCCTGTGCCACCGCTGCCGGGTCGGTCGCGAAGCGGCCTTCGTCAACCGCAGCGGCATCGATCACCGCAAGCACCCCGTCGACGGTCGCAGCGGCACGAATCTCCGGCCAGGCAAAGGCCTGCACCAGAGGCTTTGGCAGGGCCAGCCCCGATGTCTCGATCAGGATGTGCTCCGGCGGCGCCGCACGGTCGAGGAGCCGGGTCAAGGTCGGCAGAAACTCGTCGGCGACCGTGCAGCACAGACAGCCATTGGCCAGCTCGACGATGTCATCGTCACCGCAGGTGGCGTCACCGCAGCCGAGCAGCAGCTCGCGATCGATGCCGAGCTCGCCAAATTCGTTGACGATGACGGCCAGCCGCCGATCCTGCGCATGCGCCACCAGATGGCGCACGAGGCTGGTTTTGCCGGCGCCGAGAAAGCCGGTGATCACGGTTGCCGGAACCCGGCGCATGTCAGCCCTCCTTCAAGACCAGCGGCAGCCCGGCGGCCACCAGGACGACACGATCGGCCAATGCCGCGAGCTCTTGATTGAGCCGTCCGGCGGCATCGCGAAAGCGGCGCCCGAGCGGGGTTTCGGGCACGACGCCCATCCCGACCTCGTTGGCGACGAGCACGACCGGCCCTTCCGCAGCGCGCAGCGCATCGTGCAAAGTGCTGCTCGCTTTCTCGACCGGGCTGCCGGCCAGCATCAGGTTGGACAGCCACAGCGTCAGGCAATCGATCAGCAGTGGCCGTCCCGCCGCGGCCTCCGCGCCAACCACCCGGGCGAGCGCCAGCGGTTCCTCGACCGTGCGCCAGAACGGGCCGCGGCGCGCCCGGTGCGCGGCGATGCGTGCCGCCATCTCGGCGTCGCCCGCCATGGCGGTGGCGCAATAGGTGCCTGCAGACGCCGATTTTTCGACCAGGATTTCGGCATAACGGCTCTTGCCCGAGCGGGCGCCGCCCAGCACCAGGCTCAACATCGGCAGGCCAATCAGCGCCTGCGCGGCGCCCGATTTCGCCATTGGTCCTTCCTCCACCCGAGGAATCGTCCCCTTTATGCGATGCGGAGGTCTCCTGGCTCGGGGTCGTCACCCGCGGCGCCTTCCCGGTTGCCCAGTGGCGTTCGCCGCGGTCTCGCCGCTTACAGTTGCGGGGGCAGCGCCGGCGTTGCACCGGACTTCCCTGTCGCATCGCGATGACGAGGTTAGCACGCGGCCTCGACCGCGGTCACTCTCTCGTTACCCAATCTCGATTCTCCGCCCGGCCTGCGCTAACTTCGCCGCGGCGGCCAGGAACGCCGCGTGACGAACAGGAGGGGCGGATGAAAATCGAGGGCGGATGCCTGTGCGGCAAGGTGCGCTATTCGGCCGATGCCGAGCCGATATTTGTCGGCGTGTGCCATTGCACGAATTGCCAGAAGGGCTCGGGAGGCGCATTCAGCATCGTGGTGGCACTGCCGAAGCCGACGGTCAGCGTACAAGGGACGCTGGCGACATTCGAAGGGCGCGGCGACAGCGGCAAAGCGACGTACCGAAGGTTTTGCCCGGTGTGTGCCTCGCCGATCGCAGATGAGGCCGAAATCATGCCGGACGTCATCATGATCCCCGCCGGCACGCTCGATGATGCGAGCTGGGTCAAGCCTGCGATGCAGATCTACTGCGACAGCGCGCAGTCCTGGGTAGAGCTCGGCGGCAATATGCAGCGCTTCCCCAAAATGCCGAGCGGGCCGGGCTGAAGCTCAGCTCGCCTGGCGGTTGACGGCCCCCACGCGCCAACCGTGGCCGAGGCCCGGACCGTCGATGCGGTCAATGCGGGTCAAGGAGCAATTGTCGATCGAGAAGCACAGCGCCGCTTCGGGATCGAGCCCGAGCGCCAGCCCGAGCGCGGCACGGATCGTGCCACCATGGGCGACGGCGATGATGTCTCGTCCGGGATGGACCGTGAGCAGCCGATCGATCGCGCGCGAGACCCGGGCGATCACCGCGGCAAAGCTCTCACCGCCCGGCGGCGCCTCATGCGCCGGGGCATGCCAGAACCGATGGAACTCGCCGCTCCGCGACTGGCGCAGCGCCTCGTGGGTCAGACCTTGCCATTCGCCGAAATCCTGCTCGGCGAGATCGGCCGTCACCTGGACCCCGGGCCCGGGGATCGGCTGCGGCCCGGCAAGGCCAGCGCGCACGATCGCCGCCGCGGTCTGGTGGGTGCGGCGCAGATCGCTGGTCACCCAGACGGCATCCGCCGGCAGCTGCCGGGCGAGCGCCGCGAACACCGCGATGTCGGAGCAGTCGCAATCGAGGTCGGTGCAGCCGTAGATGCGCCCGTTTGCGGCCACAGGAGCGTGGCGGACCCACCAGAACCGGGTCACGACCGGGTTCATCGCGCGGCCGCGGCGAGCAGCATCGTGATCTCGCCAAGCTGCTGAAACGCGCCCAGAACATCGCCGGTGTAGCCGCCGATGCGCCGCTGCGCCAGCGCTGCACCCGACGCACCGATAATGGCGGCGATCACAAACGCGATGGCGCCGAGGACCGGACCAAGCGCGGCGGCGGCGATGACGAGGCCGATCAATCCGGCGGCCAGCGCCGAGACGAGACCCGGTCTGCCGGCTGCGGCGGCGAGCCCATCCGCTCGTGCCGGGCTGAGCAGCCGCATCACCGCCGGCAGCAGCGCGCGTGAGACAGCATGCGCCGCGATCAGCGCCAGACCAGCATAGATCGCCTCCCCGGTGCGGGCGAGTGCGGCAGCCCGCAAAGCGACGCTCAGCACCAGCGCCAGGACACCATAAGTGCCATGCTGGCTGTCGCGCATGATCGCCAGCCGCGCGGCGCGGTCGCGGCCGCCGAACAGCCCGTCGGCGCTGTCGGCGAACCCGTCCTCGTGCAAAGCGCCGGTCAGGAACAGGCTCGACAGCACCGCGAGAAGCGCCGCAGGTCCGTCGCCAAGACCGATCAGCTCGCCCGCCAGATAGACGAGCCCGGCGATCGCGCCGATGCCGGCGCCGACCAGCGGAAACGCCCAGGCAGCATCGGCGAGCGATCCGCCAGCACCCGGCGCGCCGAGCGGGATCCGCGTCAGAAATGTAACGGCGGCGGCAAAGCCGGCGACCCTGCCCGGCCGCCGATCGGTCTGAGGCTCGAATCCGGTCATCCCGATCGACACTAGCCGAGTTCGGGCGAGGCGCCGAGATGGCCGAATGCCGCGATGCTTTTCCGCTTGGGTTTGCCGCATGGTTCATCGACGATCGCCGGCGAAGGAGAGCACCGATGCCCGACCCGATTGCGACGCTGGATGAGATCCGTGCGCTGATGCGTCATCTGCCCGGACCCGATCTCGGCGCCGGCAGCAGCGCAGCGACACGCCAGGCGCAGCTGACCAAGCCTGCGGGATCGCTCGGGCGGCTCGAGGAGCTGGCGGTGTGGCTCGCCACCTGGCAAGCCCGCCACCCGCCGCGCCTCGATCACCCGCGCACCGTCGTGTTTGCCGGCAATCATGGCGTCGCCGCCCGCGGCGTCTCGGCTTATCCGGCCTCGGTTACGGCGCAGATGGTGCAGAATTTTATCGCAGGCGGTGCCGCGGTGAACCAGTTGTGCCGCCTCGTCGATGCCGATCTGCGGGTCTACGAAATGAACCTCGACGCCCCCACCGGAGACATCGTCGAGGGGCCGGCGATGAGCGACGCCGAATGCGCAAAGGCGATGGCCTACGGCATGATGGCGGTCGAACCTGGCATCGATGCGCTGGCGCTCGGCGAGATGGGGATCGGCAACACGACCGCCGCCGCGGCGCTGTGCGCGGGGGTGTTTGGCGGCGATGCCAGGCTGTGGACCGGCCCCGGCACCGGCGTCGGCGGGGCAGCGCTCGAGCGCAAGCGTGAGGCCGTGGCGATGGCCGTGGCCCGCCACCGGCCGGTCGCGGACGACCCTCTCGATCTCTTGCGCCGCCTCGGCGGTTTCGAACTGGCGGCGATCGCCGGCGCGGTCATGGCGGCGCGGCTTGGCCGGGTTCCGGTCGTGCTCGACGGGTTCACCGCGACGGCTGCGGCCGCGGTGCTGTTTGCCGCTGATCGTCATGCGCTCGACCATTGCATCGTCGCCCACCGTTCGGCCGAGCCTGGTCACACCACGCTGCTGCAGCGCCTGGGCCAGCACCCGCTCTTTGATCTCGGCATGCGGCTCGGCGAGGCCTCTGGAGCGACTTTGGCGCTGGCGATCCTGAAGGCGGCGGCGGCCTGCCACAACGGGATGGCGACTTTTGGCGAAGCCGGCGTGAGCGGCCCTGCATAAAGCCTATTTCGCGACCATCACGTCGGAAGCCTTGATCACCGCGATGGCCTCGTCGCCGATTGCGAGGCCGAGCTCGTCCACCGCCTCGTTGGTGATCGACGAGGTGATGACGACACCGTTGCCGATCTCGATCCGGACATGGGCCGTCGTCGCACCCTTGCGAATGTCGGCGATACGGCCCTTGATCTGGTTGCTGGCGCTAAGCTTCATCGGGGGTCTCCTGCGGGGGTCTGCGGCACGATGCCGCGCGCCGCCCACGCGGTCGCTGCCATCGAGCGCGGCCCGTCGGCGCCGCCCGAGAGGTACGCCCGCCGCACCGCCGCAGCAAGCGCATCGAGCCGCGCCGGCGCCATCGCCTTGACATAATCGCCGACCGGTCCCTGCGCATTCTCGATCGGCTCCCAGTAATCGGCGAAATCGCGATATTCGAGGCGGAGCGTCAACGAACCCTCGCAAACGGCGTCGAGCCCGGCCTCGCGCAGCGCTGCGGCGAGCTCGCCCGGACCGGTCAGAGGACTCGAATAATGGCGGGCCCGCGCCGCATCCGCCGCGGGATCGAGTGCGGCGGCGGTATCCCAGAAGATCCGCTGATAGACGAGCCCACCGGGAAAATCCCACACCGCGGCCGCCACCACACCGCCAGGCCGGGTCACCCGGCGCATCGCTGCGAGAGCCATGGCCGGGTTGGAGATGAAATTGAGCGCCAGCTGAGAGAAGCTGCGGTCAAAGCTCGCGGCTGGAAAATCGAGTGCTGCGGCATCGGCGACAACAAAGCTGAGCCGCGGATCGGCCGAGCGCGTCGCAGCATAGTCGATAAAAGGCCGGGCGATATCGGCGCCGACGATCACCGCAGGCTCGGATCGGCCGGCCAGCGCCAGCGCCAGGCTGCCGGTGCCGCAGCCGACATCGAGCACGCGGTCACCCGACGCGATCCCGGACCAATCGATCAGCTGGCGTGCGAGAACCGGGCTCCAGCGGCCCATCAGCCGCTCGTAAGCCGCGGCATCGGTCGCGGTGTAGCGCGACGGCATCGCACGAGTTCCCTCGCTGGTTTCGCGATCGTGGCCCGGGAACCGTGCTTGGAAATAAACGCGCTGTAAACCTCCGGGAAAGGCGGGACTGGCGGCAACGGCGCCGACCCGCCAAACTGCCGGGCGACCCCCTGCAACGCGACGGACAGGATCGTGACCGAGCCGAGCCTACCTGCGATCAGCGAACCGGTAACCGATTCCGGCCGGATCAATCTGCGCACGCTGGTGCCGATCCGATGGGTCGCGATCGCCGGCCAGGCGGTAACGATCCTGACCGTCCATTTCGGGATGAACTTTCATCTGCCGCTGGTTCCGGCGCTGACGGTCGTGGCCGGCTCGGTGCTGCTGAACCTGATCCTGATCGTCAGGCGCCAGGTCACGCGTCAGCTCGGCGAGCCCTATGCCGCGCTCTGTCTCGGTTATGACATTCTGCAGCTCGCGGTGCTGCTCTATTTGACCGGCGGTCTGCAGAACCCGTTTTCGATCCTGATCCTGGCCCCGGTGACGGTGGCGGCAACGATCCTCTCGAAACGCCCGGTCATCGCGCTGTCGGTGTTTGCCGTGGCCGCGGTCAGCGCGCTCGCATTGTGGCATATGCCACTGCCGTGGCGCAGCAGCCCGGGACCGCTGATCTTTCCACCGGAGATCGTCATCGGCACCTGGATCGCGCTGGTGCTGGCGACCGTGTTCATCGCCGGCTACACCTGGAGTGTCGCCCAGGATGCACGCCGGCTGCGCGATGCGATGGCGGCGACGCAGCTGGCGCTGGCCCGCGAGCAGCGGGTCTCGGCGGTCGGCGCGCTGGCCGCCGCCGCCGCGCACGAGCTCGGCAGTCCGTTGGCGACAATCGCCGTCATTGCCAAAGAGCTGGTCCACGAGCTGGCATCCGACAGCCCTTACGCCGAGGACGCCGCCCTGCTGCTGAGCCAGTCCGAACGCTGCCGGCGGATCCTCGCCGAGCTGTCGCATCGGCCGGAGGAGGATGGCGGCTCACCTTATACGCGGCTGCCGATCTCGGCCCTGGTCGAGGCCGCAGCGACGCCGCATCAAACGCGCGGGGTCCGGCTGATCTTCGCCACCGCAGCGGCGCCCGCGGAGGACGAGCCGCTGGTGCGCCGCAGCCCGGAGATTCTGCACGGGCTCAACAACCTGATCCAAAATGCAGTCCAGTTCGCGCGCCGCGAGGTTTCGGTCACCACCTTCTGGGATCAGGCGACGGTGACGGTCGAGATCAGCGACGATGGGCCGGGTTTTCTGCTGCATCTGCTGGGCCGCCTCGGCGAGCCCTATCTGTCGACGCGCGCCGGTGCCGCCGATCACATGGGGCTCGGCATCTTTATTGCGCAAAGCCTGCTGGAACGCAGCGGCGCCCGGCTCGCCTTCGACAATCTCGAAGAAGGCGGCGCCCATGTTGCGATTTTGTGGAATCGTGCCAATCTTGAGGCGATCGACCACACTCACCCGCCCGTGGCGATGGCGCATCAGCACGGCTAGCCGTCTGGTGGGCGCAATGCGAGCATGAGGCGAGCATCATGAACGCGACCGACCGACCGACCCATCCGGGTGTCGCCGAGGCGCAGTCCGCGGCATTGCGCGGATTGCCCGAGACCGAGCGGACCTTGCTCATCGTCGATGACGATGCACCACTGTGCCAGCGTCTGGCGCGGGCAATGGAACGGCGCGGCTTTGTGGTGACGACCGCCGACAGTGTCGCCGCCGGCACCGCTGCCGCGACCGAGCGGCCGCCGGCTTTCGCCGTCGTCGATATGCGGCTCGGCGATGGACGCGGGCTCGATGTGGTCGGCGCGCTGCGGCAAGCGCGCCCCGCGGCGCGCATCGTCATGCTGACCGGCTATGGCAACATCGCGACCGCGGTCGCCGCGGTCAAGGCCGGGGCGATCGACTACCTGCCAAAGCCCGCCGATGCCGACGCCGTCGAGCGCGCGCTGCTCGCCCAGGAAGACGGCACCCCCGAACCGCCCGAGGATCCGATGTCGGCCGATCGGGTGCGCTGGGAGCATATCCAGCGCGTGTTCGAATTATGCGAGCGCAACGTCTCGGAGACGGCGCGCCGTCTGAAGATGCACCGCCGCACCTTGCAGCGCATCCTGTCGAAGCACGCGCCGCGCAACTGACCACCCCGAACCGGCCGGGAGCCGCAACCGCAACCGAGGGTTGCTGCGATCAACCCCCTGATAAACCTTGAGGGTTATGGTGGTCGCCGTTTCGCGAGAACAGCCCAGCGGCACGAGGCCAACGAGCCCGCGGCGGGACGGTCGATTGAGCAGGTCTGCATGCGCTATTAGCCATCCGAGATCGCTTACCCGTTCAATGTGGTCTCGTGCCCGATGGCGGGACGCGCGGCTGCAGACCCCATCGGCCGGTTCGCCGACAGATTTGGCGGCCGCCTCAAGGAACCGATGACGCCACCCGCTCCGACCCCGATCCTGTTCACCCATTACGGCGATCCATGGATCCGCGGCAGCGAGCGGCTGCTGCTCGATCTGCTGGCCCGCCTTGATCGGCAACGCGTCCGTCCGGTCGTGTGGTGCAACGCGGTGGAGATGGCCGACGCGGTGCGCGGCCTCGGCATCACCACCTATCGCAGCGACTTCGAGATCTATTTCGATTACCTGGCACCGCGCTTTCGGCCCGGCCATTACCGCTCGCTGCTGCGCGAGGCGCACCAACTGATCCGTGAACACAAGATCCGGGTGCTCCATTCGAACAGTGCCGCGCCTTGCCAATGGCTGGCACCGGTCGCGCGCCGGGAGCGGCTGCCGCTGTTGGCGCATCTGCATATCGGCTATCTGCGGCGCAGCCGGTACGTGTTCCTGCTCCACCAAGCCTCGCTGGTGGTCGGCGTGTCACGGCAGGTCGTCGAGCCGTTTCTCGACGACGGCCTCGCCGCGGACCGGATAGATGTGATCTACAACGGCATCGATTTCGCCCGCCTGCACCGGCAGACCGATGACGACCCGCGTCGTCGGCTCGGGATCGCCCAAGACGCGATTGTCATCGCAGCGATCGGATCGCTGATCCAGCGCAAAGGCCAGGATGTCCTGATCCGGGCGTTTGGCAGGCTCGATCCGACCCGCAACATCCAGCTCTTGATCGTCAGCGATGGGCCGGAGCGCCAAAAGCTCGAGCAGCTGACCGCCGAGCTCGGTTTGCAGACGCGGATCCGGTTTCTCGGCTATTACGACGACCTCGCCGGAGTCTATGCGGCAGCCAATATCGTGGCGCTGGCCTCGCGGGCCGACGCCTTCGGGCTGGTGCTCGCCGAGGCCGGATATTTCGCCCTGCCGGTCGTGGCGACCGCGATAGGCGGCATTCCCGAAGTAGTCGAGGACGGGGTGACAGGGCTCCTGGTTCGGGCCGACGACCCGCCCGCGCTGGCTGCCGCGCTGGCCCGGCTGATCGATGATCGGAGGTTGCGCGAGCAGCTGGGTCGCGCCGGCAAGCAGCGGGTCGAGCGTCTCTTTGGTGTGGACCGCATGGTCGCGAATTTTCACGAGACCTATGATCGGCTTGAGCGGCTGCCGCGCCACCGGCTCGGCTGGCTCGACGCCGTCGCCGGTCTCAAACCATATTTACGGCTCATTGGTGCAGGGCGCCGCCAGCCGCCAGCTCCGGCAGCAGCTGACACAATTCGTCAACAATGACGCTCGGCTGGATTTCCGGACGCAGTGCATAGGCCCGCGCCGCGGCCGAATAGCCGGCATAGGCCTCCGGTTCATCCCACAGCCTCGCCAGCGCGGCGAGCCACGCCTCGTGCGGCGCGTCCGCCGGGACGAGGATACCGCCCGGCCCGACCGATTCGGGGAGCCCGCCGCGATCGCTGGCGAGCACCGGAATACCGTTGACATGCGCCTCGGTGGCGACCCGGCCCCACGCCTCCTCCCATTGCGATGGGGCCAGCAGGATGCGCGCTGCGGCGTAGAGCGGGCGCATGTCCCTAGTAGGCGGATGCAAGCTGATATTTCCGCAAGCGGCCGCCTGCTGCGCCAGAGCCGCGACCCGGTCGGGCTTCAGAATCCAGTTCCAGACAAAATCGAACGGGATGTCTGGGCGGCTCCACGCCAGCCGCAGTGCAACCTCGAGCCCCTTGCGCGGCACCGTGTTAACGAATAGCACGCGCTCCCGCCTCGTCGGCACCCGGTAATCCTCCGGCTCAACCAACGGGCGAACCACCGCTGCCTCGATGCCGCATTGCTCGCGTAACCGCGTCGCCGTGAACCGAGAATTGGCGAGAAACCGCACGCCCGCTCGGCCCAGCGCGCCGAGGTCGTCGATGGTTTCGACCTCGTGAACATAGACGGCGCTCGGCACGCCGCACCTGCCGAGCGATCGGATCAGCGGCTCCGGCTGCGGCATCTGGATGATCGCAAGATCGGCCGGAAATCGGGTCACGACTTCTGCCGCAGCGGCCTCGCTCCAATCCCAGCCGCGGAATACGGCGTAGCCACACCCCCGGTCGCGCGGAAACCGCCGCCGCAGCGCGAAGCGTTCGAGACGGTTAGCATGGCTCAGCCACGACCGGTCCGGGCTCAGCCCGCACCACACCGCCGGCACCAGCCCCCGGGCCTGCAACGCCCGGCACAGCTCGTGCGTGTTTCGCTCAGCGCCGCCGCCTCCTTGCGGCACGTGGACCCGGGTCGCCGCGAACAGGACGCGGCGAAGCACCTCCCCGTTCGCCGGAACGCCGGTAAGCGGTACCCAACTTTGATGCGCGAACACCCAGGCGTCACGCTGACGGCCGGCTACCAGTCGGCACCCGGCCGCCTAACCCCTGTCCGCCTAGCCCTTGACCCCGCCCATCGTCAGACCGCCGGTCATCTTTTTGCGGAACATGTAATAAACCGCAATCGGCGGCAGCGAGTAGATCACCGCCGTGGCCATCATATAATTCCACGGCGCCTCGTCGCTGTTCAAGAACTGGGCGAGCGCCACCGGCACCGTCATGCTCTGCTTCGACGACAGCAGCAGGAACTGATAGAGATAATCGTTCCAGGCCAGCAGCAACGCGTAGGTGCCAACCGCCACCAGCGCCGGCGCCATCAGCGGTAGGTAGATTCGCAGATAGATCTGCAGCGGTGAGGCACCATCGATGCGCGCCGACTCGTCGAGCTCTGTCGGGATGCTGGCGCCGTAATTCTGAAAGATGAAAAACGCGAACGGTGTGGCGAAGGCCGTCAGCGCGGCAATGACCGACCAGATATTGTTCATCATCCCGTATTCCTGGGCGAGCCGGTAGAACGGGATCGCCAGGAACGTCGCCGGGATCACATAGGTCAACAGTGCTGCGTTGGTTATCACCGAGCCGTGGCGCAGGCGCATGCGGCCGACCGAAAAGCTGGTCAGCGAGCTGATCAGCAGGGTCAGAAACGTCACCGCCGCGCCGAGATAGACGCTGTTGCCGAACTGGTGCCAGAAATAGTCGAGGTACCAGTATCCTTGCGAAAGCACCAGCCAATAGCCATGGAGCGATGGGACCGCCGGCCAGACCCGGCTGCTGAATACGTCATCGTGGCCTTCAAGCGAGACCATCAGCATGTTGTAGATCGGCGCCAACGTCCACACGATGAGCACCAGGCTCAGCACCGCCGCGCCGGCGTTGGTCAGATAGCGCCGACGCCGCGCGACCCGCCGCATCCGCAGCGGGTCGCGGACCACCGTCCGGTTGTTGGTGCCGAGCGCCGTCGTAGTCATAGGTCCACCGTCGAAGTTTTGAGCTTGCGCATCAGTATGATGACCAGCGGGATCACCAGCGGCAGCGCGGTGATCACCGCCGCCACGCCGAGCCGGGGCTGTGAGAGGTCAAAGGCATCGCGGACGCCGAGCGTCGCCAGCACAAAGGTCGAAAATGCCGGTCCGCCGCCGGTCACGAAGTAGGAAGTGTTGAAGTCGCCCACTGTAAAGATCGTCGAGAGCAAGGTGCAGACCAGATACAGGTTGGCCAGCAGCGGGAAATCCACATGGACAAAGCTGCGATAGCCGGTGGCGCCATCGATCTTAGCCGCTTCCTTGATCTCCTGCGGGATCGCCATCCGGCCGGCAAGAAAGATCACCGTCCAGAATGGCATCCATTTCCAGATGTAGGAGGTGATCATCGAGCCCAGGGCCAGCCACCGCGAGTCGAGCCAGGCCGGGCCGTTTGCGCCAAAAAACTTATAAAGCGCGTTGTTCAGGAACCCGTAATCACCGTTAAAGAACCAGTGGATCGAGATGAAGGCCGGCATCGACGGCACCGCCCATGGCAGCACAAAGATCATCAGGAGACCTTTGACCCACCAGCCCTTGCGCATAAAAAAGCCCGAGAGCATCAGCGCGCAAAACATTTTGACATTTACGGCAATCGCTAAGTACAGTAAGGTGTTAACAATCGTCATCAAGTATATCGGATCGCTAAAGAGATCGACATACAAACTGGGCTCGCTGCCCATCCAAAGACCGTAGATGACCGGATAGACGACGAAGGCGAGGAACACCGCGATATAGGGGACGACAAAGGCGACGGCCCAGGCATAATCCGAGCCCTGCAAGCCGCCGCGCCAGAACCGCCGTCGGGCCCGCAGCCCCAGGCTGGGCTGTGCGGGAAGCGCCCGGGCGGGTGGAAACGTCTGAGTATTATCGACCATTGTCCGCCCTCTCAGGCCTGTTGGATCGGGTATTTGGCGAAGATTTCCTCACACCGCTTGAACGCCTTGGCCACGGCGTCCTCGGGCTTTACCCCGTTGCTGACGACATCGGCCCAGGCGACCTGGAACACGTGCTCGGAATCGACCTGCGCGACCGCCGGGCTATAGGCCTCGTAGATCGGCATCGTCGGACCGAATAATGTCTCGTTAATATAAGTGGTGCGGTGTGGGTCCCCGGAGTTGAGCCAGAACGGGTCGCTCTTGGCGATTGATGGATACGGGATCGCCCAGCGGCCGAGACCCCCCTTCAGGTATTTGTTGAGCACCTGGGGCTCGATCACATATTTGAGAAACTCGCTCGCCGCGGCGACGTTTTTGGCACCCTTTGGGATCACGCAACCAAAGGAGGCGACCTGGGCCGGCACCGGCTTGCCCTCGTCATCGTTTGGAATCGCGTGGGTCAGGATGTCGTCGTATTCTTCCTTGTTGTTGATCAGCGCCAGCTCGGTCGAGATCGAGCCGTCGAAATCCACAATGCACAGCTTCGAATGAAAGGCGTTGTTGTCGTCGGCGTCGTTCCAGTTGACGACGCCGGGCGGCACATAGCCGCCTTTGAAATCCGAGGCCAGACGGTTTAGCGCCTTCAGCACCCCCTCCTTGACCTGGGGGTCGCCGGTGTGCAGCTGGCCGTCCTTGCTGACCAGGTTGCGACCCCCATAGGCGATCATAAAATTGTAGAAGGTATTGATCGGATCGACCCCGATCGTGCTGACCTCCCAGCCATAGGCGTAGGTGTGCCGCATTCCCTGCGCCTGCAATTTTGCCTGCATTGGCTTGAAGAAATCGAGAAATGCGGTAAAGGTGTTTGGGATGTCCTCGACCTTATAACCCGCCTTGACAATTAGTGATTTCCAAATATGAAACGGTACCGCGGCAGATTTCCACGGCACCCCATAATAGGCGCGCTTTTTAGTTACATTGTTGTAAAAATAATTATTCAGCAGCGCCGTTTCATTGTAGTTGGATTTCTGGGTTTCGACGATGTCGCTGACATCGAGCAGCTTGTCGTCCCAGGTCTGCAGCGGTGCAAAGAAGAAATCGGCAACCTCCATGATGTCGGGGACGACACCGCTGGTGACCGCCGACACCATCTTCTGGCGCAGCGGGGCAAATGGCACAATGCTGTAATTGATCGTGTTGCCGCTTGCCTTCTGGTAGTCGGCCACCAATTGACGGTAGGCCGTATCCTCGGCCGGGATGAATCCTTGCGCCAGCCACATCGACGCGGTGGTCGCCGCGGCATTGGCAATATAGGGGCGCGCCAATACTCCCGCCGCCGCCAGTCCTACGGACCCGCGAAGCACCGAGCGACGGGTCAAGCGCACCATGTTCGTCTCCTTCCCTGCTTAGGCGTAATCGCGCGGGCGCTCTGGGGGGCGCCTCATGCCTCACTATGGAGGATAAATAGCAGGTGGGCCGGGCGAGTCAATGCCCTCTGCGTCGCCGCCCCTCGGGGCGCATTGCCGCCTGCCGCCATGCCATTATATACTGCTGGGATCAACGCTCTGCTGTCTGGTCACCTCGCCAGCGCCGGCCATGAGCCTGCGGCCGCGGCCGGCGGGCGGCGGCAGATGTCCTGTCCGCCGCCGCACCGCTCGCGCGCGTTCAGCCTTCCTGCAGCGGGTATTTGGCGAAAATCGCCTCGGCTCGCGCAAAGGCCTTCGCGGCCGCCACGTCCGGCTTCGTCCCACTGCTGACGATCTCGGAAAAGGCGACGTTGAAAATGTGCTCGGTGCGGCACTGCGCGTAAGCGACGTTGTAGCAGTAGTAGAATGGGATCGTCGGGCTATCGAGCCCTTGCTTGACGTAGGGCGCGCGGTGCGGGTCCGAGGGATCGGTCCACCACGGGTCGTTCTTGACCAGCTCCGGGTACACCGGCAGCCAGCGGCCGAGCCCGGCCTTCAGATATTCGTTATTGATCTTCGGCTCGATGACGTATTTGGAAAATTCCTTGGCCACCTCGACGTTTTTCGCACCTTTTGGGATGATCATGTTGTTGACGCCGAACTGGCTCGGCAATTCCTTGCCTTCATTACTGAGCGGCAGCCCGTCGGTAACCATATCGTGCAGATACGCCTGCTTGTCGTGGTAGAGCGCGAGCTCGGTCGACAATGTGCCGTCAAAATCCATGATCGCGAGCTTCGAGTGAAACGAGTTGTTGTCGTCGGCGTCGTTCCAGTTGACCGAGCCCGGCGGGATGTAGCCGTCCTTGTATAGCGAGCTCAGCTTGGTCAGCGCTTCGATCACCGCCTGCTTGACCTGCGGATCATGCGAGTTCAGCTTGCCGTCCTTGCTGACAAGGTCGGCGCCGCCATAGGCGATCATGAAGGCATGGAATGTGTTCAGCGGATCGTTGCCGATCGTGCTGACGACAAAACCGCTGGCGTAAGTGTGGCGCATGCCTTGCTCGCGCAGCTTTTTTTGCACCGGCTGGAAAAAATCGATAAAGGCGTCCCATTTATTTGGAATGTCGGACATCTTGTACCCGGCCTTCTCGATCAGATCGCGCCAGATATGGAATGGGACGACGGCGCCTTCGTAGGGCACGCCGTAATAGCCGCGCTTCTTCTCGACATTGTTGTAAAACTCGGCCGACAGCAGAGCGTTCGGGAGAAATCGGGATTTTTGAGTTGCAATGACATCACTGACATCGACCAGCTTGCCGACCCATGCCTGCTCCGGCACGACTTCGGGAGGCGTCGCCGAGATCAAATCCGGGACGACGCCGCTGGTGATCGCCGAGACGATTTTTTGGCGCAATGGAGCAAACGGCACGATGCTCGATTCGATCGTGTTGCCGCTCGCCTTCTCGTAATCCGCCGCCAGCTTGCGGAACGCCGCATCCTCCTCGGGGAAGAAGCCCTGCGGCCACAATAC
>JBOHME010000036.1:0-35438 GCA_050729795.1 Allostellaceae bacterium | reverse complement strand
CCGTGGACCTGGAACCAGTGTTTCGCAATATCCAAACCGATGGTGGTAATCTGCATGGCGGACGGCTCCTCTCGTTGTGGCGTTCACAGACGACCACGTTGTGGCACATCGATGCCCGAGAGCGGGGCCGTCCACCCCATCAAGAATATTCCGCACTGGTGGCTAATGTGCACGGAGTCAACAGGTTGGCTGGTGCAAAAATCCGGTACGGATGGCAGCGGGCGTGCGCGCCGAAGCTGAGACTTGGCCGGATGCCGCCATGGTGGCGATGGCGGTTGACCGGCGACGGGTGGGCTGGGCAAATTCGCCCTGCTGAGAGGAGAGGTCCTGATGTCCGAGAGAGCGCCGTTTCTGAGTTCAGCCTATAGCGCCTATTACCATCGCGAGCGGCCGGCGGCGGACGAGGAGCTGACCCGGGTTGGGGCGGGCACACCATGCGGCGAATATCTGCGGCGCTTTTGGCAGCCGGTCATCCTGTCGAGCGAATTGGGCGAAGTGCCGCGGCGGCTGCGCATCCTTGGCGAGGATTTGGTCGCGTTTCGCGACAAGCGCGGCGGCATCGGCCTCTTGGAATTGCATTGCCCGCATCGCGGCACCTCGCTCGAATTCGGCCTCGTCGGCGAGAAGGGCATCCGCTGCTGCTATCATGGCTGGCTCATCGATTGCGACGGCACGATCCTCGAAACTCCGGGCGAACCCGCCGACAGCACGCTGAAGGACCGGCTTTATCACGGCGCCTATCCGGTGCATGAGCACGAGGGGCTGGTCTTCGCCTATATGGGACCGCCCGACAAAGAGCCCGATTTCCCGGTGCTCGACACCTGGGATCTGCCCGGCTACCGCCAGATCGCCCGCGCCCCGACCGTGTGGCAATGCAACTGGCTGCAGGTCAAGGAAAACAGCATGGACCCGGCGCATCTTGCTTTCCTGCATACATTGCCGGGCAGCGAGGGCTTCACCGGGGATTTGGCAGCGCTCGGCGAATGGGACTGGATGGAGACGCCGGTCGGGATGGTCTATATCGACACGCGGCGGCAGGCCGACCGGGTGTGGGTGCGGGTCGCCGATTTCATCCTGCCCAACATTCACCAGTTTCCGCCCAACGCCGACCCGATGGCGGCCCGCAACTCGGTCAACCGGCCGATGGCGACGACCTGGGCGGTGCCGCTCGACGACACCCACACGATGCAGATCGGCTATTACCGGGCACCCGAGGGCAAAGAGTTCCGCCAGGGCGCCGGGTTCGGCCAGGACGCGAGCCGTCCCTACGAAGAGCGGCAGCGGGTGCCGGGCGATTACGACGCGCAGACGAGCATCCATGGCGGAGTGGCCCGGCATGGGCTCGAGCATCTGGCCTCGACCGACCGTGGTGTGATCATGATGCGCAACCTGATCCGGCGCGGCATTCGCGCGGTGAAGAGCGGCGAGGAGCTGGATTACTGCATCCTGCACAATGGTGGTGCAGTACCGACCTATGGCCATGACCGGGTGGTGGCGGGCATTCCACCGGCGGCGACGCCGGAAGCGGACCGGCAGCTGCTGCGCGAGGTTGCGCGCAAGGTCGTCGCGGGCACGATTGCGGCCGGGTTCGCCGACGCCTGATGCATGCGGCCGAGCGCCGGCGGGCGCGGCGATGATCACCGGCATCAGCGCCGTCACTTTGGCGACGCACGACATGGCGCGGGCGGTGCGGTTCTACCGCGCGCTCGGCTTCGAGCTGCTCTATGGCGGCGAGGATGCGTCGTTCACCAGCTTGCGCGCCGGCCCCGGCTATCTGAACCTGATCCTTCAGCCGCCGGAGCGGGGCTGGTCATGGTGGGGACGGGTGATCTTTTACGATCCCGATCTCGATGCGCTCCATTCCCGCCTCGTCGCCGCCGGCCATTGCCCGGATTCGGCGCCGCGCGACGCCGAGTGGGGCGAGCGCTTTTTCCACATCACCGACCCCGATGGCCACCAGCTGAGCTTTGCCTGGCCGCTGCGCCGCCTGCGGTCCTTGCCCGGAACCGCTTCGCCCGACGGCGGATAGCGAGCGCTGTCACGGGAGGCCCGATCGGGTATATGTCTGGCGCCAAGTTCCGTTGCGAGCGGAGAGGATGATGAGCCTCGAAGGGCGCTGCGCCTGCGGTGACACCCGCTATCGGCTGACCGCCCAGCCAATGATCGTCCACGCCTGCCATTGCCGCGATTGTCAGAGGCTGACCGGCAGCGCGTTCGCGCTCAATTTGTGGATCGAGCGGAAATTTGTCGAGGCGCGCGGCGGCGAGCCAGTAGCTTTTCCGGTGCCGCCGGGCAGCAGCGGCAGGCCGCACGATGTCTTCGCCTGCGCCAAATGCGGGACGCATTTATGGCACAAGTACCATGCCGCACCGGGCGACACGGTGCTGCTGTGCGGCGGCACGCTCGACGATCCGGCGGCGGTTTCGCCCGATGTGCACATCTTCACCCGCAGCAAATTGCCGTGGTTCGAGCTGCCGGCGGGCGCGCGCGTGTTCGACGCCTACTACAAGATCGATGAGGTCTGGCCGGCGGACAGCCTCGCGCGCTGGCGCCAGCTGACCGCGGCGTCACGATGACGCTCAGCCGGCGATCCCGGCCGGAAACACCTTCCAGCCAACCCGCATTTCCCAGTCAACCCGCATTTCCGTGAGCCCACGATGAGCAAAATCGCCTCGGTCAACACCCACATGGTCTCGGTGCCGCGGCCAGCCCGAACCTGGACCGCGCATGAGCCGATGAAAGCCTGGAGTGTCATCCTGGTCGAGGTCACAACCGATGACGGGCTCACCGGCTATGGCGAGATCCACAATTCACCGATGCCCCGGATCTTTGAGTGGGTCGCGCGCTGCGCCGAGATCGTGCGCGGCATGGACGCGCTGGCGCATGCCGCGGTGTGGGAGCGGCTGTTTGCGCTGACCTCGCCGGGACCGGGCAGGATCGAGGGCGAGGGTGGGTTGCCGCCGCCGGTTCCGCGCGGCGAGCGGACCCAGTTTATGGCGGCGCTCGGCGGCATCGACATCGCGCTGTGGGACATCAAAGGGAAAGCAGCCGGCGTCCCGGTCTACCGGCTCCTGGGCGGCGAGAACCGGCCGATCTTCACCTATGCAACCGGCGGCTATTACCGGCCGGGTGCCACCGACCGCGATTACGGCGCCGAGCTTGCCCGTTTCATCGAGCTCGGCTATCGCGGGGTCAAGCTCAAGACCGGAGCCGGCACGGTCGCAGCCGAGGCCGAGCGGATCGGCACGGTGCGGCGCATGATCGGCGAGGCGCCGCTCTTGATGCTCGACATGAACGCCGCCTACGATTTACCGGATTGCATCGAATTCGCCCACCGGGTCGAGCCGCACGACATCTTCTGGCTCGAAGAGCCGCTGCACTGGTATCTGCAGCCGGCGGATTTTGCGCGACTGGCGGCGGCCACACCAATCCCCTTGGCGCATGGCGAGCGCGAGCTGACCCGGTTTACCGTCCGGGATTTCGTGGTCCTTGGCGGCATTCGTTATGTGCAGTTCGACGCGACGCGTGCGGGCGGCTTCACCGAGGCATTGCGGGTGGCGCAGCTGGCCGAGCAGCACGGGGTCATGGTGGCGCCGCATACCGCTCCCGAAATCCACGCGCACATCGTGCTGGCCCAGCCGCGCTGCAGCTTTGGCGTCGAGTCGCATGGCGGGCCGGAGCACGACCCGCTGGCCTACGGTCTCTTCCGCGACCATCCGCAATTGCGCGATGGTCACCTCGTGATCGGCGACAAACCCGGCTTTGGTCTCGAAGTGGATTGGGGTTTCATCGAAAAATATCAAGTCGGCTGAGCTGCGCGCCGTCAGGCGAGCGGTCGCCCGCGGCGCGCGATAAATTCCGGAAACGCCTCCTCGGCGCGCGCACCGCGCACGACATGCGTTGTGAATTGGCGTTCCGCGTCGTATTGCTCTTCCAGGTTTTGCGCCATCTGTTTCAGCATCAATGTTTTGATGCCTGTGACCGCGGCGCGGTTGTTGCCGGTGATCATGCGGGCGAGCTCCATCGTTTTCTCCCGCAACTGGTGCCGCGGCACGAGATGGTTGAGAAGACCGATGCGGTATGCCTCTTCCGCCTCGACGATCCTCGCGGTGAACAGCAATTCCTTGGCGATCGGCCAGCCGACCTGGTTTGGCAAGGTCCAGGTGCTGTTGATCCGGCCATAGGCGGCGGCGAGGAAGCGCAAGCGTGTATTCTCGCAGCCGACCCGCAGGTCGAGCGAGGACGCCAGCACCGCCGCACCGCCATAGGCGAGGCCGTTCAGCATGCCGATCGTCGGCTTGGCGCTGGCGGCGATCTCGTAGCTGCCGCGGCCGCGGCGCGCGTCGAGTTCGTCCTGCGAAAAACGGCGGTCATCCTCGCGCTGCTCGTGGATGTCGCCGCCTGCGGAAAAAGCCTTTTCGCCGGCGCCGGTGATGACGATGCAGCCGATCGCGTCGTCGCAGTCGAGTTCTTTCACCGCCTCGCGCAATTCGCCCGACAGCTTGCGGTTCATTGCATTGAGCTTGTCGGGGCGGTTCAAGGTGACGATGCCGACCCCGTCCTCGCGATCGACCAGGATGTGCTCGTAGCTCAAGGTTGCCTCCATTGGGTCAAATCCGGATCACGACCTTGCCGACATGCTTGTCGGCTTCGAGATGGGCCTGCGCCGCGGCGATCTCATCGAGCGCAAAGGTGCGGTCGACGATCGGCTTGAGCCTGCCCTCGCGCAATGCCGGCATCAGATCCGCGACAAAGCGCCTGGTCGATTCCGCGCGCTGCGCTGGTCGGCGCAGCCGGTTGCTGACACCGTAGAGGTGCAGGCGGCGCAGCGCCAGTCGGTCGAGGTCGAGCTCGCCTTTCAGCACCCCGCTCATCCGCCCGATCGTCACAAACCGGCCGCCGACCGCGAGCGCGTCAAGACAGGCCGCAAAGACATCGCCGCCGATATTGTCGACGATCATATCGACCCCGGCCTCACCGATCGCGGACGAGATCGCAGCGGCAAAACCCTCGCTGCCGGTGAGGATACCGGCATCGAGCCCATATCCCCTGAGCTTTTCGAGCTTTTCTGCCGAGCGCGAGGTGCCGATCACCCTGGCGCCGATCAGCTTGCCCAGCAACAACGTCGCCACACCGACGCCGGACGATGCTGCGGTCACCAGCACGGTTTCGCCGGCATGCAGCTGCGCGCTCGCATAGAGCGCATCATGGACCACGACAAAGACGATCGGCACGCAGGCCGCCTCTTCCCACGACAGAGTTTCCGGGGCCGGCATTGCTTCGCGGCCGTCGATCAATGCGAATTCGGCAAAGCCGCCGCTGCAGCGGCCCATGATCCGGTCACCGGGCGCGAAGCCGGAAACACCGGCGCCGATTTCAACGACCTCGCCCGCGGCGTCGCCGCCCCCCGCGCGTTCGGCCGGCAACGGCTTGGCCGGGTCGCGGCGCAGATTGCGGATCGTCCGCATCTCCGCCCGGTTCAGCGAGGAGGCGTAGACCCGCGCGAGGATCTGCCCTTCGCCCACCACCGGTCGTTGCACATCCCGGATGTCCCATCGGCCGCAATCGGGTCCCGGCACCATGATTGCTGCTTGCATCGCTGTCTCCTGAATGTGGTCGCGCCGGTGTTTGTGTCCGAAAGCATCTGCTGACCATCACGCTATAGGCTCTGCCGCGCGCCGGCCAGCGCCGAAGGTTTTTCGCCCAGGGAAGGGAGTCGGTAGGGGGAATTGACGATCGCAGCAGCGTGGGGCACGCCGCCGCGGGGGACGTTGATGGCGATGCTGCCTTCTGCCGCCGACGCTGCGGCTTCTCGACAGGATCCTTCTGATTCGCCATTAACGGCTCCTGGTGGCGGGCGAGGCAGCCGCGGCATGGGCCGATTTGCGTGCATTGCCGGCGAGGTTTGACCGGCCCGGCGATCGTCGGCACAGTACCGCACATTTCCGGCGCCGCTTTGCGTCCGGCGGGGGCGAGCTTGGCGTTTCGTAAAACTCGTGCCATCGGCGGCGGCGCAGCAGCGGGTAGGGTGATGCCGGCAACCAGCAAAATTGCGCGGCACGGCCCCGGGTCGGCCGCAGACGCCTTGGGGCTCGGGGTCATGCTTCGGCGGGTTGCGGATCGATCGGTAAAACAGCGCGGTCTGAGATGACATGGCTCCAGGCGATGATCCTCGCGGTCTTTCAGGGCGTAACCGAGCTATTTCCGGTCAGCAGCCTCGGCCATGCCGTGATCCTGCCGGCGTTACTCGGCTGGCATATCGACCAGGATTCGCCGAGGTTTCTGCCGTTTCTCGTCGTGCTGCATGTCGGCACCGCAACAGCACTCCTCGTCTATTTCTGGCGCGAGTGGCTGAGCCTCGCCTTGGCGGCCCTGGGCCGCGGCGGTGTCACTCGCCGGACGATCCGGCAAACCCGCCATCTGATCGCGCTGCTGGTGCTCGGCACATTGCCGGCTGTGGTGCTGGGCTTTGTCTTTGAAAAGCCGTTGCGCCATCTGTTCGGGTCGCCGGTGGCAGCGGCCGCTTTTCTGATCGGCAACGGCGTCGTGCTCTTTGTCGGTGAAAGACTGCGCCGGCGCGCCAATGCCGCGATCGAGCGGCGCGAACTGGCCGGTGCCGGCTGGTTTGATGCCGGCTTTGTCGGGCTGTGCCAGGCGGCGGCATTTTTCCCGGGAATTTCGCGCTCTGGCGCGACGATCGTTGGAGGGCTGCTGGTTGGGCTGCGGCACGAAGATGCGGCGCGGTTCTCGTTCCTGCTGGCGACGCCGATCATCGCCGGTGCGGCGGTGCTCGAGATCCCGAAGCTGCTGCACGCGCATGGTGCCACGGCGGCCGGGTTTGGTGCCGGGTTGCTGTGGACCGCAGGCATCGTCGCCGGGATCACTGCCTTTGCCAGCACAGCGTTTCTGATGCGCTATTTCCGTCGCCGCGATGAAGCGGCGGCGCTCGATCCGTTTGCCTATTACTGCTGGCTCGCGGGCGGGCTCGCTCTGCTGTGGCTGAAGCTCGGGTGAATTCCGCCGTCTGCCGTGCCGGGCCGCGCCGATGACAGCGATGCGGCAGCCTGCTAGAAGTCGGCAGCCCGACCGGGCAGCAGCGGAGGCGAATTATGGCAGGCAAGCCCTATATCATTGCCCTCGAGGAGCATTATTACGACCCCGAGGTCAAGCAGCACTTCACCGGGATCGACGCGTCGAATGCACCGCGGCTGATCGAGCGGCTCGACGATGTCGGCGCATTGCGGCTGCGGGAAATGGACGAGGCCGGCATCGATCTGCAGGTGCTGTCGCATGCCAATCCCGGCTTGCAGAAGCTCGATGCGGAGACCGCGGTCAGGCTGGCGCGCGGCGCCAACGACCGGCTGCATCAGACCGTCCGTGCGCATCCCGACCGCTTCGCCGCTTTTGCCGCGATCCCGACCCCGGACCCGAAGGCTGCCGCCGACGAGCTCGAACGCACGGTGACCCGGCTTGGCTTCAAGGGTGCGCTGGTCAACGGGCTGACCAATGGGCTGTTTCTCGACGACCAGCGGTTCTGGCCGATTTTTGAGCGGGCGGCAGCGCTCGACGTGCCGCTCTACATGCATCCCTCGGTGCCGCATCCGGCTGTTGTCGAAGCCTATTACAAGGACTACGTGCAGCAATACCCGTCATTGCTGCGTGCCGCCTGGGGGTTCACAGTCGAGACCGCAACCCAGGGCATCCGGTTGGTGCTGAGCGGGGTGTTCGACAAATATCCCGGCCTGAAGATCATCATCGGCCATCTCGGCGAAGGACTGCCATTCTATCTATGGCGGATCAACATGGGGTTCGCCCGAGATGGCAAGGGCGGCAAGGGCTTTCGCGATGTGTTTTGTGAGCATTTCTACATCACGACGAGCGGCTTTTTTTCCGACCCGGCGCTGCTGTGCTGCGTGATGGAGATGGGCATCGACCGCATCATGTTCTCGATCGACTATCCGTTTGTCGAAAACCCGCCCGGCACAAAATGGACCGAAACCCTGCCGCTGTGCGCGGAGGACAAGGAGAAGCTGCTGAACGGTAATGCCCGGCAGCTGCTGAAGCTCTAGTGGTGCGATGGCGACGGATGGTCCCCATCCGTTGGCTGAATCGCACCACCAACGTTTTGATCTTGTGGTCCGATTTATGAAACGCTGGGAAACCAAGCGTTTCGATCGGACCACTAGGGCGCGGTACGCAGGTTGGCCCGGACGGCGCGGGCTGACCGGATTGTTCGCAGCAGGGTGCGGGTCGCCGCGACGAGGTCGCGCGGTGCGGCTGTCGCTCGGCGGACCGTCTTTATTGGGACCGAGGCGTCTGCCGGCAACGCTGCGGGTTACCCGGTCATCACCTGCTGCGGCAGCTCGGCCAGTGCCGAGTGCGGCGGATACCAGCGTGAATCGCGGCTTTCGAGCCGGCCGGCGCGACGATGGCGCTGCAATGCGATACCGAGGTGATTGGGTCTGACGGTCAGCCCGAAATCGCGCGACAGGCAGCTCTGGATCTCGGCCGCGGTCAGACCTTCGCGATGGGTTCCGACCACCTGCAGCGTCGCATCGCTGACCGACGGGCCTTGCGCCGACGCAGGCGAGCGGCTGCCGCGTTCGCGTGCGCTGGGCGTCCCCCGCGCCGGTCGGCCGCGGCGGCGCTCCGGAGTGCCGGTCTTGCCAAAGCGCGACAGCACCCGTTCGGCGATCTCCAATTCGTTCAGTTCGTCGGCGAGCTTGGCCCGCTCCGCGTCGAGGCGAGCCAGACGCTCGGAAATTCTCTGCTTCTCCTGGGCAATTTCATCCACTGTCGGCATCTCCTGCATCTCCCTCCACTGTTCTGGTTTGCTGACGTTCACGGCCCACTATCGTGCCGGCGCTGCCGCATAGATGGAAAATGTCATTGCCGGAAAAAAGACCCGGAGTGCCAAATTATTCTAGTTCTATTGTGTTTGACAATTTTGCCCGGCCGCGGGGCGGCATGACGGTCCCGCATCGGCAATGGGCAAAGCGGTGTGACGTTTCAGCGCCGCAGGCTCACGCGACCGTTTTGGCGTTGGGTGTGGGCCGCATCGCCGATCGCCGCGGCTTTGCCGGCCGGTATTGTCCGCCGCCTCACTCGGCCATCACCTGGCGGGCGAGGCGATTGTCGACGCAGTCCTGATAGTCGGCGGGACGAACGAGGAAACCGCTCGAGGCGAGAGCGCCGCACAGCTGCGTGAAACCAGCCTCCGGCAAGACCGGGTCGCGGCCCCATATTTGCTGAGCCCGATAGCGCGCCAGAGCGCCGGTCAACACATCCCGGCGGAGCGACGGAAAATACCCGGCGATCGCTGCAGCGAGTTCGGCGGCCGTGTGCGCGTGCAGCCATTGCTGGGTGCGATGGATTGCCCGCACCATGCGCCGCAGCAATTCCTCGTCGCGCCGCAGCCGCTCGCGGGTCGTGACCAGCGCGGTATAGCTGGTGCGGCCGCGCGTGCTGGCGGTGTGCCAAAGATGGGCGGCACCGGTTGACAGGGCCTCTTCGACCACCGGCTCGAAGACTTGCGCGGCATCCAAGCTCCCGGAGCGCAGCGCTTCGAGATTTTGCGACATCGTGCGGTCGGCGACACGATCAAGGCGGTCGGGGTCGATCCCGGTCTCGCGCAGATCCTGCTGCAGGCACAGCCATGGGGTCGGCACCTCGCTGACGCTGGCAAATCGCAGCTTCACAAGATCGGCGAGGCGGAAACCGGGATTGGGCAGCCGCCCAACGATCGAGAACGGGTCGCGGCAAACGATCTCGGCAAAGCAGACGATCGGCGAATGGGGATTGTCATCATGGTGCTTGGCGACCCGCATCGGCCCGGCCCACAGCACATCGACATCGCCGTCGAGCAGCGCCTGTTCGGCACGTCCCACACCGGGAGACGGCAACAGCTCGACCTCGATCCCCTCGCTCCCATAGGCGTCGATCGCGTGGGCCGCGTAGAACGGCGCGTAGAGGACAAAGCGGTAATTTTCGTAGAGCCGCAACCGCATGTGCAATCCGGTGTCTTGCCCCTCACCCCAAATCCTCTCCCCGCTTGCGGGAAGAGGGAGGGGCCCGCATCTGCGGGAGAGCCTGCCCCGGGCCCGATCCGGGAGCGAGGGGCGCTTTTCTATCTTACAGCACGCCGTCGCGGCGCAGCCCCTCCAACGCGCCGGCATCGATGCCGAGCCAGCTGTGCAGGACTTCGGCGCTGTCACCACCGAGCTGTGGCGAGCCCTTGAGCTGCACCGTCTTGCCGTCGATGCGCACCGGCCAGCTCGCCATCTTGTAATCGCCATTGTGGTGATGGACGGTCTGGAACAGCCCGCGCTCCTCAAAAGTCGGCTCGTTGATCAGCTCCATCGTGTCGAACACCGCTCCCGACGGCACGCCGACCGCGATCAACTGTTCCATCGCGTCGCGCTTGTCGTGCTGGCGGGTCCATTCGCCGATGATCGCGTCCAGCTCCTTTTCGTTCTTGACGCGCAGATCGCCGGTCGTAAAGCGCGGGTCCTCGATCAATTCCTCGCGCCCGATCAGTTTCATCAGCCGCGACCAATGCTCGGGGTTGGCCCGGCTGGTGGTCAGATAGACATAGTCGTTGGGACCGCCGCCTTTGGCCGGGTAGAGGCCGGAGGGCGCGTTGTTGCCGCCGCCCGATTTGGCGCCGTTGCGCCGCGCCGGTTTGCCGGTGCGCGCCATGTTGGCAAAGCAGGTGCGCATATAGTGGATCATCGCATCCTGCATCGCCAGTTGCAGCCGGCGGCCCTGGCCGGTGCGGTTGCGCTCGTGCAGCGCGCCGAGGATCGTTGCCGCCATCAGCATGCCGGTGCCGGTGTCGCCAAACGAAAGACCGGGCTTGACCGGCGGTCGGTCGGGCTCTCCGGTGACGCTGATCGGGCCGCCCGCGGCCTGCGCGATCATGTCAAAGGCGAGCCCCTTCTCGTGCGGGCTGCCGCTGCCAAAGCCTTTGATCTGGCAATAGATGATGCCGGGGTTGATCTTCTTGACCGACTCGTAGTCGAGGCCCAGGCGTTCGATCGTGCCCGGCGCCATGTTCTCGACCGTGACGTCGGCCTGCTTCAGCATGTCCTTGACGATGTCGAGCCCCTTTGGCGATTTCAGATTGATCGCCAGCGACTTCTTGTTGACGTTGAACTGGTGGAAGTACCACGGATCGTCATCGGGCTTGCCGGAGCCGAGCCTTCGACCGGGGTCGCCGCGGCCCGGGTTCTCGATCTTGACGACTTCGGCGCCAAACCAGGCCAAGACCTCGGTCGAGGTCGTGCCCGCCTCGAACTGGGTGAAATCGACAACCTTCACACCTTGCAGAAAGTTCAGGTCCTGGGTCACATCGCTCATCACCATTCCTCCCGTTACGCAGATCCTGAAAGCAGCCTGCGCCTTATCGCCCCCACCCGCAACGCCTTCCCGCTCGCCTGCAGTACGCCCGGCGGCCGCTAGGCTTCGCTGCAGTGCTGCCGTAGAGCGCTATCCGGTTGCAGTAAAGTCGCCATCAAGATCGCGGAGTATCATCTGGTGAAGCGGCCCGTGTGACTGTCCGCAGCGATCGTTCGCCTCGTTATGCGCGCGCCGCTCTTCAGGGGGCGCAAGAATCGGGTCTCGCCAGCGGAAATAATCGTTATGCTGGGTGGCGGCGGTCAGCGGCAGCGAGCGAGGTGCGGGGTGAGCCACGATCGGATGTGCCCAGTTCGGGCTGGGGTGGTTTGAGAATGCCGGACGAGAGCTGGGTCGAGATCGGCGGGGTCGAAGACATCCCGCGCGAGGGCGCGCGGCGGGTCAAGCGATCGCCGGGCAAGTCGTACCCGATCGCGGTGTTTCGCACCGCCGACGATCGTGTCTTTGCTCTGGTGAATCGCTGCCCGCATCAAAGCGCGCCGCTGTCGGAGGGGTTTATCCGCGGCTGCGTCGTGACCTGCCCACTGCATGGCTGGGTCATCGATCTCGAAAGCGGCAATGCGCAAGCTCCGGACGAGGGGACAGCCGGAAAGGTCGCGGTGCAGGTGATCGACGGGCGAATTTTTCTGGCCGGGTGGGCGGTCGGCGCTCCCGGCGAATGGGCTTAGCGCCCAGCCCCGCGAATGGGCTTAGCGCTCGACCTCGACGATCACCCCGCTGTTAGCGCCGCGGCGGGTGGGCGCGGACAAACGCCTCGTTGACCTCGGCGCCCCAGCCGGGACCGGTCGGCAGCAGCAGATCGCCCTTGTCGATAACCGGCGGCCGGGTGACGATGTCGTCCTTCCATTTCACGTCGTCGATATCGATTTCCATGACTTTGAAGTTGGGCACGACCGCGCACATATGTGCGCTCATCAGCGAGCCGAGATGGCCGTTGAAATTATGTGGAGCGACATTGACCTCATAGGCGTCGGCCATCGCTGCGATCTTCACCGATTCGAGAATGCCGTTCCAGGCGACATCGATGATTGCGTAATCGACCGCCTGCTCTTCGAAATAGGGCCGGAACTGGCGCCGGCCGTACAATGATTCGCAGGACGAGATTGGCGTGCGGGCGGAGCGGCGGATCAGATTGAGGCCCTTCGGATCATAGAGATCGATTTCGAGCCAGACGAGGTCGAGCGGTTCGAGCGCTCGCGCCAGCCTGATATAACCGTCGATTTTGTAGTTGAAATTGGTGTCGAGATGCAGCCCGACATCGCGGCCGGCGCCGCGGCGGAATGCCTCCAGCTGGGCGACCGCGGCCTCGGCAATCCGGCTGTCGGCATTCAGCTCCGGAAAACCCGGCGGGTTGCCGGTGCCGGGACCGTACATATAGGGCTTGCCGCGGTCGAAGCGGATCAGGTTGGTCTTCAGCCCCTTGAAACCCTTCTTTCGTACCTCCTCGCCAAGTGCCACGATATCGTCGAGCGAGCGCACCGGCGGGACCCCGGCCCATTCTTGAATCTGGTCGGCGTGGCGCGCGCGGTAGGTGCCGCAATGCGACCAATAGACCTGGAGCCGGTCGCGCACCGGTCCGCCCAGCATCTCGTAGACCGGGATGCCCAACGCCTTGGCTTTGACATCGACGAGCGCATTCTCGATCGCTGCGATCGCCATCTGGTTGACGCCGCCCGCCGCCTGGCGCGTCGCCGCGTAGAGCAGCGCGGAGATCGCCTCGACCGGGCGCGGGTCGCGGCCGACGAGGAACCGGTCGGCGAGCTTCTGAATGACCCCGGTCAGCCCTTGCGCGCCATAGCCCTCCATATACTCCGACCAGCCCACGAGACCGTCGTCGGTGGTGACCTTGAGAAAGGAATTGACCCGCCAGCCGGCGTCGCAATGCAAATCTTCGACCTTGACGATCTTCATCGGCGGCTTTCCTCCTGATGGCGCCATCGCCGGACGACCGGCATCCATCGGCGATCATGCGCCGCTCGGCAGGCGCTGACCAGATCGGGGTTGCCGCCCTCAAGGGGGAGGACGAACTGTTGCGATCGCTGCACAGCATGTCTCTGCGCCGCCGGTTTCTCGGCCGGCTCGGCGATCGATTTGACGGCGAGCCGCCATCGCTGCGGATCAGGTTCTGGGACGGCGAGTCGTTCGATTTTGCCGCCGCCCCGCGGGTTACGATCGTGCTGCGCAGGAGGCGGCTGATGCGCCGGTTTCTGACCGGAGACATTGGCGGGCTGGCGCGCGCTTATGTCCGGGGCGAGATCGAGGTCGAGGGCCGCCTGCAGGATGTGCTCGACACCGGCATCGGGATCGCCGAGCGGCTCGGCCGATCACGCGTGTTGCGTGGTCTTTCCCGGCTTGCCGCGCATCGTCCGTTCCGCCATAGCAAGGCGCGCGATACGGCGGCGATCGCCTATCATTACGATGTGTCGAACGATTTCTACCGGCTGTGGCTCGACCGGCAGATGATCTATTCCTGCGCCTATTTTAGCAGCGGCGAGGAGGACCTCGACACGGCGCAGCAGCAGAAGCTCGACCATATCTGCGGCAAATTGCGCCTCGCACCCGGTCAGCGGCTGCTCGACATCGGCTGCGGCTGGGGCGGGCTGTTGTGCCGGGCGGCGCAGCATCATGGGATCGAGGGCGTCGGCATCACGTTGAGCGATCAGCAATTCGCTTACGCGCGCGAGCGTGTCGCCGCATTGGGGCTCGCTCGGCAGGTCGAGATCCGGCGGCAGGATTATCGCGAGCTCGAACAGTCCGCCGGTTTTGACAGGATCGTCTCGGTCGGCATGTACGAGCATGTGGGGATCGCCAATCTGCCGCGTTATTTTGCGATCATTTCGCGATTGCTGCGACCCGGCGGGCTCGCCCTCAACCACGGCATCACCGCGACCCAGCGCGACGGACAGGCGCAAGGGCCGCCCGGAGGCGAATTCATCGACGAATTCGTGTTTCCAGGCGGCGAGCTGCCGCACATCTCACGCGTCTTGTACGAGATCGCCGGGGCCGGGCTCGAAATTCTCGATATGGAGGATCTGCGCCCGCACTATCCGCCCACCCTGCTGCATTGGGTGCGGCGGCTCGATACGGCGCGCGAAGCGGCGATTGCCGCCGCCGGGGTCGAGCGCTATCGCATCTGGCGCATGTACATGGCCGGCATGGCCTATGCCTTCGACCGCGGTTGGCTGTCGGTGTGCCAGACGCTGGTGCAACGGCCGCGCGCCGACGGCCCGGCGCCGCGCCCGTGGACCCGCGCCTACCAATACCGGCCGGAGCCGGCTCCACCGTTGAGCCACGCCCCCGATTGGGGCGAGCTGTAGGCGGCTTTTGGGGCGCTCGGCCAACGCCATGGCGGCGCAGGCTTGGATCAGCCGAACCGGTTCGAGCGCGGGAAGCCGGTGGGAACAAGGTGGCCGGCGCTGCCGCGCGGTCCGCGCCACGCGGTCAGATCGGGCTCGGTGCGGGTGCGGGTCTCGCCTTGAAGCCAGCTGAGGCCATCGGCCAGGCGCAGCACTTTGGCGTCGGCGAAACCGCCCGCGCGATAGCGCTGCAGGATCACGCCGCGCCCGCGGCTCATCACCGGGATATCGTCGAGCCCGAGCACCAGCATCCGCCGGTTGTCGCCGACCAGCGCCACCGCGTCGCCTTCCTCGGCGCACAGGCAGATCCGAGCCGCCGCGCCGGCACCCGGCATCAGCACCTGCTTGCCGGCACGGGTCTGGGCGACGGCCTCCTCGCCAGCGACGACAAAGCCGCGCCCGTCGCTGGCGACGAGCAATAATTCCATACCCGGCCGATACGGGAACATCGCGACGACATCGTGCTCGTTTGGCAGATCGACCATCAGCCGCAACGGCTCGCCCTGGCCGCGGCCTCCCGGCAGACGATCGACCGCGAGCGTGTAGAACCGGCCGTTGGTCGCGAATACGATCAGCCGGTCGGCGGTGTCGGCGGCGATCGCAAAGCGCGGCCCGTCGCCCTCCTTGTATCGCTGATCGCTCGCCGAGACATTGTGGCCCTTGACCGCTCGCATCCAGCCCTTGGCCGAGCACAACACCGTCACCGGTTCCCGCCAGACCGGCGCTTCGGCGGCGATCTCGACGGTTCTCGGTGCCTCGCCGATTGTGGTTCTGCGGCGGCCGAGCGGGGTGTCGCCGCCGAACTCGGTCGCGGTCTCGCCGATTTCCCTGGCCACCGCTCGCCACTGCCGCCGCTCGCTCGCCAGCAGCCGCTCGATCCCCGCCTGCTCGGCCGACAATCTTGTCATCTCCTTGCGGATCGCGATCTCTTCGAGCCGATGCAACGCGCGCAGCCGCAGGTTCAGGATCGCCTCGGCCTGGATCTCGCTCAGCTCCCAGCGCGCCATGATTTCGGCCTTCGGATCGTCGGCCTCACGGATGACCCGGATCACCTCGTCGAGGTTCAAATAGACGACGATCTGCCCGGCGAGGATTTCCAAGCGGCGGCCGACCGCGCCGAGGCGATGGCGGCGCGTGCGCAGCAGCACCTCGCGACGATGGTCGAGAAACGCCTGCAGCGCCTCTTTGAGGCTCATGACCCGCGGCACGCCGGCCGGATCGAGGACATTGAGATTGAGCGGCACGCGGATTTCCAGCTCGGTCAGACGGAACAGCTGCTCCATCAGCATCTCCGCCTCGACATTGCGCGTCTTCGGCTCGAGCACGAGGCGCACATCCTCGGTCGACTCGTCGCGGATATCGGCCAAAAGCGGCAGCTTCTTTTCTTCGAGCAGTGCGGCGATCTTTTCGACGAGCCGCCCTTTCGGCACCTGATAGGCCATCTCGGTCACGACGATCTGGTAGGTGCCGTGGCCCAATTCCTCCTTTTCCCAGCGGGCGCGCAGGCGGAAACCGCCGCGGCCTGTTGCATAGGCTTGCCGGATGTTCTCTACCGGCTCGACCAGCACCCCGCCGGTCGGGAAATCCGGCCCAGGCAGATCGTCGAGAAGCGCCTCGACGCCGATGCCGGGTTCATCGATCAGCCGCAGCAGCGCCGCGCACAATTCACCCGCATTGTGCGGCGGGATGCTGGTCGCCATGCCGACCGCGATGCCCGAGGCGCCGTTGGCGAGCAGGTTCGGGAACCGCGCCGGCAGCACCACCGGCTCGCGGTCCTCGCCGTCATAGGTCGGGCGGAAATCGATGGCATCCGCGTCGATGCCGTCGAGCATCGCCTGCGCCACCGCCGACAGCCGGCTCTCGGTGTAGCGCATGGCCGCGGCGTTATCGCCGTCGATATTGCCGAAATTCCCCTGACCGTCGACCAACGGGTAGCGCTGCGCGAAATCCTGCGCGAGCCGCACCAGCGCGTCATAAACCGCGAGCTCGCCATGCGGATGGAACTTGCCGATCACGTCGCCCACGACCCGCGCACATTTCTTGTAGCCCGAGGCCGGGTCGAGGCGCAGCTGCGCCATCGCATGCAGGATGCGGCGATGCACCGGCTTCAGCCCGTCGCGCACATCGGGCAGCGAGCGCGACATGATCGTCGACAGCGCATAGGACAGATAGCGCTCGCCGAGCGCCTCGGCGAAGTCCACCTCGCGGATTTCGCCGGCGGGGGCGGTCACAGGCATCGGTTTAAACCCTCGGGCGGTTCAGCCGGCAATGCTAGCAGCGGCGGACCGATGGCCGAGGCGCTGGGCGAGGCGCAGCCGTGCCGGCGGCAGGTCATGGCCCTGCGGCAGCAGGACATGATACCGCAGGAAATGTCCGGTCAGGCGCAGCCCGGCGGCGAGGTCGGTGTCGTCGGCGACCGTGTCGCGCCACAGAAAAGCCGGCAATGGCAACAGCTTGTCATGGTAGGGCTGGCCTGCGGCGAACGATACCGCGCGGCCGGTGCGCGGCGAGACATAGGCGAGGCCGGTGGTGGCGCCGGTGGCGGCACAGCGAGTGAGGTCGAGGCTGAACCCGAGCGCCGCCAGCAGGCTGCATTCCCAGGCGACATAGCGCGCAGGCCAGTCCTGCGCCGAATCGAGCGCGTCGAGCAGCGCGGCGAAGGCGGCGAACACATCACCATGCGGCTCGCGCTCGGGCAGTGTCGCGGCGACCAGTGCCGTCGCCGCGGCGAGACCGGCGAGCCGGTCGGGGTCGTCGAGCAGCCGGGCGGCGTGGGGGTCCACCAGCTCGCAGCCGGTCGTGCCGAGGTGCTCGGCGAGGCGGCCGCGCCAGACCGCGGCGACCGCGTTCCCCGGCTGCAGCGTCGCCCGCAGCCGCGGCGATTGCCCGCCGCGCACCAGACCCAGGTGCCGGCCGTGCTTTTGGGTCAACAGCTCGACGATCAGCGCATGCTCGCCATGCCGCCGCACCGCAACGACAAACCCGCTGTCGGTCCATTCCATCAGGCGTCGTAATCGAGACCGAGGGCGGCGAAGCGTTCGCGGTCCTCGCCCCAGTTTTCGCGCACCTTGACAAACAGGAACAGGTGGACCCGCCGCGCCAGCATCTGTTCGAGCTCGGCCCGCGCGCGGGCGCCGATCGCCTTGATCCGCCGGCCGCTTTCGCCCAGCACGATCGCGCGCTGGCTCGGCCGCTCGACATAGATGACCTGCTCGATGCGGGCGCTGCCGTCGCGCCGGTCCTGCCAGCTCTCGGTCTCGACCGTCGAGGCGTAGGGCAGTTCGTCGTGCAGCTGTAAAAAGACCTGCTCGCGGGTGACCTCGGCGGCAATGAGCCGCTCCGGCGCATCCGACAGCTGGTCATCGGGAAACAGCCACGGACCCGGCGGCACCGCAGCGGCGAGATGGCGCCGCAGATCCTCGACGCCATCGCCGGTGAGCCCGGAAATCATGAATACCGGGTCGAGGCTGGCGTCCTTCGACAGGCTCGCGACGAGCCCGAGCAATATCTCGCGGCGCATGAGGTCGATCTTGTTCAGCGCCAGGACCGATTGACGGCGACGTGCCGCCAGACGGTCGAGGATGCGCCGCGTGTCGCGGTCGATGCCGCGCGCCGCATCGACGAGCAGCACGGTCGCATCGGCATCCTCCGCCCCCGACCAGGCCGCCGACACCATCGCCCGGTCGAGACGGCGCCGCGGGGTGAAAATGCCGGGCGTATCGACATAGACGAGCTGCGAAACTCCCTCGACTGCGATGCCCAGGAGCCGGCTGCGCGTCGTCTGCGCCTTTGGCGTGACGATCGCGAGCTTGTGGCCGACGAGCCGGTTCAAGAGCGTCGATTTGCCGGCATTAGGCGCGCCGATCAGTGCCACATAGCCGCAGCGAGTCGGGCCGCAACGGGTGGGCGGCGCGGGCGCCTCAGCCATTCGCCGGACGCTCGCGACGCATCGCGGTCAGGCCGCGTGCTGCTTTGCCCAATCGACCACCTCGGCGTGAGTCCCGAACCATACCCCCGGATGCGCGCGGGCATGGCGGATGATCTCGTCGAGGATCCAGATGCGCGAGCGATAGCCGATAACATGCGGATGCATCGTCAGCTGGAACAGCCCGCCCTCAGCCAGCGCGGCATCAAATTCGCGGCGAAAGATATCGAACACGGCGCCGGGCGGCGTGTAGGGCCGCAACGCCGAAAACCGGTTCATCATGAAATAGACGGCATCGTCGCGCACCCATTCGACCGGCAATTCGACCACTCCGGTCGGCTCGCCATCGAGCAGCAGCTCGTAGCAATCCTCGTCCGACATCAGCGACGAATCATAGGAAAGCCCCATCTCCTGTTCGATTTCGAGCGTGTGCCGGCTGAAATCCCAGGAGGGTGTGCGCAGTCCCTTTGGCCGCACCCCGCCGATCTTTTCGAGCGTATCGGCCGAGCGCAGCATCAGATCGCGTTCGGCTTCGCGCGGCAATACCGAGTTCAGCTCGTGGATCCAGCCGTGGATGCCGATCTCGTGGCCTTCGGCGATGACCCGGCGCTGCTCGTCGGGGTGCAGCAGCGCTGCTACCGCCGGCACGTAGAAGCTGGCCTTGACGCCGTGCTTTTCGAGCACCTTCAGAATGCGCGGCACGCCGACGCGGCTGCCATATTGGCCCCAGGCGAGGCGGCCGATCGAGTTGCCGCCGTCGCGCAGGTCGCTCGTCTCGTGATCGCTGTCGAACGACAGCGCCACCGCGCAGCGCGCGCCGCCCGGCCACTCCGCAGGCCGCAGCGGGCGCCCGGCGCGAACCCGATCGACCCGCTTGCGCCACTCCGCCTCGGGCCATTGCCAGGGTTCGAGTTCGGGTTTGCCAGCGCTCATGCCGTCCTCCTGCGCGTCCGTATGGTGCCCGGCGACGCGGGAGACGGGATTGGTCGGAGCGGTGAGATTCGAACTCACGACCCTCAGCACCCCATGCTGATGCGCTACCAGCCTGCGCTACGCTCCGACCCGAGGCGGCTCCCGCCGACAGCGACATCATAATCGCCCATCCCCGGCCGCGCAACCGAGCCTCGACAGCGGTAGTGTCCCAGTTTCAAATCAGGACACCACCCGCCAGGGGAAGTCCTCCGGAAACTCTATGGAGAGTTGTACATTGCGGAGAGTTGTACATTGCGGAGAGTTGTACATTGCGGAGAGTTGTACATTGCGGAGAGTTGTACATTGCGGATGGGTGTGCACTGCCGCCTGGTCTGATCACCTCGGGATCGGGCTTTGCAGGCGATATGCCGGAGGATCACATCCGGTTTCGGTTGGATGCGGCCGAGTAGGCGGCGGGCGCGCTCAAACCGCTGGCTCATTCGAAGAATGCGGGGTTTCCCGTTATCCCAAGAACATGAGGGTGTCGCCGGAACCCCTAGGATCCGGCAGCCAGGATTATCCGTGCGGTTTCTTGTCCGCTCGCCAACGCCGCCTCGACGGTGCCCATATCCGGGCCGGCATAGAGCGCCTCGCCGGAAAAGAATATGGCCTCACCACCCGGTTTTCTCAGCACGGCCTGCGCGTCCCGTGTTTTGGGTGTGGCATATGAATAGGCGCCGCGCGCAAACGGGTCGGCGCCCCAGTTGATTGCTCGCGAGGCGACGAGATTCCTTCTGATGTGGTCGAGCGGTAGATCGAATATCGCGGCGAGCGAGGCGAGCCCCATTTCGGTGAGCTCGGCGGCGGTGAGCGAAAACACTCGATCGGCCTTGGGTCCCGCGAACCACCCGGTCAGCACCGGATATCCGGCCGGATACTGTGTCCACCAGGTTGGGACCGGCGCGTCCGAAAGCAGAAACGACAGGTTGGCCAGGTCTCGCTCGCCATGATCGACCCACCAATTCGTCGCAAAACGCAACAAGAGCTTGACGACGTTGCCAAACCCGATATTGGCAGCGGCTGCTGCCCGCTCGCGCGCCGCCGACGGAAGCGCGATTTCGGGTAGGAGCGGGAGCGGCAAGGTAAGGATCGCGGCATTGGCCTCGACGATGCCGCCGTGTTGACAGCGCGCGGCAATCCGGCCGAGGCCCGCGGCAATCGCCGCCACGGCAGCGCCGAGATGGATCGTAGCGCCGTGCCTGCGGCATTCGGATGCAAGATGATCGACGAGCGCGCCGTAGCCCTCCGCGAGCCGCCCCTGCTGCCCCTCATTCTCCGCCATCCATTCGTCGCGGAGTGCCACGGTGCTGGCGCGGCAAGGGTCGGCCGCATCGTAGCCCTCGACCGTCCGCGTGATTCTCCGCCGCAGCTCGTCGTATTGCCGATCGGCAAAGCGCGTTTCGAGGAATTCGGCGATCGGCAGATCGGTTTCTACCGCGCTCAAGGCTTGGTAAAACCGCCCCGCATGGGGAAGCGGAGACTCGTCGGGCAACAACGCGCCCGACCGGGTGCTCCACCGCCTACCCCCGCGTGGCGATAGCGAGAGCCCCGCTTCGCGCATCAGGGTGCGCGTGATCGGCGCCGCACCATGGACAAACTCGGCACCGCCCTCCGCCGGGTAGCCAAATTCCTCAGCAGGCAGCGCGTAGATGCGTCCGCCGCAGCGATCTCTCGCCTCGAGGATCGTCACTTTCCTGCCAGCCCGGGCGAGCTCGCGGGCCGCCATCAGACCCGCAGCGCCGGCGCCGACCACCACGAAATGCGTCAGATGGGCCATCGATCACCGTGCTTTCTTACCGATCACCGTGCTTATTTACTTGGCAGCCTGTGGGGCGCCGACCAGACAACCCGGAGCCCATATCAACGTCCGGCCTTCGCCGCCAGCACCGCCCGCCTTTGGCCGCTCGGGCTTGCCGTGTTGCTCCTCGCTCTTCTTGGCGGTCATGATCCTCGGCGCGAAAGGCGCAGCCCTTAGGGATGCGGACCCCACGGCGCGGCCTGAAGCAACTTCACCTCTTGCGTCATCAGCAACGGGCGGAACCGTGAGGCGAACCCCTCGACGAAATCCTTATTCGCATACACCGCGGCCCAGTGCGCGCGCCGGTCGCCGTCGTCCTCGAATTTCCACAAATGGAGGAGCTGGTTGATCGTACCCGTGTCGCTTTGGAAATACCCGATAAGCTTTTTGTCCTGGCCAGCCTTTGCGAGTGCCGGGAACCCGATCTCCTGATAGAGCTTCACGGCTTCTGCCATTGCCCCAACCCGCAGCGTGTAGGTCCTCAGCTCATACAACGCCATCCGATCGCTCCCGCGCACCATCGCGTCGCGTGCCCGCGATCGACGAAACGCCGGTCATCGTCCCGCGTTCGGGCCGGGAGCGCAACACCGTGCCCCCGCCCCGCGAATTGACGCCGAGTTCCTGCGGCGGTCTGAATGGCGGTGCCGTGCGCGTTGACGCCGCCGACCCGGCAGGCGCGGCAGCGGGTTTGTGGGCGATCGGCGAAAGCTCCTCTGGGGCGTCTGCCGGTGGCACGGCTATCCTCGGCAATCGTGCCGCAGAAGAGGGACACATGGGTGTCGAGTTCGGACGCGTCGACCGCAGCACGCCGATGGGCGGCAATCTCGTCGCGGATGGCGCGACGTTCCGCACCTGGGCGCCGCGAGCGCGCGAGGTTTATCTCGTCGGCGAGGACCGGCTGACGGCGCTGGGGCAGGCCGGATGGCGGCCGGGCGACGACAGCCGGCTGGAGGCGCTCGGTGACGGGACTTGGGGAGGCTTTCTTGCTGCAGTAGCAGACGGCTTCCGCTACATGTTCTGGGTCGACGGCATCGGCGGGCCCGGCCCCAAGCGCGGATTCCTACGCCCGCGAGCTGACCGCCGAGCCCGCCTTCCCGGGCTCGTTCTGCATCCTGCGCTCGCCGTCGGCCTATCCGTGGCACGATACCGGCTGGCGGAGGCCGGATTTCCGCGACATGGTCATCTACCAATTGCATGTCGGCACGTGGTGGGCGGTCGACGCCGGCGGAACCGACCTGCGCGCCCGGCGCGGCGGCTGGTTTCTCGATGTCGTGACACGGCTGCCCTATTTGCGTGCGCTCGGCGTCAATGGGGTGCAGCTGCTGCCGATCCAGGAATTCGCGACCCAGCACAGCGCCGGCTACAACGGTGTCGATTATTTCTCACCGGAGATGCTCTACCAAGCCAGAACGTCTGACGATCTCGCGCCCTATCTGGCCGCGGTGAATGGGCTGCTCGCTGCCTTTGGCCAGCCGGCTCTGACCGCCGACGCGCTGCAGCCTGGAGCCAATCAGCTCAAATGCCTGATTGACCTCGCGCATCTGCATGGGATCGCGATAATATTCGATCTAGTCTACAACCACGCCGGTGGCGATTTCGGCGACCGCAGCCTGTGGTTCTACGACCGCTTGACCGATAAAAACAAAGACAATAGCCTCTATTTCACAGACGAGGATTGGGCCGGAGGGCAGGTCTTCGCATTCTGGAACGCGGGCGTGCGCCAGTTCCTGGTCGACAACGCCGTCTCATTCTTTAACGAGTACCGGATCGACGGCATCCGCTATGACGAGGTGCGGGTGATTTCAAACAATCAGCCTGACGGTCGCACGCTATGCCGCGACATGACGGGCACCTTGCGCTTCATCCGCCCGGCGGCGATCCAGATCGCCGAATATTGGGAGTGGGACCGGGCGCTTCCGGTGACAGCGGCGCCAGTTGGGCTCGGCTTCGACGCGGCCCTCGGAGACGGGCTCCGCGATGCGATCCGCGGGTTGCTGCAGCAGGCGGCCGGCGGCGAGAACGCGGCGCTCGACCTCGACGGAGTGGCGCGGGAGTTTTATCCGCCGCCGGGATACGACGCCGCTTGGCGGGTTGTTCAATGCATCGAAAACCACGACATCACCTATCTCGGGCATGACGATGCCGCTCGTGTCGCGATGCTCGCCGACCCTTCCGACCGCCGCTCGTGGTATGCGCGCAGCCGCAGCCGTGTAGCCGCCTCGCTGCTGTTGGCGGCGCCAGGCATCCCCGCGCTGTTCATGGGCCAGGAGATCCTCGAAGACAAACTCTGGAGTGATGACGAACAGGATCACCCCGGCCACCTGATCTGGTGGGATGGCCTGAACAGCGACCGCGCGATGGCGGATTATCTGCGGTTCATGCAGGACCTGATCGCGCTGCGCCGGAGCCAGCCGGCATTGCGTGCGGAGGGCATTCGGGTCAGCCGCGCTGATAATTTCGATCGCATCATCGTCGTCCACCGCTGGGTCGCCGACGGCAGCTCTGCTCGCGATGTGGTGCTTGTCGCCAACCTCGAGGAGCGTGCCAAATATCGCTACTCGATCGGTTTGCCCTTTGGCGGCGACTGGCGCGAGCTGTTCAACAGCGATTATTACGACGGCTTCCCCAATCCCGCGCCGATCGGAAATGGTGGCCAGGTCGAAGCGTCCGGCCCACCGCTTGACGGCTTCACCCATTCGGCGGCGATCACGCTCCCGGCCAATGGGGTCTTGTTTCTCGCGGCGTATTCCTGAGGCCCGGTCTACCCGGTGTGCTAGACATCGAAGGCCCGCGTCGGTAGCCGTGGCGGCGCCACCACCGGTGGCGAAGGTGTTGCCGCGCGGACGATGTCGGCTCTCCACGCGATCTTCGAGCACGCCGTGCGCTTGGGACAGATCGAAGCCAATCCCGCCAAGGGCGTGCGCGGGCTGGCGGGCGTGCGCAGGCTGGCGGGCGTGCCCCGCGAGCGGCGGCTCAGCCGCAGCGAGATCGAGCGCCCGGCAAGACGTCTGTCGGGCACGGGGCACGGCAGTCCGGAAATACGGAAGTGCGGACATCAGCGCCTCGACCGTCGCCTCCGGACCGGCATCTTCCGATACCCATGTCTTCAACTCGCACACCCGGTCCGGGAACGGGTTGACGTCGAATGCCGGCGCAAGCCGCCACTGCCCGCGATCGACATGCAGGAAGCCATCGTTGCGCAGATGATCGTCCACGTTGATGCCGGGGTCGATCGCGCAGCCTTCCGCGGCCGCCAGCCACGCGGCGTCATACTCGAAGGCGGCGTTCTCCCGCGCTCCCTGCGCGTCGAAGCGCAGTGTCCCGAGACTGCGGGCGTTTTCCCCCAGCGCCACGCTGGCGGTCGCGGACAAACTTTTGACGGCCATGCCCTATTAGGAGGCGGGTCGGATCGAACGAAAAACTCGGCGACCGACGGGGAGGGGTGCCGATGTTCAACGTGACTACTATCAAGGTTGCCCGAGACCTGCCGCGGCACCGAACATCTCGCACCAAAGCCGCTACGTCAGATTGGGACAAGCTCTGCATAGGTGGCGGAGTTTGGGTGTTTTCGACTAACGGCCCGGTTCAAATGTGAGAGCCGGGTCGACTGTGCCCTCTGCATTCGAATTCTGGGCGAAATCGCACCGCGAGGGTGATGGGGCGGCGATGCACAGCGTGCCGCATCACAGCCTCGATGTCGCAGCTTCGGCGCTGGTTTTGCTGAGCGCGCTCCGCCCACCGGTCGCGGTCCCGGCCGCATCGCTGATTGCCCTGGTGGCGCTGCACGACATCGGCAAATTCACCCGCCCATTTCAGGCCAAGGTCCCGAAATTATGGCCGGCGGGCCTTGGGGTTTGTGATCCGCCGCCGGCGGGTCACTGGCACGACGACGACGGTTATGCGCTGCTGTGCGGTGCGCTGAGCCGCCGGCTCGACCCGCTCTTTGCCCATTGGCGAGCGCCGGCATCGCGTTTTCCGCTGCTGCGCGCCGTGACCGGGCATCATGGCCGGCCGCCCCGGCAATTTCAAAATCCGACACTGCCGCAGTCGGTCGCGTGCAATGTCTGCATCGCGGCCGCCGCCGAATTTATCGACACTGCGTTCTCCGTCATCGACCCTCCGCCGCTTCCGCGGCTCGATCCATTGGCACGATGCCGCCTTGCATGGTTTGTCGCCGGTCTTGCGGTCGCGGCCGACTGGCTCGGCTCGGGACGCAACTGGTTTCCATACGTTGTTGCAGCCGAGCACACCGACCTCGGCAGCTATTGGTCCGGGCTCGCATTGCCGCGAGCCCGACAAGCGGCAGCGGAAGCGGGGCTGATTCCGGCACGGACCGCGACCGCGACCGGCATTGCCCGACTATTCCCTGAAATCTCCGAGCCGCGTCCATTGCAGATGTGGGCCGAAACCGTAGCCCTCCCCGACGGTCCTGTTCTAATTACGGTCGAGGATACGACCGGTTCCGGCAAGACCGAGGCGGCGCTGGTGCTGGCGCATCGGCTGATGACCGCGGGGAAAGGCACGGGATTGTTTTTTGCCCTGCCAACCATGGCGACGGCCGATGCGATGTATGCGCGCCTTGGCGACGCGTACCGCCGCTTGTATGAGCCCCGCTGCACTCCATCCCTGGTGCTCGCGCACGGCCATAGCAGACAGCATCCCGGTTTCACGGCCAGCATCCTCGACGCCGCCTTTGATCCGCGCCCAGTGCCGGCAGCAGCAGCCGCGGACCAGACGGCTGGCGCGCAATGCGCCGCCTGGATCGGGCACGATCGGCGCAAAGCCTTTCTGGCCGAAATCGGGGTTGGCACGATCGACCAGGCGGTCATGGCGGTGTTGCCGACCCGCCATGCCCCGCTGCGCCAGCTCGGCTTGTCGCAGCGAATTCTTGTCGTCGACGAGGCGCATGCCTACGACGCCTATTTGAAAGAAGAGCTGGAGGCGCTGCTCGCGTTCCAGGCCGCGCTGGGCGGCAGCGCCATTATCCTGTCGGCAACCCTGACCGCACGGCAGCGAGCCCAGATCAACACCGCCTTCCTCTCGGGCCTCGGCGCCACCGCCGAGCCAGACAATGCAATCGCTTACCCATTGGCGACGGTGGCCTCGGCGGGTGGGATCCGCGCCGAACCCTGTGCGATCGCACCGGACCTCCGGCGGCGTGTAGCGGTCGAGCGGGTCTCGGACGAAGCGGCCGCGATCGCGGCGATCGCCGCCGCAGCGCGAGCGGGCGCCACCGTCGCCTGGGTGAGGAACGCCGTCGATGACGCGATCGAGGCATATGCGATGCTGGCGGCCGCGCAGCTCGATCCGATGCTGTTCCACGCCCGCTTCGCAATGGGCGACCGCCATGACATCGAGCGGGCGGTGCTCGGCCGGTTTGGCCATGACAGCACCCGCGGGCAGCGCAGCGGCAGCGTGCTCGTCGCGACGCAAGTCATCGAGCAGAGCCTCGATCTCGACTTCGATCTGATCGTGACCGATCTGGCGCCGGCCGATCTGATCATTCAGCGCGCCGGCCGGCTCTGGCGCCATGATCGCGGACCACGCCCGATCGCCGGTCCACGGCTGCTGGTATTGGCCCCGGAGCCCGTTCCGGAGCCGCCGACAGATTGGCTCGGCCCGTCGCTGCGGCGCACCGGCTACGTCTATCCGGATCACGCGCTGTTGTGGCGCAGCGCCCGCGCCCTCTTTGAGGCCGGAGTGATCGCTGTGCCCGAGGGCATCCGGGCGCTGGTCGAGCTGGCCTATGACCGCGACGCTGCCGACGCGGTTCCGCCCGGGCTCGCCGCCTCCGCCACGCGCGCCGAGGGCGCCGAACTCGCGGCCGCAGCTGTCGGCTTGCAGAACGTGCTGAAGATCGAAGAACCCTATTGCCGCGATTCGGGGTTCTGGGAGCCCGATGTGCGCACGCCGACGAGGCTCGGCGAGGCGCGGGTCACCTTCCGCCTGGCCCGCTGCGAGGACGGCGAGGTCCGGCCGTGGTATGCGCTCGAAGACCCCAAAGACCCCAACCGGGCGTGGGCGCTCTCCGAAGTATCGGTGCGGCAGGCCCGCCTGAAGGGAGCGGTGGAAGAGCCCGGCGTCACCGCCGTCAAAGAACAGTGGCCGGCCTGGGATCGCGACATCCCGGTGCTGCTGCTGCGCCGCGATTCGGATGGGCGCTGGGGCACGGTCGGGCTCGATCCGCGCGGCAGAGAAATGCGATTGACCTATGACGCGGCCCGCGGGCTCCTCTTCGTTAATTCGGGCATTTGAAATGCAAACCCCGTTCAACTTGCTGGATGAGTCCTGGCTTCCTATCCGGCGGCGCGACGGGGCCGCCGAAACTATCCGGCCCTCGGAGATCACCAGCGATATCGACTCAAACCCGATCGTCGCGATCGATTGGCCGCGCGCCGATTTTCGGGTCGCCGCGATCGAATTTCTGATCGGCCTTATCGCCACTGCCTGTCCGCCGCCGCCGGGCGACGACGAGGCGTGGCTCGATGGCTGGGAGGCGCCGCCCGGCCCCGAGGCGCTCGCCCGCTCTTTTGCGCCGCTTTTATCGGCCTTCGACCTGGATGGGCCAGGTCCCCGGTTTCTGCAGGATCTCGACGAGCTGCCGGGTGATCCCGAGAGCCCGGAGACCCTGCTGATCGAGGCGCCCGGCGAGAATACCCTTGAAAACAACAGAGCGCTTTTCGTCAAGCCCGATCGCATCACGCGTTTGGCGCGGCCGGCGGCGGCGATGGCCTTGTTCACCCTGCAGTGTTATGCACCGCAAGGCGGTAGGGGTTATCGGACTTCTGTGCGCGGCGGGGGACCGCTGACGACCTTGGCGATGCCGGGGCTCGATCCTTGCCCGTTATGGCACCTCGTCTGGGCGAACGTGCCGAATGGCAAAGCGGCCGGCGCCGCCGATTTGCCGCGCGTCTTCCCGTGGCTGGCGCCGACCCGAACCGCCGACCGGTTCCCGGCGACCACCCCTCTCGAAGCTCATCCGCTGCAGGCGTTTTGGGGCATGCCTTGGCGGGTCCGGCTCGAGCTAGCGGAAAATGCTGACCGCCTTCCCTGCGATGTGACCGGCATTGTCGATGACATCGTCGTTATTCGCTGGCGAAAGAAGGATAACGGCGTAAAATACGTCGGCTGGGCTAGAGTTCACCCGCTTTCACCAATCTCTAAAGACACGCACGGCGGCGGCTGGCATTCCCGACTTGCGAAAGCCGGCATCGGATACCGAGATTGGGTTGCGATAGCTCTCGGCGATGCACCTGGCACAAGCTTTCCAGCCCGATCGGTGAGCGCTTGGAAGACGCGAAAACCGAAATCAGCGTCCCACGCCTCGGTCGAATCGCGCCTGCTCGCCGCAGGCTATAACTTTGTTAACAACAGAAAGGCATACGCATTTGTCGAGAGCGAGATGCCGCTGCCCGGCACCGATCCAGCATCGGCCGAGGCGTTCGCTTGCGTCGCCCGCCATCTCGTCGCCGCCGCCGAGATCGCCGCGCGCTCGCTGCGCCTGTCGGTGCGTGACGCGTGCTTCGAGCGCGACACCAAACCCGACGCCGCCTCGCTCGCCGTGGTCTATGAGAGCTTTTGGCGTGCCACCGGAGAGCCTTTTTTCACGCTTTTGCGCCAGGCTGGCGCGAGCGACCCGGATGCGGGGCTGACGCGAGTTGCACGAGGCTGGCAGGAGGTGCTGCGCGCGGCCGCTCTTCGCCTCTTCGATCAGGCGGCTCCGCTCGATCCTGCCGCAGCTTCGTTCGATCCGCGCAAGATCGTGCGGGCGCGGCTCAATCTGGTTCGCACCCTCAGCGGCTACGGGGCGCAAGGAATCGCATTTTTTGGACAATTGGGGTTGCCGGAACCGGAGCCGGCAAAACGGGGCGGACGACGCCGCAACGCGCGGGGGACGGCATGAACACCACGATTGGCGACACAATCGAGCAGCAGCAGATTGCTGCCCGCTGGTGGCGCGGACTGCAGCCGCACACCGACGGACAACCCAATCCGCGCGCCGACCGCGCCGCCCTCGCCCGGCTGCGCCGCGCCGACCTGTTGGCCGCGATGCAGGAGCCGGCGACCTTTGTCCTGTTCCATCAGCTCGGGCGCCGGTGCCCGGAGCACCTGCCGGAGGTGGCGCTGTGCGCCGCGGTGCTTGCCGGCGTCCGCGACGACCGGACGGAGCATCCGGCGCGCACGCTTGGCCCGCCCTCGATCGATGCCGATGCCGCCGCGCAGGCGGTGATGAAGCCGCTGCGCTTCCGCCGGCTCATCGGGGCCAGTGACCAGCAGGAGCTCTTGACCGCCTTGCGCCGCGCCGTGGCGCTTGCCGGCGGCGAAATCAATGTCCGCGAGCTGGCCGCCGCCTGTCTCAACTGGTCCGAGCCGCGCCGGCGCCGCTGGATCTTCGAATATTACAACGCCGGTTTTGCCGCGCCCGCCGGGGATCGGGCGGCTCAGGAGGAAGTCCAGCCATGAGCCAGTTTTTGCAGCTTCACTTGTTGACCTTCTACCCGCCTGCCAATCTCAACCGCGACGATACCGGCCGGCCCAAGACCGCGACGGTCGGCGGCGCGCCACGGCTGCGCGTCAGCAGCCAGGCGCTGAAGCGTGCCTGGCGCAGCTCCAGCGTCTTTGCCGAGCGTCTCCACGAACATCGTGGCCAGCGCACGCAGCGTTTTGGCGAGGTCATCGAGCGCCATCTCCGGGAGAGCGGTGTCGCGGCGGACCGAGCGCTCGCCATTGCGCGCCAGATCGCTCAGCACTTTGGCAAGCTCAAACCCGAGGGAGACCCCGCCCCGGCCCGCACCGAGCAGCTCGCGTTCCTCTCGCCCGAGGAGCAAAACGAAGCATTGGCATTGGCGGAGCGCATCGCTGCCGGCGAGGCGCAGGAATTGACCGCCGGCGATCTGCTTCGTCGTACCGATACCGCCGCCGACATCGCAATGTTTGGCCGCATGCTGGCCGACAACCCCGATTACAATCGCGAGGCGGCGGTGCAGGTGGCCCACGCGATCACCACCCATCGCGTGACGGTCGAAGACGACTATTACACCGCGATCGATGATTTAAAGACCGCGGAAGAAGACGCCGGCGCCGGCTTTGTCGGCGAGCTGGGTTTCGGCTCGGGGATATTCTATCTCTACGCCTGCGTCGATACCGGATTGCTGCAACAAAACCTCGGCGGCAATCACGGGCTGGCCCGCGACGCGTGCGCGGCGCTGGCCGAAGCCGCGGCCACCGTCTCCCCCAAAGGCAAGCAGCCCTCCTTTGCCGCCCGCTCCCGCGCCCATTACGTGCTCGCCGAGTTCGGCTCGGCCCAGCCGCGCACGCTCGCCGGCGCCTTTGTCAAGCCCGTAGAGGGCGCCGATCTCGTTGCGGGGTCGACCAGCGCGCTCGAAGGCTGGCGGGATAAGCTGGATCGCGCCTATGGCCCGGCGGCCGAAGCGACGGCCATTCTCGATGTCGCTGGTGGCCGCGGAACCCTCGCCGAGATCGTCGAGTTCTGCCGCGATGCCGCCGGTCATGACTGAGTTTTTGACCTTTGCGCTCGCCGCACCGCTGGCGGCGATGGGCGCGCTCGCCGTCGGCGAACGCCGCGGCACTTGGGATCGGCCGGCGCGGTCGGCTGTCCTCGGGTTGATTGCCGGCTGTCTCGGACTGACGCGAGACGAGGAAGCCGGACACCTCGCCCTCGAAGCCGGCTATGGCCTCGCCTTGCGCCGGCAATCGCTCGGCCCTCTGCTTGCCGATTACCATACCGCGCAGGTTCCACCGCGACGGCGCGGGCGCCGGTTTGCCACCCGCGCCGAGGAGCTGGCGGCGACACCGCTCGAAACCATCCTGTCGCGCCGCGACTATCACACCGACACCGCGGTTCTGGCGGCGCTGTGGGCGCGGGGAGCGGGGCGATGGCCCCTCGAGGAGATCGCCGAACACCTCGTCTCCCCGCATTTCGCCCCCTATTTCGGCCGCAAGTCCTGTCCGTTGATGCTGCCGCTCGCGCCGCGGCTGCATTCGGCGCCGCATCCTGTTGCCGCTCTTTCGGAACGGGCGGAACACGGCCCTGAGCCTGAGCGGCAAATGTTGCGGCAAACGCGCGCGGCACCGGTCGTAACCATGACCAGATCCGACGCGCTCTTCTTTGGCCTCGAGTTCGACCGTGTCGAAATTCGCCGCGACGCGATTGCCAGCCGCCGGCGCTGGCAGTTCGCCCTGCGCGAAGACGCGGTGTTGAGCGCGCCGCGATGACCGCAGCCGCGGGACCGGTGCTAGCCTGCGCCCGCTTGCGGCGCGATCTGCCGGCGCATTGTCTCGCCCGCCTGCTGGTGCCAAGCGAGCCCGGCGCCCGCTTTGGAGCGGCCCATCACCTGGTGTGGTCGCTCTATGCCGACAGCCCCGAGCGCCGCCGCGATTTTCTGTGGCGCGAAATCCGCCCCGGCGAGTTTCTGATCTTGGGAGCCCGGCCGCCCATCGACCCGCATGGTCTCTTTGATCTCGATCACAAGCCGTTCGCCCCGGTGCTGCGGCCGGGACAACAGCTGCAGTTTGATCTGCGCGCCAACCCGGTCGTCAGCGTCGCGGAAATTCGCGGCGCGCGCGGCCGGCGGCATGATGTCGTCATGCACGCGCTGAAGAAGGCGGTCCCCGGTGACCGGGCTGGTTCTCGCGCCGAGGCGATCGGCGTGGCCGGCTCGGCGTGGCTGATGCGCAAAGCTGCGGCAGCGGGCTTCGGATTTGATCGCGAGCAGCTTCATATCGACCGCTATGAGCGTATTCGCATCCCGCGCGAGGGGTCGAGCGTCATCACATTGTCGACCTTGACCTTCCAGGGTTTGTTGACCGTGACCGAGCCGGCGCGGTTTGTCACGGCAATCCTGAGCGGGTTTGGCTCGGCAAAAGCTTACGGCTGCGGTCTGATGCTGATCCGACGGGCGCCGACGTGAGTGGCGCGCTGCGCGGATTGCCGCCGCCGCACCCGATCCCGATCAAGGATCGGTCCTCGATCCTGTTTCTCGAAAAGGGACGCCTCGATGTGCTCGACGGCGCCTTTGTGCTGGTCGACGAAAACGGCGTGCGCGTGCACATCCCGGTGGGCGGCGTCGTTTGCCTGATGCTGGAGCCCGGCACGCGCATCTCCCACGCCGCCGTGGCGCTGGCGGCCAGGGCGGGCACATTGCTGATCTGGGTTGGTGAAGCCGGCGTGCGCCTCTACGCCGCCGGCCAGCCGGGTGGTGCGCGGGCGGACCGGCTGCTTTATCAGGCACGGCTCGCCTTTGACGACGAGGCGCGCCTCAAGGTCGTCCGCAAGATGTACGCGCTGCGTTTTGGCGAGGAGCCGCCGGCGCGGCGGTCGGTCGACCAGCTGCGCGGCATCGAGGGTGCCCGGGTTCGTGAGATGTACAAGGCCCTGGCCATTCGCCACGGCGTCACATGGAACCGTCGCGAGTACGATCCGCACCATTGGGAGGGTGCGGATACCGTCAACCGCTGTCTGTCCGCCGCGACCGCGGCTCTCTACGGCATTTCCGAGGCGGCCATTCTGGCAGCCGGCTATGCGCCGGCGATCGGGTTTTTGCACACCGGCAAGCCGCAAAGCTTTGTGTACGACATCGCCGATCTGTTCAAATTCGAAACCGTGGTGCCCGAGGCGTTTCGCGTCGCGGCGGCCGTGCAGTCTGATCGGCCGCTCGATGGCCGTAGGGTGTCCGAGCCGGTTGGCGAAGTGCGGCGCCGCTGCCGAGACGCCTTTCGCCGCTCGCAAATTCTCGCGCGGCTCATTCCGGCCGTGGAAGAGGTGCTGGCGGCGGGCGGCCTTCCGCTTCCCGAAACCCCGCCGGAAGCGATGCCGGTGGCCTTCCAGGATCCCGAGAAACTGGGCGATGATGGTCATCGTGGTTGAAAACGCGCCGCCGCGGCTGCGCGGCAGGCTGGCGGTGTGGCTGCTCGAAATTCGCGCCGGCGTCTATATCGGCAATTACAGCCGCCGGGTGCGCGAGATGATCTGGGACCAGGTCCTCGCTTATATCGAGGATGGCAATGCGGTGATCGCCTGGCCGGCGCCCAACGATGCCGGGTTCGAGTTCGATACCTGTGGCCGCAATCGCCGGGTCCCGGTCGATCTCGATGGCTTTCGGCTCGTCGAATTTACCGCCGAGGCGGCATTGCCGCGGGAGCCGGGGCCACTGGCGCAACCTGCCCGCCGTCGAGGCAGGTGAACAGACGTTCTCGACGGTACGCTGCTTGATAGACGGTAAGCTGCTTGATAAGTGAATCCGGCCGGGTTATCAGAAGCTTCCCGGAAGAGTGTTCCCCGCAGGCGCGGGGATGAACCGGATGAGAGGTCTTTTCGATTTCTTAATATCTCGTGTTCCCCGCAGGCGCGGGGATGAACCGGCGATCTGCGCAGCTTCGAAAAAGAGCAGAAGGTGTTCCCCGCAGGCGCGGGGATGAACCGATCGTCACCCCGACCAATGCCCGCATCATCGGGTGTTCCCCGCAGGCGCGGGGATGAACCGCGACAGCCCTGTCGCCTTGGCATAGCGCTGCGGTGTTCCCCGCAGGCGCGGGGATGAACCGACGACGATCCGCCCTACCGCCGGGATCGGCTCGTGTTCCCCGCAGGCGCGGGGATGAACCGGGGCTCGGCCGCGAGATCTATGGCGGCCAGAGGTGTTCCCCGCAGGCGCGGGGATGAACCGGCGAGATGCGCGAACAGATCAATCAGGTGCTCGTGTTCCCCGCAGGCGCGGGGATGAACCGATCGCCGCCGCCTGCACCTGGGTCGCGGTCATGTGTTCCCCGCAGGCGCGGGGATGAACCGGACCCGGCACCGGTCAAGGAAGCGCCCGCAGAGTGTTCCCCGCAGGCGCGGGGATGAACCGTCGGTAGCACCTTTGCACCAAGCGCGTTGGTGGTGTTCCCCGCAGGCGCGGGGATGAACCGTCCGATCGACCGGGATCGACCGGGACGGGACCGTGTTCCCCGCAGGCGCGGGGATGAACCGAACTTGGTGCGAGGATCATACTCGACAACATGGTGTTCCCCGCAGGCGCGGGGATGAACCGGGTGGCCGAAATCGAATTCCTCGATTTTTTCGGTGTTCCCCGCAGGCGCGGGGATGAACCGCACGCCGGAGCCGGATGCTGCCCGACGCGAGGGTGTTCCCCGCAGGCGCGGGGATGAACCGGCGAGATGCGCCAATTCCAGCGTAGGATCGAGGTGTTCCCCGCAGGCGCGGGGATGAACCGTGATTATTGCGGCGAGCAACGCGGCCGATCGGGTGTTCCCCGCAGGCGCGGGGATGAACCGTTGTTGCAGTCCGGCCGGCTGGTTGGCCGCACGTGTTCCCCGCAGGCGCGGGGATGAACCGTAGACGAAACCGACAAAAAGGTGGTGATAGGAGTGCTCCCCGCAGGCGCGGGGATGAACCGCGACGATGCTGGCCGGACCTTTTGTCGATACCGTGTTCCCCGCAGGCGCGGGGATGAACCGCCGGCGCCCCCGTTCAGCACCAGGCAGTCATGGTGTTCCCCGCAGGCGCGGGGATGAACCGCGCGGCGCCAGGGGGAGCTGACGCTCTGGGGCGTGTTCCCCGCAGGCGCGGGGATGAACCGACAGCGCGCACATCCTCGCCGGCGGCAAGCAAGTGTTCCCCGCAGGCGCGGGGATGAACCGCCGCCCGGCTACACTGGGTTTTGAGATATGGCGTGTTCCCCGCAGGCGCGGGGATGAACCGCCGGATAGTCGTCCCGAGGCGGAAAGCCTATCGTGTTCCCCGCAGGCGCGGGGATGAACCGTTGCTTTTCCGAAAGCGCCGGAGTGTTTTCGGGTGTTCCCCGCAGGCGCGGGGATGAACCGGCGGCGGGCTCCATAAAAACGTTCATAAGCCAGTGTTCCCCGCAGGCGCGGGGATGAACCGCAGGAGCAAGAGGTCAAACAGCAGGCAAAGGAGTGTTCCCCGCAGGCGCAGGGATGAACCGTTGCC
>JBOHME010000035.1:0-35512 GCA_050729795.1 Allostellaceae bacterium | reverse complement strand
GGATCCTCGGTTCGGTTGAACGGTTCCAACCAAACCCTACCGGCGATTCACGATGACCACCGCTGTGGATAAGTAGCCCGGCGCCGCCTGACTCGTGGCGGTCCACGGCACCGGGCTACTTACCCACCGCTCCTACACCACCCCCTGGGACACGACCGGGCCGGCGCGTTTGTCTTGAACGCGGCGGTCCGGTGAGACGGGCGAACGAGCCCTTCAATACTTAATACTTTAGCAGTAGACGGGTTGGAAACCGAGGGTTTAATATTACCTCGAAAAGACCAAGCAGGGATTGGGACGATGCAGAACCTTACGCTCGGCCGGGCTTTCATGCTGTGCGCGGTGCCGTTCGCGGCGGTGCTGGCGGCGGCGAGCCTCGCGTCGCTGGGCGGCGCCTTCGCGGCTGGGCTGGAGCCGGAAACCGTGCTCTACAGCTTCTGCGCCAAAGGCGGGAAGACCTGCACCGACGGCACGGAGCCTGTTGCCGCTCTGGTCAGGGACACGGCGGGGCACCTTTACGGCACAACCCCAGGCGGTGGCGCTCACGGCGGGGGCGAGGTGTTCGCGCTGATCCCCAACGCGGCCAGAACCAAATGGACCGAGACGGTGCTGTACAGCTTTTGCATGCGTGGCGGGCTGGGCTGCACCGATGGATATGAGCCACTGGCCGGCCTGGTCATGGACAAAGCGGGGGACCTCTACGGCACGACGACCGGCGGCGGCGCTCACGGCGGGGGCGAGGTGTTCGCGCTGATCCCCAACGCGGCCAGGACCAAATGGACGGAGACGGTCCTCTACAGCTTTGGCTCGCACAGCTCAGACGGCAACGACCCGTATGGCCAATTGGCGATGGACGCCGCCGGAGACCTCTACGGCGCGACGGTCAGCGGTGGGAGCGGCAAGACTGGCGGCACGGTCTTCGAGCTGAAACCCAATTCGGCTAAGACCAAATGGACCGAGACCGTGCTGCACAGCTTTGGCGCGAGCACTGCTGACGGCACCTCCCCTTACGGCGGAGTGATCATAGACGCGGCCGGAGACCTTTATGGTACGACCTTGGACGTAGATCTCGGCGCAACTTATGGCGGGGGCACGGTGTTCGAGCTGATCCCCAACGCGGCCAAGACCAAATGGACCGAAAAAGTGCTGCACACATTTCTTGTGGGGACTAATTTTGCTGACGGTTCCGGCTCCTATGCGGGTCTGATTATCGATCGAACGGGCCGCCTCTACGGGACAACCGCGAGCGGTGGTGCTCACGAGGGGGGCACGGTGTTCGAGCTGACCTCCAACGCCGCCAAAACCAAATGGACCGAGACCGTGCTCTATAGCTTTTGTGCGCGCAGCAAATGCGCCGACGGCGACCAGCCCTACACCGGGTTGATCATCGACTCCAAGGGCGATCTCTATGGTACGGCAACTCAGGGCGGCAGCAAGGACATGGGCGGCACGGTGTTCGAGCTGAGCCCAAACTCGGCCAAGACCAAATGGACCGAAACCGTTCTCTATGACTTCTGTGCGCGCAGCGCCAGCGGGCAGCGCTGCGCCGACGGCGACGGTCCTTATGCCGGGCTGATCATGGACGCCTTGGGACACCTCTACGGGACAACCGAGTTCGGCGGCGCCTATCCCGGTCCGTATGGTGTGGGCGCGGGTACGGTGTTCGAGCTACCGTAAATGCTTTGCGCGCATCTCGAGCGGCATGAGCCTGGCGGGTCGCTTAGGACCCGAGTTTGTCAGGCTGGCGCCACGGAACGGTCGATCCGGGCCATCAGCTCGGGCGGCAGCGGCCCGGCTGCAGCGGCGGCGAGGCAGCCGGCGAGCTCTGAGCGGTTCTTGACGCCCAGCATCAGCGTGTGGATGTCGAGCGCCAACGCGTAGCGATGCGCCAACACCGCGGGGTCTTCGCCGAGTTCAGCGGCGAGACGGCGGAAGCCGGCGGCGCGCCGGTAATCCCGCATCTCGGGATTATCGGGTGGCAGCGGGCGGTCGATCGCGCTCGTCAATGCGCCCGCCTGCACCGCGCGGATGCCCATCACGCCGACCCGGTTCGCCTGCGCCACCGCCATGATCGCACGCGGCTTTGCCGGACCGTCGAAGAATTTGAGACCGCCCGGGGAATCGAGCAGATTGGCGATGCATTGCACCGCGGCCGGCGCCGGGCGCTCGCCAAGCAGCTGGATGATCGTGTCGGGATGGCCGATGCCGGTCAGACCCCAGGCGCCGATGACCCCCTCGGCCACGAGCTTCTCAAAGACCGGGCGGACATGATCGACAAAGCTGCGGTAGAGCGTCATTCGCGAGGCGCCGCCTGGACGGCGGGCGATATGATTGGCGTCGGGCACGACATTCGAATGCAGAAAGAACAGGTCGAGCCGCGACAGCCGCAACCGCTTCAGGCTGCCCTCGATCGAGCGGCGCAGCGTGGTCTCGATCTCCGCCGCCGGCAGCTCGCCAAGATTGCACTTGCTGGTCACCCGCACGCCTTCGGGCAGCCGGCCGGCAAACGCCTCGCCGACCACCTCTTCGGCCTTGCCGTCGCCGTAGCGAGGTGCCAGATCGAGCAGGTCGATGCCGGCGGCGACCCCGTCGTGCACCGTGGCAACGCATTCCTCGAAGGTCGTCGCGCCCCACACCATGCCGAGCCCGCCACCCCCGAGGGTCAGCCGCGACACCGGCGGCAGAGTGCCGAAATCGTGATGGTCCATTGCTGCAGCCTCCGTTCGAGATTTTGTTGATAGGCCGCAGGATCGACCGCGGCAAGGTGCCGGCGTGCGCTGTGCTGTCTCGGGGACGCCCCAGCCGCATCTTTGCTATATTCCAGTGCAGATAGCGATGCCGGGCGGAGACAGCGACGCACGAACCGGCGAGGCTTCCCCGGCGGCCGCTGAGATGGTGCCGCGCTGGGCGACGCGCCGTTCGCGGTCGTGTTCAGGACCGATGCGCTGACCGATTCGCGCGTCGGTATCGTCGCCACATTTCCCGACGACAGCCGCCCGCCGATCCGTTGTCCGCTGGCGATCCTCGGCGGCAGCACCAATCCCGGCGCCCACCCGTTCCGCGACTATGTGACATCGCCGGCGGCGCGAATTCTTTGCCCGTTCTGGCTATGTGACGCTGCGCTGAGCCCCGACGCGCTGAGCCTCGGCCCGCCGGATCGCCTGCCAGACGCGCAACGGGGTTGCCGGCATGTCGATGTGGCGGATGCCATATTCGGAAAGCGCATCGACGACTGCGTTCATCACCGCCGGCAACGAGCCGGCGCACCCGGCCTCGCCACAGCCTTTGGCGCCCAAAGGATTGGTCTTGGCCGGCACCGGGTGGCTGGCGATCTGGAACGACACCGCATCGCTGGCGCGCGGCAATGCGTAATCGGTGAACGAGCCGGTCAGGACCTGGCCGTCCTCGTCAAAGACGACGCGCTCCATCAGCGCCTGGCCGATCCCCTGAACGACCCCGCCATGCGCCTGGCCTTCGACCAGCAGCGGGTTCACGACGACGCCGAAATCGTTGACCATCGTATATTTGGCGACCGCGACGACCCCGGTTTCGGGATCGATTTCGACCTCGGCGATGTGAACGCCGTTGGGGAAGGCCGAGGGCGAGCTTTCATGGATGTGCTGCACATCGAGCGAATCCGGCAGATCGGGCGGCAACTCCAAGCCGCGCCGGATCATGGTCGTCAACTCGATGATGTCGATAAACCGGTCGGTGCCGGCGATCACGAACCGGCCGTGGGTGAACTCGATATCGGCGACCGCAGCTTCGAGCAGATGGGCGGCGATCTGGCGACCCTTCTCGATGACCTTTTCGCTGGCGCCGATGATCGCGGCACCGCTCGCCATCAGCGATTTCGAGCCGCCGGTGCCGCCGCCGGCAATCAGCTCGTCGCTGTCGCCTTGCAATAGCCGGATGCGGTCGAACGGGATGCCGAGCCTCTGGTGCAGGATTTGCGCAAATGGCGTCCAGTGGCCCTGGCCGTAATCCAATGTGCCGGTGATGATCGTGACATCGCCATTGGGCTCAAAGCGGATGCCGCCCATCTCCTGCGCCGGCGGCGCGGTCACTTCGAGATAATCGCCGATGCCACGCCCGCGCAACAAGCCGCGCCGGCGGCTGTCGGCCTGGCGCGCCGCGAAGCCGTCCCAATCCGCCTGCGCTAATGCTTGATTGAGCACGGCGGTGAACTCGCCGCTGTCATAGGTGGTGCCATTTGGCGCCTTGTATGGCATGGCCGCTTCGGGGATGTGGTTCTTGCGGCGCAGCTCGGTCCGATCGATGCCCATCTCGGCGGCGGCGCTGTCGACCAGCCGCTCCATGTAGTAGTTGCCTTCGGGGCGGCCGGCGCCGCGATACGCCCCGACGGGTGGAGTGTTGGTGACGACGATCCTCGTCGAAACCTCGATCAGCGGCGTGCGGTAGACGCCGATCGTGTTCTTGACCGCGTTGGCGGTTGACGGCACCGGTGTGCCGCGGCCGACATAGGCGCCGAGATTGCCGTAGCCGGTGATCCGCACGGCGAGGAAGTTGCCGGCGGCATCGAGGGCCAGCTCGGCGGTCATCTCATGGTCGCGCCCGTGGCTGTCGGAGACAAAGCTTTCCGAGCGCTCGTCGGTCCATTTGACCGGGCGGCCGAGCGCCCGTGCGGCGTGGAGCAAGGCCAGATATTCGGGATAGACCGCCGATTTCATGCCAAACGAGCCGCCGACATTGCCGGTCAAGACCCGCACCTTGTCGCGCTCGACGCCGAGCACATTGGCCAGTCCGTTCCTCAGCCCGAACACGCCCTGGCAGCCGACGCGCAGGGTGTAGCGGTCGCCCTCCGGATCATATTGGGCGCTCGCGGCGCGCGGCTCCATCGGGCAGACGACAATCCGATTGCTCGGGATGTCGAGCCGGGTGACATGCGCCGCGGCGGCAAAGGCGACGGCGACCTTCTCGGCATCCCCGTAGTGAAAATGGGCGGCGATGTTGCCGGGAACTTCGTCATGAAGCTGTGGGGCACCGGGTGCGGCGGCCTCGCTGGCGCGCGTCACCGCCGGTAGCGGCTCGATCTCGAGCAGCACCGCTTCGGCGGTGTCCTTGGCCTCGGCCGCGGTCCGGGCGACAACGATCGCCACCGGGTCGCCGACATAGCGCACCTTGTCACTGGTCAAGACCGGGCAGGATGGCCGGTGCATCGGGCTGCCGTCGGCGGTCGGGACCGCCTGGCCAAGCGGCATCGGCTTGATCCCGGCCGCGGTCAGGTCCGACCCGGTATAAATGCCGAGCACGCCCGGCATGGTCAGCGCCTCTTCGATATCGATCGCGTTGATCGCGCCATGCGCATAGCGGCTGCGCACGACCACCGCATAGGCTTGGCCCGGCAGGTTCAGATCGTCGGTATAGCGGCCATTCCCGCGCAGCAGGATCGGGTCTTCGTTGCGCGGCACCGACTGGCCGACGGCAAATTTGCTGAAGGCCAGATTGTCGATCTCGACATCGATGTTGACGTCACCATCCATTCGGCAGACCCCACGTGAAAAGGATTGGGCTGATGGCGCCCGTTGTTGCCGGGCGCGATGCAGAGCGGGGAGCAGGCGGCACGCGCCGCTGCAACGGCATGATCAATGCGAAATTCTCCAATAGATATAACGATAGGTGTGACCCACCAAGGGCGGCGCCGTAACAGCGCCGCCGGCGCCGGGTTCAGCTTTTCTTGTTGCCGAGCGCGCCCTCGGCAACCAGCACCTCGTGAGCCGCACGGAACGCGTCGAGCCCGGCCGGGATACCGCAATAGGCGGTGGCGTGCAGCAGCGCCGCCTTGATCTCGGCGACCGTGACCCCGTTGTTGAGCGCGCCCTTGACATGCAGCTTGATCTCGGGCGCCCGGTTCAAGGCCGTCAGCATCGCGAGGTTGATCAGGCTGCGCGTCTTGCGGTCGAGTGTGGCGTCGCCCCAGGCCCAACCCCATGCCCAAGCCGTCGTCGCCCTCTGGAACGACATCATGAATTCGTCGGCGCGCGCCATCGAGGCGTCGACATATTCGGGGCCAAGCACCTCGCGCCGGATCGGCATGCCTTTTTGGAACAGAGCTTCGTCCTCAGCCATCTCTCACCTCACGAAACCGGAATGCGGGCCCCCCGGCATCAACCACGCGCATCAGCCACGCGCATCAGCCACGCGCATCAGCCACGCGCATCAGCCACGGACCTGCCGCAGTGTGTCATATCCCGGCTTGCGAGACGAACTTGGTCACCAGGTAAGCCTCGAGCGCCTCGCTGCCGCCCTCGGAGCCGTAGCCCGAATCCTTGACACCGCCAAACGGCACCTCGGGCAAAGCGAGCCCGTGATGGTTGATCGAGATCATGCCGGTCTCGACCGCAGCGGCGACCGCCTGAGCGGTCCTGGCGGAGCGGGTGTAGGCATAGGCGGCGAGACCATAAGGCAGCCGGTTCGCCTCCTCGACCACGTCGTCGAAGCTCTTGAACGGCGCGATCACCGCGACCGGACCAAACGGCTCCTCGTTCATGATGCGCGCATCCTTCGGCACATCGGTCAGCACGGTCGGCTCGAAGAAATTGCCCTTGTTGCCGATCCGGTTGCCACCGGTCTTCAGGCTGGCGCCCTTTTGCACCGCGTCGCCGATAAAGGTCTCCATCGCGGCGATCCGGCGGGGATTGGCCATCGGCCCCATCTGCGTGCCGCGCTCCATGCCATCGCCGATCCTCGCCGCCTTGACCGCCTCGGTGAACCGGCCGACAAACCGCTCGTAGACCCCTTCCTGGACCAGGAGGCGCGTCGGCGACACGCAGACCTGGCCGGCATTGCGCAACTTGGCCGAGGACAACAGCCGGCTGGCGAGATCGATATCGGCATCGTCGAACACGATCGACGGCGCATGGCCGCCCAGTTCCATCGTCACCCGCTTCATGTGCGCGCCGGCGATCGCAGCGAGCTGCTTGCCGACCGCGGTCGATCCGGTGAACGATATTTTGCGGATGATCGGGTGCGGGATCAGGTACTCGGAAATCTCCGACGGGACACCGTAAACGAGGTTGACGACCCCGGCCGGGACGCCGGCATCGGCAAAGCAGCGGATCAGCTCGGCCGGCGAGGCCGGGGTCTCCTCCGGCGCCTTGACGATGATCGAGCAGCCGGTCGCCAGCGCGCAGGACAATTTGCGCACGACCTGGTTGATCGGAAAGTTCCACGGCGTGAACGCGGCCACCGGACCGACCGGCTCCTTGACGACAAGCTGATAGAGGCCCTCGGCCCGCGCCGGAATGACCCGGCCATAGGTGCGCCGCCCTTCCTCGGCGAACCAGTCGATGACATCGGCGCCGGCCAGCGTTTCGCCCTTGGCTTCGGGGAGCGGCTTGCCCTGTTCGAGCGTCAATAGCGGGGCGATGGCGTCGGCCCGCTCGCGCAAGAGGTTCGCCGCCTTGCGCATGATCTTCGAACGGTCGAAGGCCGAGACCTTGCGCCAGGTGCGGAACCCCTTGTCGGCCGCTTCGAGCGCACGGTCGAGATCGCGCTTGTCGGCATGCGCGACCGTGCCGATCGGCTCGCCGGTCGCCGGGTTGGCGACCGGGATTGTGCGGCCCCCAGCAGCCTTGGTCCACTCTCCGTCCACGAACAGCAACACATCCGAATACATGGCAGATGTCCTCACAGCACCAGATGGGAGACGTTTTTGGCGACCGTGTAGCAGTCGAGCCCTTCGGTGCCGCCTTCGCGGCCATAACCCGAATCCTTGACGCCACCAAACGGGGTCTCCGCGAACGAAGCAGTCAGGTGGTTGATCGACAGATTGCCAACCTCGACCCGCTCGGCGAGCTGGTCGGCATTGCGCGCTGATCTGGTGAAGGCATAGGCGGCGAGCCCATAGGGCAACGAATTGGCCTTCTCGATTGCCTCGTCGATGGTCTTGACCGGAGCGAGCAGCGCGAGTGGGCCGAACGGCTCCTCCTGCATGGCGCGGGCCTGGTCGGGCACGTCGGCGAGCACGGTCAATTCATGGAAATAGCCGCGATTGCCAATCCGGCTACCCCCCGCGACGATCCGCGCACCCCTGGCGGTCGCGTCGGCGATCAGCGTCTCGGTCGCAGCCAGTCGCCGGTCATTGGCGACCGGTCCCATCTCGTTCGCCGGATCGAGCCCGTCGCCGACCCTGATCTCCTTGGCCTTTGCGCCGAACGCCGTGGTGAAGCGATCGTAAATCGCTTCGTGGACAAAGAACCTGGTCGGCGAGATGCAGACCTGTCCGGCATTGCGCGACTTGCCGATCGCGGAGGTCGCAGCGCTCGCTTCGGGGTCGGCATCATCGCAGACGATGACCGGGGCATGCCCGCCTAACTCCATGATCGCCGGCTTCATATTGGCACCCGCCATCGCCGACAGATGCTTGCCGACCGGGATCGAACCGGTGAATGTGACAAGCCGCACCGCGGGCTGCGGGATCAAATACTCGGAAATCTCCGACGGCGTGCCAAATACCAGGTTCAGCACACCCGGCGGCAAGCCCGCATCGGCGAAGGCGCGCACCAGCCCGACGGCACCCGCCGGCGTTTCCTCCGACGCCTTCAGGATGATCGCGCAGCCCGCCGACAATGCGCCGGCCACCTTGCGCGCCGGCGACGACATCGGGAAATTCCATGGCGAAAATGCCGCGACGATGCCGATCGGCTGGCGCAGCACGGTATTGCGCATGCCCGGCGCGCTCGGGATCACGCGGCCATAGACGCGGCGACCCTCGGTCGCGTCCCAATCGATGATATCGCAGCCGCGCAGGATTTCGAGCTTGGCCTGGGCCAGCGGCTTGCCCTCTTCGAGGGTCATCGCCACCGCATCTTCGCCAGCCCGCTCGCGGCAGAGCTGCGCTGCGCGTTGGATGATCTCCGCGCGTTGTGCCGGTGCCGTGTTGCGCCACACGCGAAAGCCGGTCTCCGCCGCCGCGAGCGCATCATCGAGATCGGCGCGCGTCGCATGCGGCACCGTGCCGAGAATGCTTTCATCGGCCGGGTTGACGACCGGCGCACCATCACGGCTGCGCCATTCGCCGCCGATATAGAGCTTCAATTTCGGATAGGAGGGCATCTGTGTTCTCCAGGGATTTCGCCTCGATCGGCTCCCGTCATGGCAAACGACGCAACATGGCGGTATGTCGCAATATCTTATCATATATAACGATCCCGGGTACCGAAAAGACGAGCCGGGCCTGGCGTTCGGCGTTGACCTCGCTCTCGATCGGGCCATAAGATTTATATCATATACCTCTTTGGAGGCCGGCGTGATTCAGGATGTGGTCTGGGCGGTCTCGATCGTGCTGATGGGGGCGCTTGCCGCGGTATTCGCCTGGGTGGCGGCCGGGGCTGATCTGACGCTCGCTGATTATGGCCCGGTCATCGCCGTCGCCTACCGCCGTCGCGGCCTCCTCTTTGTGCTGGCGGTGGCGATCCTGATCGCCGCCAACTACCGCAGCCTAGGCGAGCTGCCCTATGTGTCGCGCGACGCCGCCCCCGTAGCGGCGGTGCGGCAGGTCGCGGCGACCGGCGAGCAATGGTCGTGGACGGTGACGCCGAACCAGTTCGTTGTCGGCCAGACCGCTGAATTCGACGTCACCAGCAAGGACGTCAACCATGGTTTCGCCCTCTACGACCCGGCGATGCGCATCGTTGCGCAGACTCAGGCGATGCCAGGCTATACCAATGTCCTTCGCTACACTTTTACAGAACCGGGCATCTACCAAGTGCTGTGCCTCGAATATTGTGGCGTCGAGCACCACGACATGAAGACTGAAATCAACGTTGCCGCACATTGACCAGCCGAACTTGAGAGGCGCGCCAATGACCACCGGAACCGTCGGAACCCGCGCGCAGGAGATCGGCGCGCGAGGCGCTGTGCTCGCGTATCTTGCCGTGTGCGGTGCCATCCTGCTGCTATTGATGGCATTTGGGGTGACAATGCGCATGGCGCAGGCGCAATGGATCGACCTTCAGCCGGCGCTCTTCTATGTGATCCTGACCATGCACGGCGCCGGTATGGTCGCGATCGCCGGGCTCGGCGGGGCGGCGGTGATGTGGCATTTCGTGCGCCGCCACGTGCCGGTCAGCACCGCGGTGTTTCTCACCAATCTGGTGTTCTTTCTCATCGGCGTCTTGCTGATCCTCGGCGCTGGGTTCATCGGCGGGTTTGCCGCCGCCTGGACCTTTCTGTTTCCGCTGCCGGCGCATTCGGGCGGGCTGTGGTCGAACAATGCGGCGGCCTGCTATCTCGTCGGATTGCTGCTGATCGGCGTCGGCTTTCTGCTGCTGCATCTCGACATCGCCCGCGGCATCCTGTCGGTCTATGGCGGCCTCGGCGCCGCACTCGGGGTCAAGCAGGCCTTTGGGTTGGCCCCCGAGGAAGACGGGCCGCCGCCTGCGGTCGCCGCCTCGACGATGGTCGCGATCGTCAACATCCTCGGCATATTGTTTGGCGCTGCGGTCTTGGTGATTTCGCTCGTCAATCTCTATGTACCGAGCTTTGCGTTCAACGCGCTCGCCGCCAAGAACCTGATCTATTTTTTTGGTCACGTATTTATCAACGCCACGATCTACATGGCGGTGATCGCGGTCTACGAGATCCTGCCGCTCTACAGCCACCGGTCATGGAGGACGAATCGCGCGTTCTACCTGGCCTGGGTGCTGTCGACATTGATGATGCTGACCGTCTATCCGCACCACCTGTTGATGGACTTCGCGATGCCGACCTGGGCCTTGGTCGCGGGCCAGATCATCTCGTGGCTGAGCGGGCTGCCGGTATTGCTGGTCACCGCGTTTGGCACGCTGACCAATGTCTATCGCTCGGGGCTCAAATGGGACGCGGCCTCGGGGCTGGTGTTTCTCGGCGTTGCCGGCTGGGCGATCGGGGTGATCCCCGCGATCGCCGACGGGACAATCGCAATCAACAGCGTTATGCACAACACGCAATGGGTGCCGGGGCATTTCCACACCTACCTGCTGCTCGGCATGATGGCGATGATGCTGGGCTTTATGACCTATCTTGGCGGCAGTGACGGCCCGGTCGGCGTCGCCCCGGTCGGGTTTTGGCTGTACCTCGTCGGCGGCTCGATTTTTGTGTTGGCGTTTCTCGCTGCCGGCAGCGCCAGCGTGCCGCGCCGTTATGCAGTGCATATCCCGGCCTGGCTACCCTATGACCGGGTCGGCTCGATCGGCGCCAGCCTCGCGCTCGCGGGCGCGGTGATCTTGGTGGCGCGGTTCTTCGCCGGTCTCTCAGCAGCAGCCCACGCCGACCGCGAGATCTGATGTCGCGTGGCTTTCTGCCGCTTCTCGTTTTTGTGATCGCAGTCGGTGTGGCGGCGCTCGCCGGGGCAACCGACGGGTTCCGCACCGTCACCAGCGAGGGTGCGCGAGAGCTTGCGATTGAGCGCGCGCCTTCGCCGCTGCCGGATGTCCGGCTCGCGGACCAGAACGGCAATGCGTTCTCGCTCGCCGACTACCGCGGCAAGCCGGTGCTGGTCGAGTTCATTTATACGCGTTGCCCGATGTTGTGCGGCGTGCTCGGTGACGATTTCCGCCAGGTGCTGGCACTGCGTTCGCACTGGGGGGCGAATCAGAACTTCGCGCTGCTGAGCATCAGCTTCGATCCCGAGCATGACGACCGCACAGCCTTGCAGCAATATGCCGAGCGCTTTGGCGCCGCATCGCCGGGCTGGCGCATCGCCGTGCCGGTCGATCGGGATGATCTGACGGCATTGCTGCATGCCTTTGGCGTCGTTGTGATTCCCGATGGAAATGGCGGCTTCGCGCACAACGGTGCCATCTATCTGGTGGACCGGACCGGACATCTCGCCCGCATCCTCGATCCGGATGCGTCGCCCTGGCTTCTTGCCGCAGTGCTGCGCGAGGCGTCATGATGAGAAGGCTGTTTCTGCTTGCAGCTGCAGCGCTGTGGGGCGGGCTATGGCTGCCACCGCTGCGTGCTGCGCTCGAGCGAGACATGGCCGTGCACATGGTCGTGCAGCTGCCGCTGCTGGCCGGTGTTGGTCTGTTGCTGGCCCCGGTGCTGGCACAATATCAGCCGCGTTGGCTCGTCGCAGGCGATTGGCTCGGGATTCCGGGGCTCGTGCTCGTGGTGTTCGCCACCTCGGTGTGGATGCTGCCACGGATGCTCGATGCGGCACTGGCCGGCTGGCCCTTCGATCTCGTCAAGTTTCTGAGCCTGCCGTTGTCCGTGGGGCTGCCGCTGGGGCTGAGCTGGGCGCGCATGCCGGGGCTCGGCCGCGCTTTCGTCTGGGCCAATTTCATCCCCAAGCTCGGGGCGATCGGCGGCCTATACCTCGCGGCCCCGACCAGGCTGTGTGCCTATTACCGGCTCGACCAGCAGACGGTCGCCGGCTGGGCGCTGATCGCTGCCGCCCTGGCGCTCGGCATGCTGTGGTTTCTCGCCGCGCTGATCGGCTGGACCCCATCGGCAGCGGCGCGCCGATCCGCCGGGCGGCAAACCAAGCCCGCCGCGCGGCTGCCACCTGCAACGCTGGTAGGCTCGCTCGGAAACCGATAGCAGCAGCCCATCCGGCGCTTGGCGCGTGCCTCCGTGCCTCCACATCTTGCGACGCAGTCTGATGGCAGGCATGCTGGCGCACCGGCGTGTCCCGATGGGCGCGGCGCGCGGAGGAGAGCTCGATGAACGGTGCCGAAAGCCTGGTGCGCACGCTGGTCGGCGGCGCGGTTGATGTGTGCTTTGCCAATCCCGGCACCTCGGAGATGCATTTTGTCGCAGCTCTCGACCGGGTCGAAGGGATGCGTTGCGTCCTCGGGCTGTTCGAGGGCGTGGTAACCGGTGCCGCCGACGGCTATGCGCGGATGAGCGAAAAGCCGGCGGCGACTTTGCTGCATCTCGGCCCGGGTCTCGCCAACGGGCTCGCCAACATCCACAACGCCAACAAGGCGTCCTCGCCGATGGTCAACATCGTCGGCGACCATGCGACCTATCACCGCAAATACGACGCACCCCTGACCTCGGACATCGAAGGGCTGGCGCGACCGTCCTCGCACTGGGTCAAGACTTCGCCCGATGCGAAGTCGATCGCCGCCGATGGCGCCGCCGCGATCGCCGCCGCGCGCCAGTCGCCGGGCCGGATCGCGACCCTGATCCTGCCGGCCGACACCGCCTGGAATGAGGGCTCGGGCCCGGTCGAGGTGCCGCCGCCGGAGACCCCTGAGCCGGTATCGCAAGAGGCGGTCGCCGAGGCGGTGCGGGCGCTGCGCTCGGGCCGCCCGTGTCTGATCCTGTTGGGCGGGCGCGCATTGCGCCAGCAGGGGCTCGACCTCGCCGGCCGCATCGCCGCCAGGACCGGGGCACGGCTGATGGCGCAGGGGTCGAACGCGCGCACCCAGCGCGGCCGCGGCCGGGTGTTTGTTGAGCGCGTCCCGTATGTCGTCGATCAGGCGGTGCGGGTACTCGCCGGGATCGAGCACATCATCCTCGTCGGGGCCAAGATGCCGGTCGCGTTTTTCGCCTATCCCGACAAGCCGAGCCTGCTGGCGTCGCCCGATGCGCAGGGGCATGTGCTGGCCCGGCTCGACCAGGACCTGGTCGGGGCACTCGAGGCGCTGGCCGAAGCGCTCGGCGCACGCACGACCCCCGCCGACACCGCCGACGCACCGCGGTCGGTCGCGGCTGAAGGCAAGATTACGCCCGAATCTCTCGGCGCCTCGCTCGCGGCGCTGCTGCCGGAAAATGCGATCATCGTCGACGAGGCGGTCACCACCGGGCGCGGGTTTTTTGCCCCGACCCGTGGTGCCGCTCCCCATGATTGGCTGTCTAACATGGGAGGATCGATCGGGCTGGGCATGCCGCTCGCGACCGGAGCCGCGGTCGCCTGCCCCGACCGCAAGGTTGTGACGCTCGAAGGCGATGGCAGTGCCATGTACACGCTTCAGGCGTTGTGGACGCAGGCGCGCGAGGGACTAGACGTCACCACTCTGCTGTTTTCCAACCGCAGCTATCAGATTCTGAAAGGCGAGCTCGCCAATGTCGGTGCTGGCAACCCCGGCCGAAAAGCGCTCGACATGCTCGATCTCGACCGTCCCGATCTCGATTTCGTGACCCTGGCCAAGGGCATGGGGGTTCCTGGCGCGCGCGTGACCGAGATGGAAGGGTTCAATCGCCGGGTGGCGGAGGCGATCGCGACCCCCGGCCCGTTTGTGGTCGAGGTCGTTTTCTGAGCGGCGGAACCTTCGTGGTGCCGGCGTGTTTGGCAGGCCAACGCTCCTTAACCGCCGGTAGCGGATGATCGACAGCCCGCGCGTGATCGAAGCCGAGGCCCCCGCTGTGCGCGAAGGCCTGCGCATCTACAACCTGCTGCCGACCCTGGCCGGCACCATCCGCCAATGGCACCAGCACTTGCCACGGATCGCGGCCATGGGGTTCAATGCCATCTACGTCAATCCGTTTCATTATCCCGGCTTCTCCGGCAGCCTCTACGCGGTCAAGGATTATTACCGGCTGAACCCGCGCTTTTGCGGTGATGAACCCGCGGATGACGACCGGCTGCTGGGCGATTTCACCGCGGCGGCGCGCGATCACGGCTTGCGCGCGATCATGGACCTGGTCGCGAACCACACTTCAAAAGACAGCGAGCTCGTGGCACAGCATCCGCTGTGGTTTGCGCGCGACGCAACCGGCAGGGTCCGCTCCCCATATGCTACCGATCCGGCCGACCCGACCCGCAAGACCGAATGGGGCGACCTTGCCGAGCTCGATTACTGCTCGGCCGAGCGCGCGCAGATCCTCGCTTATTTCCAGGAGGTCGTGCGCCATTATATCAATCTCGGCTTTCGCGGCTTCCGTTGCGATGCCGCCTACAAGGTGCCGGCTGAAATCTGGCGTGGGCTGACCCGCGCCGGTCGCGCGGCAGCGGCCGATGTGATGTTTCTGGCGGAGACCGTCGGCGCCCCGCAGGAGGCGGTGCTGGGGCTCGCCGGCGCCGGCTTCGATTATCTCTATAACAGCGTCAAATGGTGGGATTTCAAGAGCGAGTGGCTGCTCGACCAATACGAGGCGTTTCGCCATATCGCTCCATCGATCGGCTTTCCCGAGAGCCACGACACGCCGCGCCTGGTGACCGAGCTGCGCGCCGCCGGCGTGCCGGAAAGCGAGATTGAGCCACGCTATCGCCAAGCTTATGCCTTTGCTGCGGCATATTCGGCGGGTGTGCTGATGCCGATGGGGTTCGAATTCGGGTGGGGGCGGCGGTTCGATGTGATAGGCGGGCGCGAGGCGCCGGCCGAGGTACAGCGTTTCGATCTCAGCCGGTTCGTGGCCGATGCCAACGCGCTGAAGCGCTCGATCCCGGCGTTGAACGAGGAGGGGCCGCAGGTGCTGCGGGCGGCCGGCGATGCCAATCTGATATTGCTCGACCGGCGGGCGGAGCGCGGCGGCGATCGGGCGCTGATCATCACCAACCGGGATCCGCGGCGCGCTCATGCGATCGGGCTCGATCCTGCGACCGGCATGGCCGCCGGTGACGGGGCGGCGAGCCCCATGCCGGGCGGCCTCGTGGTCGAGCCCTTCGAGGTGCGCGTGCTGCATGTTGGGGCGGTCACGGCCGAACCGGTTTTGCCGATGCCGCCATTGTGGCAGCCGCAGGCGCGTATCACGATCGAGACGGTCTACCCTGAGCTCGATGGGGGGCGTTATCCAGTCAAGCGCATCAAAGGCGAAATTTTTGAAGTCTGGGCCGATTTGTTTCGTGACGGCCACGACAAGCTGCGCGCACTCGTCAAATATCGGCATGGGACCGAGGGATGGCGCGAAACCCCGCTCGCTCATTCCGACAACGACCGCTGGGTCGCGCGCTTCCGCCTCGATCGGCCCGGATTGTGGCAATACACGATCGAAGCCTGGACCGACCGGTTTGGCAGCTGGCGCGAGGAGATCGAGAAGAAGCATGAGGCCGGCCAAGGGGTGGCGCTGGAATTGGCGGAAGGCAGGATGGTCGTCGAGAGTGCGCTCGCCGGCGCCGCGCCGGCCGATGCAGCGGCGATGCGGGGGCTCCTCGGAGAGCTCGATCATGCCGACACCGGCGCGCGGTGCCGCCTGCTGCTCTCTGCGAAGCTGCGCGAACTCATGGACCGATCGGCGCCGCGCGAAGGTCTCGTGCGCTACCCCCAGGTGCTCGAAGTGATCGTCGACCGCAAAGAGGCGCGGTTTGCCGCCTGGTACGAGATGTTCGCGCGCAGCCAAGGGCGAGAGCCCGGCCGCAGCGCCACGTTCGACGACTGCATCGCGCGCCTGCCGGAAATCGCCGCGCTCGGGTTCGATGTCGTCTATCTGCCGCCGATCCATCCGATCGGCCGAACAAATCGCAAGGGCAGAGACAACAGCACGCGGACCGAGCCGGGCGACCCCGGCAGCCCCTATGCGATCGGCTCGCCCGAGGGCGGCCATTGCGCGATCGAGCCCGCGCTCGGCACGCTCGCCGATTTCCGCCGCTTTGTGCGGGCCGCCGTGGCGCGGGGCATCGAGGTGGCGCTCGACTTTGCCGTGCAATGCGCGCCCGACCACCCCTGGGTGCGTGAGCATCCGCAATGGTTTCGCTTTCGCCCCGACGGCACCATCACATATGCCGAAAATCCTCCGAAAAAATACGAAGACATCGTCAATGTCGATTTCGACAACCCCGACCATGAGCGCCTGTGGACCGCACTGCGCGATATCGTGCTGTTCTGGCTCGGCGAGGGGGTGCGAATTTTCCGGGTCGACAACCCGCACACCAAGCCGTTGCCGTTTTGGGAGTGGCTGATCCGCGAAGTCAAAAGCAGTTTTCCGGAGGTGATTTTTCTCGCCGAAGCGTTCACTCGGCCGAAGATCATGCAGGCCCTGGCGAAAGCCGGGTTCAGCCAGTCATACACCTATTTCACTTGGCGCAACACCAAGGCCGAGTTGACCGGGTACCTGACCGAGCTGACCAGTTACCCGCTTCAGGAATATTTTCGCCCGAATTTCTTCACCAACACGCCCGACATCTTGCCGATGTTCCTGCAGGAAGGCGGTCGGCCGGCGTTTCGCATCCGCCTTGTGCTGGCCGCGACATTGTCGCCCGCTTATGGGATCTATAACGGTTTCGAATTATGCGAGAACGAGGCGCTGCCCGGCCGAGAGGAATATGCTCATTCGGAGAAATATGAATACAAGGTCTGGGACTGGGACCGTCCCGGCAACATCAAGGACGACATCCGGCAGCTCAACCGCTTCCGCCGCGACAACCCGGCCCTGCAGGAGTTCGCCAACCTGCATTTTCTCGAAAGCGGCGATCCGGACATCCTCGCCTATGCGAAGATCTCCGGCGATCGAGCGAACGTCGTTGTCATCGTCGTCAATCTCGACCCGCACGCGTCGCATGACGCCGCAGTCGCGCTGCCGCTCGCCGGGCTGGGCCTCTCACCCGACCATGCGTTCCACCTCGAGGAAGCATTCACCCGCACCATCGCCTCGTGCCGCGGCGCCAGCCAACGGTTTCACCTCGATCCAGAATTGAACCCTGCACTGCTGTTTCGACTGCTTGCCGATCGGAGCGCATGACCCCACCCGACGATCTTGCTGCCGCGCTGCCATTGAGCGGCGCGCTGCCACGCTCCGCGACCGTGGACCCGCTGTGGTACAAGGACGCGATCATCTATCAGCTGCACGTCAAGGCTTTCTTCGATGCCAATGATGATGGCATCGGCGATTTCCAGGGGCTGTGCCAGAAGCTCGATTATCTGCAGGACCTCGGTGTCACGGCGCTGTGGCTCCTGCCATTCTACCCGTCGCCACTGCGCGACGACGGCTACGACATTTCCGACTATAAGGACATCAACCCGTCCTACGGGCGGATGCGCGATTTCAAGATGTTTGTCCGCGAGGCGCATCGCCGCAATCTACGGGTCGTTACCGAGCTCGTCGTCAACCACACTTCCGACCAGCATCCGTGGTTTCAGCGCGCGCGCCAGGCAAAGCGCGGCTCGCATCTGCGCGATTTCTACGTGTGGAGCGATACCGACGAGAAATTCTCCGAGACCCGTATCATCTTTGTCGACACCGAAAAATCGAACTGGGCGTGGGACCCGGTCGCTCAGGCCTATTACTGGCACCGCTTCTATTCGCATCAGCCCGATCTGAATTTCGACAATCCGCGAGTGTTTCACGCGGTCGCGGACGTGATGAAATTCTGGCTCGATCTCGGGGTCGACGGGTTGCGGCTCGACGCGGTGCCCTATTTGATCGAGCGCGAGCGGACGATCAACGAAAATCTGCCCGAGACCCACGAGGTGCTGCGCCGGCTGCGCCGCGAGCTCGATCGGCGCTATGGCGATCGCATGCTGCTCGCCGAGGCCAATCAGTGGCCCGAAGACGTGCTGCAATATTTCGGCGACGGCAACGAATGCCACATGGCGTTTCATTTTCCGCTGATGCCGCGGATCTACATGGCGGTCTCAACCGAGGACCGGCATCCGATCACCGACATCATGCGGCAGACACCGGACATCCCAGCATCGTGCCAGTGGGCGGTGTTTCTGCGCAACCACGACGAGCTGACGCTCGAAATGGTCACCGACCGCGAGCGGGACTATCTGTGGAACCACTATGCGGCCGACAGTCGGGCGCGGATCAATCTCGGGATCCGCCGGCGGCTGGCGCCGCTGATGGAGAACGACCGGCGGCGGATCGAATTGCTGAATGCACTGTTGATCTCGATGCCGGGAACACCGGTATTTTATTACGGCGACGAGATCGGGATGGGCGACAACGTCTTTTTGCGTGACCGCGACGGCGTGCGCACCCCGATGCAATGGTCGTTCGACCGCAATGGCGGCTTCTCGCGCGCCGACCCCGCCCAGCTCTATCTGCCGCCGATCATGGATTCGGTCTATGGCTTCGAGGCGGTCAATGTCGAGGCGCAGAGCCGCTCGCCATCGTCATTGCTCAACTGGATGAAGCGGCTGATTGCGGCCCGCCGCTCGCGGCGCGCCTTTGGCCGTGGCACGTTGCGGTTTCTCTATCCCGCCAACCGCAAGGTCATCGCCTATCTGCGCGGCTACGGTGACGAGATCATCCTGTGCGTCGTCAATTTGTCCCGCTCGCCACAGGCGGTCGAGCTCGATCTCGCCGAATTTCGTGGGCGCTACCCGGTCGAGCTATTGGGGCGCAGCACCTTCCCAACCATCGGCGAGCTCCCTTACCTGCTGACGCTGCAAGGGCACAGCTTCTTCTGGTTCGAGCTGCTGCCGAGCGCACAGCAGGAGGCCAACCTGCAATCTTCGCCACCCGAATTCGTCACTCTGGTCATGCCGCAGGGCTGGCCGGACTTGTTCCGTCAGCACAATCTGGTCCAGCTCGAAGGCGAGGCCATGCCCGGCTTTCTGGCCCGCCAGCGCTGGTTTGCGGCCAAGGACCGGCGGCTCCGCGAGGTCAGGGTCGCAACCCGTGGTGAGATCGTCCGAGCGCCGGAGGACGGGGCTCCGCCGGAGACCTATCTCGCCACGGTCGCAGATGTCGGATTTCGCGGCGATGAGGTGCCGCAGCATTATTTTCTACCTCTCGCGCAGATCTGGTCCCCGGCTGAGACGGAGCTGCGCCAGGGCCTTGTTGCGGTCACTCTCGCCGAGCTGCGCCAGTTCCGCCGCGAGGGCGCTGTCGTCGATGCCATGGGGCAGGACGGTTTTGTGCTGGCGATCATGGAGGCGATCGCGCGCGGAGCACGCCTGCCGCTCGACCGCGGCGAAATCCGCTGCACCCAGACCCCGAGCTATCTGCAAGTCACACCACCGGAGCGGCTGACCGTCCGGCGCATGGGTCTCGAGCAGTCGAACAGCTCGGTGTTCTTTGACGAATACGGCATGCTCAAGCTTTATCGGCGCCTCGAGCTCGGCCCGCATCCGGAAATCGAGATGTCGCGGTTTCTGGTCGAGCGCGCCGGATTTGCCAACACCCCGCCGCCCTTGGCCACGATCGAGATCGTGCTCGATGGCGAGACCGAGCCGCAGCGCATGGCGCTCGGCGTGCTGTTCGGCTTTGTCCGCAATCAAGGGGACGGCTGGACCCAGGCGCTCAATTATCTGACCCGATATCTCGACGACGCGCTGATCGCAACCGATGCGCGCTCGTCCGAACTCGCCGATCCGGACCTGTTTTTTGTGGCTCTGGCGCGGCAGATCGGGATTCGTACGGGCGAGATGCACCGGGCGCTGGTCGAGCATGGCACCTCCGATCCCGATTTTGCTCCGGAGCCGATCACTCCCGAGGACCTCGCCGAATGGCGCCAGGCGCTCGAAGGCGAGACCGCGCGGATGCTGGCAAAGCTCGAAACCGAACGCCCGCATCTGCCGGAGCGTGCACGCGCGCCGGCCGACCGGCTGCTCGTGTCGCGCGATCGGCTCCTCGACCTCGCCCGTACCTTGCTCCCGGTGGAGGTCGCGGCACACAAGACCCGGTTTCACGGCGACTATCATCTGGGTCAGGTAATCGTGGTGCAGAACGACTTTTTTGTCGTCGATTTCGAGGGTGAGCCATCGCGGCCGCTTGCCGCACGGCGCGGCAAGAGCTCGCCGCTGCGCGACGTCGCCGGGATGATGCGCTCGTTCGACTATGCTGCCGCGGCCGCGGTGCGCCACCTCGCGGAAACCCGCCCGGCAGCCGAGCCGCGCATGGTGCAGCTGGCCGAGGCGTGGCGGCAGCGCGCGGTGGACGGGTTTCGCGCCGCCTATCGCAGGACGATGCGCGGCTCTCTCGCCTATCCGGCGAGCAAGAAGCAGGCGCGTGAGCTGACCGCGTTTTTCATGCTCGAAAAGGCCGTCTACGAGGTGCTCTACGAGCTGGCCAACCGGCCCAGCTGGGTCGATATCCCGCTCGGCGGCGTCCTCGGCCTCCTCGACAAGACGAGGGCAGGAGCCGGTGGCCAGGCGCTCTGAGCCGCCGTTGACTGCGCCGCAGCCCGGGCCGCCGCAGCCCGCGCCGCCGCAGCCGGTCGAGCAGGCGGTCGAGCACGACCTCGAAGCGCTGGCGGATGCGGTGCAGGGCGACCCGTTTGCGGTGCTCGGCATGCACCGGTTCGGGAGCGGCTTGTGCGTGCGCGCGATGCTGCCGGCGGCGCGCCACCTCGCAATTGTCGACAGCGCCAGCGGCAGGGTTGCGGCCGAGGCAAAGCAGATCCATCCAGCGGGCGTGTTTGTCGCCGAGCTGCCCGACCGCCAGGAGCCTTTCCGTTATCGGCTGCGCGTGTCGGGTGGCGGGGTCGTGCACGAATTCGACGACATCTACCGGTTTTCGCCGGTGCTGGGTGAACTCGATCTGCATCTCCTCGGCGAAGGCAATCACCTCTCAAGCTATCGCAAGCTTGGCGCTCATCCGATTGAGCACGACGGTGTCGAGGGCGTGGCGTTTGCCGTGTGGGCGCCCAACGCGCGCGCGGTCAGTGTGGTCGGCGACTTCAATTCCTGGGACGGGCGGCGGATGCCGATGCGGCATCGTGGCGCCAGCGGTTATTGGGAACTTTTCGTGCCCGGACTGCGGCCGGGCCATCTTTACAAGTACCAGCTCCATGGCCCCGACGGCGAGCTCCTGCCGCTGAAAGCCGACCCTTACGCGGAGCGCGCCGAGCGACCGCCGGGCACCGCGTCGATCATCGCCCACCCATCGCGCCATGTCTGGCAGGACGGAAGGTGGATGGCCGAGCGCTGGCAGCGCAGCGACCGCGAGGCGCCGATCGCGGTGTACGAGGTCCATCTCGGCTCGTGGCGCCGCAATCTCGCGGAGGGCGGGCGGTATCTGAGCTATCGCGAGCTCGCCGCCCAGCTTGTCCCCTATGTTGTCGAGCTGGGTTTCACCCATCTCGAAATCATGCCGATCATGGAGTACCCGTTCGACGGATCGTGGGGATATCAGCCGGTCTCGATGTTCGCGCCGACCGGCCGTTACGGGGCGCCGGACGAGCTGCGCGGCTTTGTCGAGACCTGTCACCAGGCCGGGATCGGCGTCCTGCTCGACTGGGTGCCGGGCCATTTCCCAAGCGACGCGCACGGTCTTGGCCGGTTCGACGGCACCGCTCTTTACGAGCACGCCGACCCACGGCAGGGCGTGCACCGCGACTGGAACACGCTCATTTACAATTACGGGCGGCGCGAGGTGGCGAATTTCCTGCTGGCCAGCGCGCTCTATTGGTTGCGCGAGTTTCACATCGACGGCATCCGCGTCGATGCTGTCGCCTCGATGCTGTATCTCGACTACAGCCGCTCGCCGGGCGAGTGGATCCCGAATGCGTTTGGCGGGCGCGAGAACCTCGAAGCGATCGCCTTTCTGCGGCGGATGAACGAACTGGTGTTCGGCGACGCGAGCGGGGCCACCTCGGTCGCCGAGGAATCGACCGCCTGGCCGATGGTGTCGCGTCCAACCTATGTCGGCGGGCTCGGCTTTGGCTACAAATGGAACATGGGGTGGATGCACGACACGCTCGGCTATATGGCGACCGACCCGGTCTACAGAAAATATCGCCATAATGATTTGAGCTTTGGCCTGCTCTATGCCTATCACGAAAACTTCATCCTGCCGCTCAGCCACGACGAGGTCGTGCATGGCAAGGGCTCGCTGATCGGCAAGATGACCGGCGACCGCTGGCAGCGTTTTGCCAATTTGCGGGCCTACTATGCCTTCATGTGGACCCATCCCGGCAAGAAGCTGTTGTTCATGGGCAGTGAATTCGCCCAGGAACGGGAGTGGAACCACGATATCGGGCTCGATTGGCAGCTGCTCGGCGAACCGCTGCACGAAGGGGTACGGCGGCTGGTGCGCGATCTGAACCAGCTTTACCGCGCCGTACCCTCGCTCCATTTGCTCGATTGCGATCCTGACGGCTTTTCGTGGATTGACCTCGCCAATTCCGCGGAAAGCGTCATCGCTTACCAGCGCCGCGGCCATGATCCGCGCGATTTCTCGGTTGTCGTCTGCAACTTCACGCCGGTGCCGCGCGAAGATTACTGGATCGGGGTACCGCTTCCCGGCCGTTACCGCGAGCGGATCAATACCGATGCGCTCGATTATGGCGGCAGCGGTGTCGGCAACGCCGGCGAGGTTCATTCCGAACCGCGTTCGCTGCACGGGCAGCAGAACGCAATCCGCTTGCGCCTGCCGCCATTGGCGGTTCTGATCCTGACCCCCGATTGATCCGAGATGCCGGTGCTCCCGATGCCGATCATTCCGTTCCCGCCGCATCACCACCCGCGTCGGGGCGAGCCGAGGCCCGACTGAACCGGGCGATGGCGTCGCCGACCAAGGTCTGGCCCGGCCGCTCCTATCCGCTCGGCGCCACCTGGGATGGCAAGGGGGTCAATTTCGCGCTGTTTTCAGCTCATGCCGAAAAGGTCGAGCTATGCCTGTTCGATGCCGCGGGGCTGCGCGAAGAGGCGCGAATCAGCTTGCCCGAATATACGGACGAAGTCTGGCACGTCTATCTGCCGGACGCCCGCCCCGGTCTGCTCTACGGCTACCGGGTGCACGGACCGTACGATCCAGCCAACGGCCGCCGCTTCAATCCCAACAAGCTGCTGCTCGATCCCTACGCCAGGTCGCTGCACGGGAGACTGCGCTGGGCCGACGCCGATTTCGGCTACCGTCTCGGTGGGCCGCGCGAGGACCTGGCGATCGACCGCCGCGACAATGCGCGCTTTGTCCCTAAATGCCGCGTCATCGAGCCAGCTTTTAGCTGGGGCGAGGAACGCCGACCACAGACCGCCTGGGAAGAGACGATCATCCTTGAGCTCAGCGTGCGCGGCATGACGAAACGGCATCCTGGGGTCGCTGCCGAGCATCGCGGCACGTTTGCCGGTCTCGCCTCGCCGGCGATGATCGATTACCTGGTCGGGCTCGGCGTCACCGCGGTCGAGCTTTTGCCGGTGCAGGCCGCGCTCGACGAGCGCCACCTGGTCGAACACGGCCTCGCCAATTACTGGGGCTACAACACGGTCGGCTTTTTCGCGCCCGATCCGCGCCTGTTGGCGGCGGAGTCGATCTCCGGCTTCAAGACCATGGTGCGGCGGCTGCACGATGTCGGGATCGAGGTCATTCTCGATGTCGTTTACAATCACAGCGGCGAGGGCAACCACCTCGGCCCGACCCTCTCGTTTCGCGGCATCGACAATGCGTCGTACTACCGACTCGATGCCAATCCGCGTTTCTATCAGGACGTCACCGGCACCGGCAATACACTCAACCTCGATCACCCACGGGTCTTGGCACTGGTGCTGGATTCGCTGCGCTATTGGGCGACCGAGATGCACGTTGACGGTTTCCGCTTCGATTTGTGCACGACGCTTGCGCGCGAGAATGGTGATTACGGACAGGGGAGCGCCTTTTTCGATGCGGTGCGCCAGGATCCGGTCATGAACGGTCTGAAGCTGATCGCCGAGCCGTGGGATCTCGGCCCCTACGGCTATCAGCTCGGCAATTTTCCGCCAGGTTGGGCGGAATGGAACGCCGAGTATCGCGATACGTTGCGACGATTCTGGAAAGGCGATCAGGGTCTTGTCGCCGATCTCGCGTCGCGGCTCGCCGGCTCGTCCGACATGTTCGGCTACCGTGGACGCCGCCCCTGGGCCAGCATCAATTTCATCACCGCGCATGACGGCTTCACGCTGCAGGATCTGGTCAGCTACAACGAGAAGCACAATGAGGCGAATGGCGAGGACAACCGTGACGGCAACAATGCCAATCTGAGCTGGAACTGCGGTGTCGAGGGTCCGACCGACGATCCCGCGGTCGTCGCTCTGCGCGATCGGCAGAAGCGCAACATGCTTGCGAGCCTGCTGCTGTCGCTCGGCGTGCCGATGCTGCTCGCCGGCGACGAGATCGGCCGCACTCAAGGGGGCAACAACAATGCCTATTGCCAGGACAACGAGGTCTCCTGGACCGACTGGGAGGGCGTGCGCCCCGAAGACGCCGAGACGGGCCGGTTTGTCAGCCATCTGATCCGGCTGCGCCGCGAGCACCGGGTGTTTTCCCGGCCACGGTTTCTGCGCGGCGAGGTGTTGTCTGAAGCCGGTGTCAAGGACATCACCTGGTTTACCCAATCCGGCAAGGAGGCTGGCGACGAGGATTGGCGCAATCCGGCGGCCTTGTCCCTGGGCTATGTGCTGAGCGGGGCGGCCGGCGAATTTCTGACCCCGGGCGGTCAGCGTGACATCGACGAGAGCTTTCTGGTCATGATGAGCGCCCATCATGAAGATCTCGCATTCCGCATCCCGGAGCTGGCGGCGCCGATGTCATGGGAGCCGCTCGTCGATACCGCGGCACTCGACGGCCTGGTTGGCGACGGCCAGCTTTATCACCCGGGCGAGATTTATCGGCTGCAAGCCCGCTCATTCGCGCTGTTCATCAACCGCGCGAAACGGCCGATACCGCTGTCCGCTGTCGCGGCCGCGGCCGAAATCCCGCAGCCGGTCACGCCCGAGGTTGAGCCGCTCGGTTTTGAGGAGTTGGTTGACCCGGCCGATGAGGCGGAGGATTCCGATGCTGCGCCGCCATGAGCCCGACGGCGGCGGCTTCCCAGACGCGGCGCTGACGTGACCGGCCAATCGGCACTGCAGCACCTCGCCCGGCTCGTCGGCATCGAGACCTGCTACACCGATGCGCTCGGCCAGAGCCGCGTGGCCAGCGACGAAAGCCTCTTTGCGGTAATCGCTGCATTCGGCCTGCCAGCCGAGCCCGTGCAGGCCTTGGCCCTGCTGGAGGAGCGCCGGAACGCGCCGCCGCTGGGTCTTGGTGCGAGCTGTCTCGTCCATGCCGAAGAGCCACAGCCCGAGCTCGAATTGCGCATGCCGGCGCGGGCTCGTGCGATCGAATGGACCTGCCGGCTCGAAACTGGCGAGGAGCGCCGCGGATCAGAGACGATCGACCGCGCGACCACGGGGATGCGCGTTCGCTTGCCGCTGCCGGCGGGAATGCCATCGGGTTACCACCGTCTGAGGCTCGAAGCGGGCGGCACGGTGGCCGAAATCCAACTGATCGTCGCTCCCGAATGCTGTCATCTGCCGCCGCAATTGGGTCCCGGCGCGCGCAGCTGGGGGCTGACCTGCCAGCTCTATGGGCTGCACGGCGCCGATGATTGGGGTATCGGCGATCTGTCGGGGCTGGCGGAGCTCGCCCGACTCGCCGGGGCGCACGGCGCTGCGGTGCTCGGCATCAACCCTCTGCACGCGCGCTTTGCCGGCGATCCGCTGCGCTGCAGCCCCTACGCGCCGTCGAGCCGCCGCTGGCTCGACTATCTGTGCATCGACCCGACCGCCGTGCCCGGTTTTGCCGAGGACGCGGCCCTCTGTGCGCTGATCAATGGCCAATGGTTTGCCGCCGCCCGCCAGGCGGCCCACTCCGCCCTGCTGGTCGATTACCCGGCCGCGGCCGCCTGCAAACGGCCGGTGCTGGAGGCGCTGTGGCGCCGCTTTCGCTCGCTCGACCTCGGCGAGGATGGGAGCCCACGCACGCCGCAGGGTGCGGCATTTGTCGAATTCACCCGTAACGGCGGCCAGTCGCTGACCGATTTCACGGTGTTCGAGACACTGCACGAGCATCACATCCGCGATCGTCCGGGTTCTTCATGGCGCGATTGGCCCGCACCGCTGCGCAACCCGCGCTCGCCCGAGGTTGCCGCGTTTGCCGCCAGCCACCGCGAGCGCCTTGGATTTTTCGCATTTTTGCAATGGCAGGCCGATCGTCAGCTTGCCGCTGCCGGTGGCGTGCAGGCCGGCTTGGCGATCGGGCTCTACCGCGATCTGGCGGTCGGCGCGGATCCCGACGGCGCCGATGCCTGGGGCGATCAGGCGCTGGTCGCAAGGCGGGCGGCGATCGGCGCACCCCCCGATACGCTGAGCCGATCGGGGCAGAATTGGGGGCTGGCGCCACTCCATCCGCTGGTCTTGCAGCAACAGGCCTACGCGCCTTTTATCGCCTGCCTGCGTGCCAACATGGCGCATGCCGGCATCCTTCGCATTGACCACGTGATGTCGCTCTCCCGGCTCTATTGGATCCCCGACGGGATGGCTGCGACCGATGGCTGCTATGTCCGCTACCCGTTCAACGATCTGCTGCGCCTTGTTGCGCTCGAAAGCGGCCGTCAGGGCTGCGCCGTGGTCGGCGAGGATCTCGGCACCGTTCCCGCCGGTTTTCGCGAGGCGATGCAGCGCGCCAATCTCTTGTCCTACCGCATCCTGATGTTCGAGCGGCGCCCGGATGGCGGCTTCGCTCCGCCGCACGAATACCCGCCACTCGCAGCGGCAGCCGCGGCCACGCACGACCTCGCGACGATCAAGGGGTTCTGGCTCGGTCGCGATATCGCCTGGCGACAGCGTCTCGGTCTCTATCCCGATGCCGCTGCGGAAAACGCCGACCGCGACGGACGCGCCCGCGACCGAACCCTGCTGCTCGAAGCGCTGGCCGCGGAGGGATTGCTGGATCCGGAAGAGCGCGGCCGGCTGTTCTCGGCGAGCGGCGCGCCCACTTATTCGCCCGCGCTCGGCGAAGCGGTGCAGCGCTATCTCGCCGGCTCACGGGCCCGGCTGATGCTGGTGCAGCTCGAAGATGTCGTCGGCGAGAGTGAGCAGGCCAATCTGCCGGGCACGACCGTGGCACATCCGAACTGGCGCCGCCGCCTGCGCCTGACCCTCGACGAGATAGCGGGCGGGGCCGAGCTGCCACGGCTCGCGCGCGCCGTCGCCGCCGCACGCCGGCGTTCGGCCGCCCGATGAGGCCGACCCGGTGGCCACCGATGGCGGCGACCGGCGGCACAATTCCGCAGTTTCGTCATGTCCGGGCGACGACGAGGGCTCGGCTGCGCCGACTGATCGCCCGTTCCGTGCTGTTGTCGCGGTGGCATTACCGCTTCCACGGTCTTGAACTGGCTGGGCGGGCCGGCGACACCGTATGGTATTTCGCCTACGGCTCGAACATGCACGATAGCATCTTTACCGGGCGCCGCGGGATGCGACCGCGCGAATGGCGGGTGGCGCACATCAGCGGGTATCGGTTGCGTTTCAATCTCCACGGCGTCCCGCGCGGCCGGGCCGCACCGGCCAATATCTGCCCCGATCCTGAAGAGCAGGTCTGGGGTGTCCTGTACAAGATCACGTTGCGCGAGATGGTGCGTCTCAACGCGACCGAGGGTGTGCCCGGGGGCGCCTATCGCCCGACCTGGCTGACCGTCGAGGATGGCGAAGGACAAGCGATCGCGGCGATGACCTATGTCGCGAATGGCCACGCAACCGACGGGCAGCCCTCGCTGCGCTATATTACGCTGCTGCGGGACGGAGCGCGCGCCCATGGCCTTCCCGCCGCCTGGGTCCGGCGGCTCGATCGTGTGTCGCCGGTGGGTTGAATAGCGGCGACCGGCGCTGCCGATCGGCCCGTCTGCGGCCCGGGGCTCGTCGGTGCAGCCTCGGTGAGGGGCGAGCGGCCGCCACGGAAAGGATGCCGATGACGAACGACACGAACCCTGCCGCTACGGTCGAAGCGCGGCTACGGGCGATCGAGGACCGCCTCGCGATCTACAATCTGATCGCCAGCCATCCGCCAGGCGCCGACACCGGTGCGGCAGATCATGTCGCCGCGGTCTGGACCGAGGATGGCGTGTTCGACCGCAGCCCTCAATTCGCCCAGCCGGCCGGACGCGCGGCGATCGCCGCCGGGTCCTCGACCCCCGAGCACCGCCGCGCGCTCGACGAGGGGATCGCGCATGTCAGCGGGCTGCCCTATGTGCGGGTCACCGGCGATACCGCAATCGCGATCTCCTACCTGCTGATCGTCGTGCCGGACCGCGTCGGGCCGGTGTTCGACGTGCCTAACCACGGCGCATCGCGAGGCTTTCATGTGCACCGGGTGTCTGCCAACCGCTGGGAATTCGTGCGCGTCGGGGGGGAATGGAAGATCATGCGCCGCACCTTGCGCCCGCTCGACGGGACCTTGCCGGCGCGCGAGATTTTGCGCAGCGCGCTGGAGCCGTGACCGCGGGCGAGGTTTCCGGTGATGAAGAAAGAAATTCGTATCAACGCTTTCGACATGAATTGCGTCGGGCATATCCAGCACGGGATGTGGACCCATCCGCGCGACCATTCGACCGAGTATACCACCCTCGAATACTGGCAAGAGCTGGCGCGTTTGGCCGAGCGCGGCAAGCTCGACGGGATTTTTCTCGCCGACATCGTCGGGGTCTACGACATCTACGAGGATGGTCCGGCAGCCTCGATCGTCAATGCCGTGCAGATCCCGGTCAACGACCCGCTCCTGCTGGTGCCGGCGATGGCGGCGGTGACGACGCATCTCGGTTTTGGTGTGACCGCCAACCTGACCTACGAGCCGCCCTACCTGTTTGCCCGCCGGATGTCGACACTCGACCACCTGACCCGTGGCCGGGTGGGCTGGAACATTGTCACCGGCTACCTCGACAGCGCCGCGCGCGGCATGGGGTTGCCGGCCCAGCCCGATCACGATCGGCGCTACGAGGTGGCCGACGAATACATGGCTGTCGTCTACCAGCTGTGGGAGGCGAGCTGGGAAGAGGGTGCGGTGCTCCGCGACCGGGCGAACCGGATATTTGCGGACCCGCGGCGGGTGCATCGGGTGCGGCATTGCGGCCGTCACTACCAGCTCGATGCGATCCATCTCGCCGAGCCGTCGCCGCAGCGCACCCCGGTTCTTTATCAGGCCGGAGCTTCGACCCGCGGCCGCGAATTTGCCGCGAGCCACGCCGAATGCATCTTTCTGAACGGGCCGGACAAGACCATCACCCGCGACATCGTTGCTGATATCCGCGCCCGCGCGGCGGTCCATGGACGCGGCCGCGACGACATCCTGATCTTTGTCGGCCGCACCGTGGTGGTCGGCCGCACTCACGCCGAAGCCGTGGAGAAATATCGGGAATATCACGAGCATGCCAGCATCGAGGGGGCGCTCGCGCATTTCTCCAGCTCGACCGGCATCGACCTGTCGCGCTATGCGCTAGATGAGCCGATCCGCTATGTGAGGAACGATGCGATGAATTCGGCGGTGGAGGCGATTACCCGAGCGAGCGCGGACCCCTGGACGGTGCGGCGGATCATCGGCCGGATGGGGCTCGGCAGCCGCAACGCGCCGATTGTCGGCTCGGCCGACGAGGTTGCCGAGGAGCTGATCGACTGGGTCGCCAAAACCGATATCGACGGGTTCAATCTCAGTCGCACCGTCGCCCCCGAAAGCCTGCGCGACTTTGTCGATCTCGTGGTGCCGGTCTTGCAGGAGCGCTCCGTCTACAAGCACGACTACCGCCGCGGCACGTTGCGTGAAAAGCTGTTCGGGCATGCGCGGCTGCCGGCCATCCATCCGGGCGCCGCGTACCGCCGGCCGGGCCCCACTTGAACCATCGGTCGGTGCCGCCAGCAGCGCGGGGTCCCAAGCAATTGCCGGGTCGGCTGCCGTGCCACGCCGCTGGACACATCGCGTCATGCGAGGCACTCTTGCCCGATGCAGCAGCAGGCGGTCAGCGTGCGCGCGATCCTGACCGGCGAGGTCGGGCGGGATGCGCCGGTCACGATCAAGGGCTGGGTGCGCACCCGGCGCGACTCGAAGGCGGGCATCTCGTTCGTGCATGTCTCGGACGGGTCGTCGTTCCAGCCACTGCAGGTCGTGGCGCCCAACACCCTGCCCAATTACACCGCCGAAATTCTGCGCCTGACTGCCGGCTGTGCGGTCGAGGCAACCGGAAAGGTCGTGCCGTCGCCGGCAAAGGGCCAGCCCTTCGAAATGCAGGCGAGCGCGGTCGGCGTGACCGGCTGGGTCGAAGACCCGGAGACCTATCCGATCCAGCCCAAGCCGCACACGCTCGAATATCTGCGCGAAGTGGCGCATCTGCGGCCGCGGACCAATGTGATTGCGGCAGCGGCGCGGGTGCGGCACAGCCTGGCCCAGGCGATCCATCGTTTTTTCGACGAAAACGGCTTCTTCTGGGTCAACACCCCGATCATCACCGCCGCCGATGCGGAGGGGGCAGGGGCGTTGTTCCGGGTGTCGACGCTTGATCTCGCCAATCTGCCGCGGACGGCGAGTGGCGATGTCGATTTCGCCCAGGATTTTTTTGGCCGCGAGGCGTTTCTGACGGTGTCGGGCCAGCTCGCGGTCGAGGCCTACTGTCTGGCGCTGAGCAAGGTTTACACCTTTGGCCCAACCTTCCGTGCCGAGAACTCGAATACGAGCCGCCATCTCGCCGAGTTCTGGATGATCGAGCCTGAGATCGCCTTTGCCGATCTCGCCGACGATGCCAGCCTCGCGGAGGCGCTGCTCAAGCATGCTTTGTCGGCACTATTGAGCGAGCGGCAGGACGATCTCGCCTTTTTCGATCAGCGGATCGAGAAGGGGCTGGTGGCGAAGCTCGAGGGGATCGTCGCTGCCGAATTTGTGCGCATGGACTATGGTGAGGCGATCAGCGTGCTCGAACGGGCCAATCAGGAATTCGAGTTTCCGGTCGCTTGGGGCATCGATCTGCAATCCGAGCACGAGCGCTATCTGACTGAAAAGCACGCAAAGAAGCCGATCATCGTCGTAAACTATCCGAAAGATATCAAAGCGTTCTATATGCGCCTCAACGATGATGGGCGGACTGTCGCGGCAATGGACGTGCTGGCGCCTGGGATCGGCGAAATCGTCGGTGGCAGCCAGCGCGAAGAGCGACTCGAAGTGCTCGATGCGCGCATGGGCGAATGCGGCATCGACCGCGAGCACTACGCGTGGTACCGCGACCTCAGGCGTTACGGGACGGTGCCGCATGCGGGCTTTGGCCTCGGCTTCGAGCGCACCCTCGCCTATGTCACCGGGCTCGCCAATGTGCGTGACGCGATCCCGTTCCCCCGCACTCCGGGCAACGCGCGATACTGAGCGATCTGCCGTGCCGCCGCGCCAGGCAGCGGTGCGGCAGCCGGGTCACTTTGTGGCAATCGGGGCCCGAGCGGATTCGCTTGCGATCCGGCCAGGCCCGTGGTCAGCCCGCCGCGATCCAATCGACGACACGCTCGCCGATCATGATCACTGTCGCATGGGCGCCCCCCGACCGCGGAATGCGCGGCATCACCGACGCGTCAGCCACCCAGAGTCCGTGGATCCCCTTCACCCTGCAATATTGGTCGACCACTGCCATCGGATCGCCATCGCTTCCCATCTTGCAGGTGCCGGATACATGCCTGGCGGTGCCGATGGTCTGACGGACCCACAGATCGAGCGCGTCGTCATCTGCGAGGGTCGCGTCACCCGGCTGGATCCGGTAGTCGGCGACGCCCTTGTATGCATCCGACTCCAGCAATCGCGCAGCAAATCGCAGACCGTCGCGCACCCGGCGAATATCATTGGGGTGCCGCAGATAACAGTAGTTGAAGGCCGGCTGGACACCGGGGTCGGCCGAGGCCAACCTGACATATCCGGAGCCGTCGGGCAGCCCGAGGGTGCACGAAATCCGTGCCGCCTGCTCGGCAGGAATATCGCCGACCAGATATTTGGTGCGGACGCCGCGCACGCGCTCCTCGCGCTCGTCGATGACCGGGCTCGTCCGCAAAACCATGTCGTTGACCGCGTCCGACCCGTCGGCGGTGTAGTGCAACGAGAAATGCGTGGCGTCACGGCCCGCAGCAAGCGAGACGCCGTCCTTGACCTTGAAGGTCAGCTGGGCGCTCAGATGATTCATCAGGTTTTGCCCAACGCCGGGGAGATGGCGCTCGGTCGGTATTCCGAACTCCCGCAAATGCTCCTCCGGCCCGATCCCCGACAGCATCAAGAGTTGCGGCGACCGGATCGCGCCTGCGCTCAGCACGATCCGGTCGGCCTCGATCTCAAAGACCTTGCCGCCGCTTTCAGCTTCGATGCCGACAGCCCGGCCATTGTCGATCAGGATCTTGCGGACAAACACCCGGCCCCGCACGGTCAGGTTCAGATGATCGCGCATCGGGTTCAAATGCGTCATCGCGGTGCTCATCCGCACCCCATCGATGTTGTTCGACGGGGACACGCCGAGGCCGGCGGGATAGAGCCCGTTTGTGTCATTGGTAGTGCCATGGCCGGCGGCGGTGCAGGCGGCGTGGAAGGCCTGCTGGATTGCCGGCGTGGGACCGGTCTGCCGGCGCCTGACCGGCATCGGCCCGTCCGACCCGTGGCAATAATTGTCCTGGATGTCGAGATCGCGTTCCGATTTGCGAAAATAAGGGAGCACCTTTTCGTACGACCACTGATCGTTGCCGAGCGCCGCCCAGGAGTCGTAGTCCTCGGGAAAACCGCGCTGCATCGCCTGGCCATTGATCGACGAACCGCCGCCGATCACCTTTCCCTGTGCGACGTGGATCGCCCCTTGCTCCTCGGTAATGGTGCCGCGCAAGGCCCAGTTGTGCTGTGAGTCCGGAGCTTCGGCAAAGCGCGTGTGGCCGAATTTGACATCGTCCGGAAGGTGGGCCGGGTCGGGATAGTCGGGCCCCGCTTCCAGCACCAGCACCGAAGTCTGCGCATCGGCCGCCAACCGGCTGGCCAGGACCGATCCGGCGGCGCCGCCGCCGCAGATCACGACGTCATATTTCATTGGCTTTCCTTCACCGACATTTTGCGGATTCTCGGGTCCGCATTGGTGATCGTCCCGCCTTTTTCCGATTGCCGCAACACGCGTTGGCGCGGTGACAGCCATGACGCATTAGGCAAGCGCGGGCCGGTGATGCTGCTCGCCAATAGAGCGGGCGATTGCTCACATCGGCAGCAGTGGCCGCGGCACGGCCGGCGGCAAACATCGCGAAATGAATTGTCCCTATTGGCCGATCGGTCGAACGCAAGCCGAAGCGGCGCCACGGTGTCGCTTTGCCCCAGGCTCCGCCGACCCTATCATCGTTCTGCCGGCGCGCGCCGCCGCCCGGCGCCAGCATCTTCCGCCGAAGCAGATTTGCTGTAAACCAACGGCCCCGGCTGCAGTGGGCCGGCGTCGGTCACCGGATCACGCGAGCAATGAACGGAGGACGCTCATGGCGCAACCGGAACAGTTTGACATCCTGGTGTTGGGCAGCGGCTTTGGTGGCAAGCTCTTGGCATGGCATATGGCGCGGTCAGGCCGGCGCACTGCTGTCGTCGAGCGCCGCTGGATCGGCGGATCGTGCCCGAACATCGCCTGTCTCCCGAGCAAGAACGAGATTTGGAGCGCGCGGGTCGCCTACCTGGCGCAGCACGCGGCGCAGTTCGGCACGATGACCGGTCCGACCATGACCGACATGGCGACGGTCCGCCGCCGCAAGCGCGAGATGGTTGAGGCCGAGATCGCGCTCCATCTGAATCTTTACGAAACGAGCGGCACCGAGTTGATCATGGGCTCCGGACATTTCGTGGCGCCAAAAACGCTCGAGGTGCAGCTGAACGATGGCGGCACGCGGGTGCTAGGGGGCGACCAGGTTTTTCTCAACCTCGGAACCCATGCCGCGATCCCGGATGTTCCCGGTCTCGCCGCCGCCCAGCCGCTGACCCATATCGAGGCGCTGGAGCTCGATACCGTGCCGGCCCATCTGATCGTCTTCGGCGGCGGCTATGTCGGCCTCGAACTGGCCCAGGCCTATCGCCGCTTTGGTAGCGAAGTGACGGTCATCGAGCCGGGGTCGCAGCTGATGGCCCGCGAAGACCCCGATATCGCCAATGAAATGCAGACGATCCTGAGCGCGGAGGGCATCCGGCTCCTGCTATCGGCTGAGCCGCTCGCCGTGACCGGGCGGTCGGGAACCGAGGTCGGCGTGACCCTGCGCACTCCTTCCGGCGAGCAGACGCTCGCGGGCAGCGATATCCTGGTCGCGGCGGGGCGCGTCCCGAACACCGCCGAAGCCGGTCTCGAAGCCGCCGGTGTCGCGCTCGACGCGCACGGCTACATCCGCACCAACGAGCGGCTGGAGACAACGGCTCCCGATGTCTGGGCCATCGGCGAATGCGCCGGCAGTCCGCAATTCACCCATGTCTCGATCGATGATTTCCGTATCATCCGCGACAATCTCGCCGGCGGGCAGCGCAGCACGCGCGACCGACTCGTCCCATACTGCATGTTCACCGACCCGCCGCTCGCCCATGTCGGACTGAGCGAGCGCGACACTCAAAGCCGGGGTCTGCGCACCCGCGTCGCCCGGCTGCCGATGAGCGGTGTGCGACGCACCGCGACGACGGGCGAAACCCAGGGCTTTATGAAGGTGCTGATCGGCAGCGACGATCGCATTCTCGGTTTTACGATGATCGGCGCCGAGGCCGGTGAGGTGATGACCGCAGTGCAGACCGCGATGCTGGCCGAGCTGCCCTACCCGCGCATGCGCGACGCGATCTTCGCGCATCCGACGATGGCCGAGGGTCTCGGTGATCTGTTCGCGAATGTGCCGGCCCGTTCGGACACCTAGCAGGCTGCTGAAAAAGGGTCGATTGCGGGTTGGCTGGAGGTTTGGCGAGGATTTTTGCGGGTTACCGAGGAGAGTTGGCGGCTGGTGTGCAACGA
>JBOHME010000034.1:0-37579 GCA_050729795.1 Allostellaceae bacterium | reverse complement strand
AGCTTGCCCTTCGCCTGCTCGTCACGGATCAGCGCAAGCTTGTCCTCGGGCCGGGCCTCGGCGAGTAAGTCGTCCACGCCCGATTCGGCCGCGATCGCCGCCGCGGTCAGCGGGTTGTCGCCGGTGATCATGACCGTGCGGATGCCCATCCGGCGCAATTCGGCAAAGCGCTCGCGGATCCCGCCCTTGACGATGTCCTTCAAATGGATCACGCCGAGCAGACGATCGTCCCTGGCGACGGCGAGCGGTGTGCCGCCCTCCTTGGCGATGCGCTCGGCTATGACGGTAATCTGCCGAACCGCGTCGGAAGCTTCCGCGCGCAGAGCTGCTGCCGGTGGACCTGCCGGGCCACGCCACCAAACCGAGGCGGTGTCGCGACTCTCGGCGAACGCGGTCACCGCATCGACGGCCCCCTTGCGGATCGAGCTGCCGCCGATATCGATGCCGCTCATCCGGCTCTGCGCCGTGAACGGCACGAAGCGCGCATCGAGCGGTGCCATTTCGCGCCCGCGCAGCCCGTATTTCTCCTTGGCCAGCACGACGATCGAACGGCCTTCGGGGGTCTCGTCCGACAGCGAGGCGATCTGCGCCGCATCGGCGAGCGCGGCCTCGGCAATACCGGGCAGCGCTACGAATTCGGTCGCCTGCCGGTTGCCGAGCGTGATCGTCCCGGTCTTGTCGAGCAACAGGGTATCGACATCGCCCGCGGCCTCGACGGCACGGCCCGACATCGCCAGCACGTTGAAGCGCACCAGCCGGTCCATCCCGGCAATGCCGATCGCCGACAACAGCGCGCCGATTGTCGTCGGGACCAGGCACACGAAGAGCGCGGTCAGCACGACGACCGAGACGGCACCCCCGGCATAGGCGGCAAAGCTCGGGATCGTCACGGTGGCGAACACAAAGATCAGCGTCATCCCGGCGAGCAGGATATTGAGCGCAATCTCGTTTGGCGTTTTTTGCCGCACCGCACCCTCGACCAGCGCGATCATCCGATCGAGAAAGGTCGAGCCCTGCGCCGCGGTGATTTTTACCCTGAGCCAATCCGAGGTGACCGTCGTGCCGCCGGTCACGGCCGAGCGGTCGCCGCCGCTCTCGCGGATGACTGGCGCCGATTCGCCGGTGATCGCCGCTTCGTCGACCGAGGCGACACCCTCGACGACTTCACCGTCGCTCGGGATCAGATCGCCGGCTTCGACCAGCACCAGATCGCCGGGTTTGAGCGCCGCGGCATCGACGAGATCGAATGGGTTCGACCGTGCTGCCACGATCCGCTTGGCCTTCGCCTCGGTGCGGGTGCGGCGCAGCGAGTCGGCCTGGGCCTTGCCGCGGCCTTCGGCGACCGCCTCGGCAAAATTCGCGAACAGCACGGTGAACCACAGCCAGATCGTGATCTGGCCGGAAAACAGCGCATTGCTGCCAGTGATCTTGCTGGCGCCGAACAGGAGGTCGCGCAGAAAGAAGATCGTGGTCAGCACCGAGACGATCTCGACGCAGAACATGACCGGGTTCTTGACCAGCGTGCGCGGGTCGAGCTTCCGGAACGAGGCCCAGATCGCCGGCACGAGCAGCGACCGGTCGAACAGCGACATCGGTCGCAGATTGCGCCTGGCGAGCCCGCCCCGCGGCAGGCTGATGATCGGGGTGAGGTCGGTCATCCGATATTTCCTGGTTTTTCGCGTCCTTCCGCTCGCCGCGACCGGCATCCATGCAGGCCGGTAGAACGGACCGCCAAGGCTCCTGTCGGCGCCGGAGGGACGAGCACGATTGCCATTCATCGCTTCTGCGGGCGCTCACGGCCCGGAGTAGAGCCTGCCCTGGTTCATCGCTACCTGCTCGGTGACCGGGCCGAGCGACACCGCCGGGAAATAGGTCAGGCCGCCGATGATCAAGACGACGCCGACCAAGAGCCCGACAAACAATGGCCGGTTGGTCGGGAAGGTGCCGGCAGACGGCGCCAGCAGCTTCTTCCGGGCGAGCGACCCGGCGACGGCCAATAGCGGGATGACGAAAATGAAGCGGCCGATCAGCATCGCCGCCGCGGTTGTCGTGTTGTAAAAGAGCGTATTGGCCGACAGCCCGGCAAACGCGCTGCCATTGTTGGCGGTGCCCTCGGTGTAGGCGTAAAGGATTTCGCTGAAGCCGTGCGGTCCGGGATTGGCGATGCCGGCGAGCCCGGCCGGCAGCACAACCGCCAGCGCGGTCCAGCCGAGGATCGACAAGGGCAGGCTGAGCAGCGCGAGGATGGTCATCTTGACCTCCTTCGCTTCGAGCTTTTTGCCGAGATATTCCGGGGTCCGCCCGACCATCAGCCCGGCGATGAACATCGCGATGATCGCGAAGGCCAGCATGCCGTAGAGGCCGGACCCGACGCCGCCGAAGATCACCTCGCCGAGCTGCATGTTGATGAGCGGGACCATGCCGCCCAACGGCAGATAGCTGTCGTGCATCGAATTGACCGCACCGCACGAGGTGTCGGTGGTCACTGTCGCGTAGAGGGTTGAATCGGCGATGCCGAAGCGCACCTCCTTGCCTTCCATGTTGCCGCCCGCCTGCTGCGGACCTGGTGACGTGATACCAAACGCGGCAAAGGCCGGATTGCCGTGCGCCTCGGACCAATAGGCGGTGGTCACACCGGCGAGGAACAACAGCCCCATCGCGGCAAAGATCGCCCAGCCCTGCCGCTCGTCCTTGACCATGCGGCCCAGCACGTTGGTCAATGCCGCGCCGATCGAGAAGATCGAGATCAGCTGGACGAGATTGGTCAGCGCGGTCGGATTTTCATAAGGGTGCGCCGAGTTGGCGTTGAAGAACCCGCCGCCATTGGTGCCGAGAAGCTTGACCGCCTCTTGGGAGGCAACCGGGCCCTGCGCAATCGTCTGCCTGGCGCCTTCGAGGGTCGTCGCATTGACATAGGCGCCGAGATTTTGCGGGATGCCCTGCCAGACATAGAAGAGCGCGAGCACGACCGACAGCGGCAGCAGGATGTAGAGCGTGCAGCGGGTCAGATCGACCCAGAAATTGCCGATCGCGTTGGCCTCGCTGCGCACAAAGCCGCGGATCAGCGCCATTGCCAGCGCAATGCCGGTCGCCGCCGAGACAAAATTGTGCACGGTCAACCCGACCATCTGCACCAGATAGCCCATCGTCGTCTCGCCGCTGTAGGCCTGCCAGTTGGTGTTGGTGACAAAGCTGACGGAGGTGTTGAAGGCGAGGCTCGGTTCGACCCCGGTCTGGCCCTGCGGGTTGAACGGCAGATACCATTGCAGCCGCTGCAGCGCATAAAGCGCCAGAAAGCCGACGACGCTGAACAGCAGCATCGAGACCGCATAGGTCAGCCAATGCTGCTCCTCGCTCTCATCGACGCCGCAGCACCAATAGACCGCGCGTTCGATCGGGCGCAGCACCGGCCATAAAAACGTGCGCTCGCCGGCGAAGACGCGCGTCATGTAGCCGCCGAGTGGCCGTGTGATGGCAATCACGATCGCGCCGAACAGCGCGATCTGCACCCATCCGTTCGCGGTCATCTAAAGCGCTCGGGCATCTAGAAGCGCTCGGGATTGATCAGCGCATAGACGAGATAGACCGTGACCACTACGGTCACGATGGCGCCGAGGATGTAGCCGAACAGCATCGCCGCCTCACATTCTCTCGCAGGCGAGCACATAGAGAATCGCTGCGGCAAAGAACCCGGCGCCGTATGCGATCATCAGGGAATCGAGCATTCGATGAGCCTTGAAAACGCGCATGTTGGAGACGCAACGGTGGTGCGCGACGCCGTTCTTTTGCGCGATCAATGGCATGCGCCGCCGTTAAAATTCGATACGCAAAAAACCCGTCCGGCATAAGCGCGACATAAAGATCGGCGGCGCCTGAAAGCAGCGATGCGGCTGGGTCGCAGACCTGGCGTCTGCAAAAGCGGGTGCGGTCGCTGTCCGATGGACCGACCTCGATTGCATTGCTGCGTTGCGGGCCGGCGCTGCGAGATCGGGCGGATCCGGGCCCGCTACCGGGGCGGCGGGCGCCCCGGGTGGTTGACGCGATCGCTCCAGCTAATCGGCGGCGAGCGCCGGTGTGCCGCAGGTCGGGCACTCCGCGTCTTTGGCAATCTTGATCGGGTGGAAGCGGGCGCGCAGCGCATCGTATAACAGGAGGGTGCCGTCGAGGCTCTCGCCCAATCCGAGGAGCTCCTTCAGCACCTCGACCGCCTGGAGCGTGCCGAGCACGCCGGCCACGGCGCCGAGGATGCCGGCCTCCTCGCAGCGCGGGACGAGATCGGGTGGCGGCGGCTCGCGAAACAGGCAGCGATAGCAGGGATGGCCGGCACCGAGATAGGGCCGGAAGGTTGACAGCTGGCCCTCGAACGGCGACAGCGCCGCCGCCACCAGCGGCTTTTCGAGCCGGCAGCACAGCTCGGTCAACAGATAGCGTGTCGCGAAATTGTCGCTGCCGTCGGCGACAAGATCATAGCCGGCGATCAGCGCCGCGGCGTTGTCCGGCCCGAGCCGGAACGGGTGGGTGTCGATCCGCACCTCCGGGTTGACCGCCGCCAGCGTCTGCCGCGCGCTGTCCACCTTGAGAGCGCCGACACTCGGCGTCGCATGGACGATCTGGCGCTGCAGGTTGGTCAGATCGACGCGGTCGTGATCGACGATGCCGATCGTGCCGATCCCGGCCGCAGCCAGATAGAGCAGCAATGGCGAGCCGAGCCCGCCGGCGCCGACCACGAGCACGCGCGACTGCAGCAGGCGGGCCTGGCCCTCCTCACCGACCTCGTCGAGGATCAGGTGCCGGGCGTAGCGCTGAAATTGCTCCTCGCTGAGTTCCACCGCGATCCTCTCAGAGACCATCGAACAGAGCCGTGGACAGGTAGCGCTCGGCAAAGTCTGGCAACACCGTGACGATCGTCTTGCCAGCCATGTCGGGCCGCTTGCCGATTTCGAGAGCGGCGGCCAGTGCCGCACCCGACGAGATCCCGACGGCCAGCGCATCGAGCCGCGCCACCTCGCGCGCGGTGCGGAACGCGGTGTCGTTGCCGATGCGCACGACCTCATCGATCAGGCTGGTATCGAGGATCTCGGGGATGAAGCCGGCGCCGAGCCCTTGGATGCGGTGCGGTCCCGGTGCGCCGCCCGACAGCACGGCGCTGTCCTCGGGCTCGACCGCGATCATCTTGAGCCCGGGTTTGCGCGGCTTCAGCACCGCACCGACACCGGTCAGGGTACCGCCGGTGCCGACGCCGCTGATCACGACATCGACCTTGCCGCCGGTATCTTTCCAGATTTCTTCGGCGGTGGTACGGCGATGGATGTCGATGTTGGCCGGGTTCTGGAACTGTTGCGGGATAAAGGCGTCGGGCAGCGACGCTGCGATTTCGTGAGCCTTGGCGATTGCGCCCTTCATGCCTTGCGCAGCTGGCGTGAGGATCAGCTCGGCGCCAAGCAGCAGCAGCATCCGCCGGCGTTCCATCGACATGCTGTCGGGCATGGTCAGGATCAGGCGGTAGCCCTTGGCGGCGCAGACAAAGGCGAGCGCGATACCGGTGTTGCCCGAGGTCGGCTCGATCAGCACGGTGCCGGGCTTGATCCTGCCGTCGGCTTCGCCGGCAGCAACCATCGCCACGCCGATGCGATCCTTGACCGAGGCCAGCGGGTTGAAGAACTCGCATTTCGCAAGAATATCGGCTTTGACCCCGGCCTGCTGTGCCAGCCGGTGGACGCGGACAAGCGGAGTAGCGCCGATCGTCTCGATGATGCTGTCATAGACCCGGCCGCGAAATTCGGCGACACGGGCGTTCTTCGCACCGGGGGTGTTCATTGTCCTCCGTCCCGTCAGGCGTGGGCCCTTTTTTAGGCTTGATTATTTAGGCTTGGCCGGGCGCCGCCGCAACGCGCCCCGACCGGGGCGGTTCACCCTTTCCACCCCGATCGCCCCACCCGGCCGGTCCAGCCACCCGCGTTGTTCAAATGTCGAAATCGCTGAATTCGCTCGGGCGCCCGGAGATGCCGGCGCGGTGCGCGCTGGTGCACAGATCGTCGAGCGTCACGGCGTCGAGCCGCCGCATCATCTCCTCCTGCAATTCAAGCCACAGGGGACGCACGATCTGCCGGCCGAGATCGCTGCCCGCGGGATCGCTGATCGGGTCCTCGGCGGTTTCGAGCCCGCGCACGGTGCGCACGATATCGCCGAGGCTGACCAGCCGCCGCTCGCGCGCCAGCCGGTATCCGCCGCTCGGCCCGCGGATGCCGAGCAGGATGCCGTGCCGTACCAGTTCCTGCAGCACCGGTTCGAGGTAGCGGCGGGGGATGCCCTGCCGCTCGGTGATTTCGGCGGAACGTACCGGCACCATGCCGCCATTATAGGCGATGTCGAGCACCGCCTCGATTGCAAACAGAAGCTTTTTGGTCAGGCGAACCATGTCATGCGGCCCACCGCCAGACATTCATCGTGTCTCAGTTGAACAGTGTCGTCCCGGAATCCGTCCGCCACAAGCGACCTCGAAGCGGGTCGCACCGCGCCGCCGGTGCTGTGGCGTATGCTCCGGGCGGCCGTTGACGACCGGAAACCCCGAGGGTGAGCCCCGTGCATTACGGATTTGGAGCGCGCTCTTCACGCGGGCTTCACGGCGAGCGCAGATGTGTTGCGATCCGCTCCGCCAGGCGGATGGCGACTTCGCGCTTGGTCAAGACCGGCCAATCCTCGACACCGTCGCCATCGACGAGATGGATCGTGTTGCGGTCGCCGCCGAACGTGCCGGTGCCGGCGGAAACGTCGTTTGCCAGGACCCAGTCGCATTGCTTGCGCGCGCGTTTGGCGCGGGCATTGGCGATCAGGTCTTCGGTCTCGGCGGCAAAGCCGATGACGAGTTCGGGCCGGCCGTTGGAGCGCTGCGCGATCCGGGCGAGGATGTCGGGGTTTTCGGCCAGCCGCAGCAGCGGCGGGCCGCCACCGTCCTTTTTGAGCTTGTGGCCGGCAATGCGCTCGACCCGCCAGTCGGCGACCGCAGCGGCCATGACAGCGACATCGACCGGGAGTGCCGCTTCGCACGCCGTCAGCATCTCGTCCGCGGTCTCGACCGGGATCACTCGCACGCCGGGTGGTGCAGGCTCCTGGGTCGGCCCGGAAACCAGAACCGTAGCGGCGCCGAGCGTGGTGAGCGCCGCCGCGATCGCGTGGCCTTGCTTGCCCGAGGAGTGGTTCGAGAGGTAGCGCACCGGGTCGATCGGCTCGCGTGTCGGGCCGCTCGTTACCAGGGCCCGCCGGCCGGCGAGAGGCGCTTCGCCCGCCAGCATCTCCCCGCCGGAAAGCATCCCCTCGATCGCGGCGACGATCTCCAAGGGCTCGGCCATGCGGCCGGAGCCGACCTCACCGCAGGCGAGCTCGCCCGAGCCGGGCCCCACCCGCACCACACCGCGCGCCGCCAAGCTCGCGAGATTGGCCTGGGTCGCCGGATGCGCCCACATCAGCAAATTCATCGTCGGCGCGATCAGCACCCGCTTGTCCGAAGCGAGCAGTGCGGTTGTCGCCAGATCGTCGGCAAGCCCCGCCGCCATGCGGGCGATCAGATCGGCGCTCGCTGGTGCGACGACGACCAAATCGGCCTCGCGCGACAGACGGATATGACCCATCTCGCTCTCGTCGGTCAGCGACCACAGATCGGTGTAGACCTTGTCCTCGCACAGCGAGGCGACCGACAACGGGGTGACGAAATGCTGTGCCGCCGCGGTCATGATCGCGCGCACCGCGACACCCCGCTCGCGCAGCCGGCGGATCAGCTCGAGGCTCTTGTATGCCGCGATCCCCCCCGAAATGATCAACAGAATGCGCCGGTCGCGCAGCAACCCCGAGCCCTCCGCCGCATTGACGCCAGCCAGTATGCTACCGCGCGGCGGCAAGGGCGAGAATGATCGCGAGTTACCGTGCCGCCCCGGTCTGCGCGGGTTCGCGGCGCTCTCGCGGCGTCAGCCGAAGGCCGGCGGGCGCGCCTTCTGGCTGAAATCGAGGCCGCCGAGCAGATTGTAGGCGTGGGCGTCGCGCTGCTGCAGCGGTTTGAGACCAAAGCGCGCCTCGATCAGCGCCAGCACTGAGGTCGTGTCGGCGATCCGGTGATCGATATAACCGCGCCGCGCCCACGGGCTCATCAGCAAGGCCGGCACGCGGGTGCCGCAACCGTAGGCATCGGGGCGGGGCGGCGCCACGTGGTCCCAAAAGCCGCCGCCTTCGTCATAGGTGACGACGACCGCGCTCTTGGCCCACAATGGGCTGCTGCCGAGCGCTTGCAACAGGCGGGCGACCCATTTCTCGCCCCAGCGCGGCGCCGAATTCGCCGGATGCTCGTCGCGTCCGCCGGTCGCCTTGACAAACGACACGCCCGGCAGCCGGCCGGCTTTGACATCCTCGAAGAAATCCTCGGCGTCGCGGATGTGTCCGGCCCTGACGTTGCCAAACCAGCTCGGGTAATACTGAAATGGATTATGGTGCGACACATAAAGATCAGGCGTGTCGACGACGATCGAGCCGTCACCGGGGCCGAACGCGGTCTTCAACGCCCAGGACTTGACCGCGTTCCATCCCTCGTTGTACCAGGCCCAGGAGAGCGAGGCGGCATTGAGCCGGTCGCCGATATTGGGATAGGTCTGCTCCTCGGGTGGCGGACTGAGATCGAGCGGCCCCATAAACACCTCGGTCGGGCCGTTTATCGGCGCCAGATCATTGATCATGATGCCGGTCTTGTCGTAGGCGCGGTCGAAAACCGGCGGCGCCAAGCTGCCGATCGTGCCCGTGGGCGGGTCGTGCCGCACCGCCGAGCGCGCCCCCGCCAAATACAGCGCGTTGCCGGTCGAGCCGCCGCTCATCGCCTGAAAGAAATGGTCAAACAGGACATATTCGTCGGCGAGATGATGGTAGAACGGCAGATCGTCGCGCGTGTAGAAGCCGAGCACCGCGCCCGACGGGGTCGACTGCGCAAACATCATGTCGATTGGGTCGGTCGGCGCTCCCGACTTGCTCGGCACATGATGCCCCGGGAGCGCCAGCGCGACAAACCGGTCCATCGCGCCCTTATCCATTTGCGCCCACATGCGAAAGAAATGATGCATCGGGTCCCACGGCACGTTGTGTTCGGCCGCGATGTAAGGGGCGAGGTGAAACGGCCGGTTTTCGAGCAGCGCATCCTGAAATCCGGGCACCTGAAGCGGCACCGGCAGATAGAGATAGGGCGCCCCCGCGGCATTTTTTTGCAGCCCGGCGAAGCGGTCGTCGATCCGGCCTTCGTGATCGAGCAGACCCGCCACGGCACCGCCGCCCGGCGGCTGGTAGGCCCCGAAATAATGATCGAAGCTGCGGTTTTCCTGAAAAATCACGATGATGTGCTCGATCTTGTCGCGCAGTCCCTGCAGGTCGGGTGCGGCGGCCCGAGCCGCGACGGGGAAGCGCGACGCCAACAGTGCCGCCCCGCCGGTCGCCGCCATCGACTTCAGAAAACCGCGACGGCTCTGCCTGATGACGGTCATGCTGGTCCCCTTGCCGCGGGCATCGGTATCCCGCGCCGGCCTCGGCGATCGGCGAATATCACGCTTTGATGTCAGTTGTGCGTAATGGTGTGGTCGATCTGCGCCGGGGCCGGGCGGCGCCGTGGCGGGACCAGCACCATCAACGCCAGCGCATAGAGGAACACGAGAACATAGAGCACGGCGAACACCCAGAGCGGCAACCGCCAGTAAATCAGCCGATTGACCCACCCCATCAACAGCGGCGTAGGTGCCGTCGTGGAACCGGAGAGTGCCGCCTGCCACACGGTCAGGATGCAGGCCCGCCCGGCGACCGCCTGGACCGCGACCGTGGCGAGCAGCAGGATGTGCAGCACCCGCCACCAGCGCACCCGCACAAACCGCCAGCCGCAGACGGCGCCGAGCGGCACGACGATCAGCCCCAGCACATTGAACAGGATGATCGCGAGGTGCACGGCGAGGATAGCTTCGGCCAGCAGCATCTCAGTCCTACGACACCCGGGAATTCCTGCCGTCTCGGCCGCCAATCTTGCCAAAGATCGAGGCCGGCCGTACCTATCTTTTGATCAGACGAGGGAGGCGGCGCGATGAAGCTCAGTGACGAAAAGCTGTTCCGCCAGCAATGCTATGTCGATGGCGAATGGGTCGATGCGTTGAACCGCGGCACGATCCCGGTCACCAACCCGGCAAATGACGAAACCCTCGGCACGGTGCCGCGGATGGGTGCCGAGGAGACGCGGCGGGCGATCGAGGCGGCCGATCGCGCATTGCCGGCCTGGCGCGCCAGGACCGCCAAGGAGCGCGCCCATATCCTGCGCCGCTGGTACGATCTGATGATGGCGAACCAGGAGGATCTGGCGGCGCTGATGACCGCCGAGCAGGGCAAGCCCTTAGCCGAGTCGAAGGGCGAGATCGCCTATGCCGCCGCCTTTATCGAATGGTTCGGCGAGGAAGGAAAGCGCGTCTACGGCGACACGATCCCGGCGCATATGGCCGACAAGCGCATCGTTGTGACCAAGGAGCCGATCGGCGTCACCGCGGCGATCACGCCGTGGAATTTCCCCTCGGCGATGATCACCCGCAAGGCCGGCCCAGCGCTCGCTGCCGGCTGCACGATGGTGGTCAAGCCGGCGACTGCGACGCCCTATTCGGCGCTGGCGCTGTGCGAGCTGGCCGAGCGCGCCGGGGTGCCAAAGGGGGTGTTTTCCTGTGTGACCGGCGGCGCCAGGGAGATCGGCGGCGAACTGACCAGCAACCCTACCGTGCGCAAGCTCTCCTTCACCGGCTCGACCGAGATCGGCAAATTGCTGATGGAGCAATGCGCCGGCACGGTCAAGAAGATGTCGCTCGAACTCGGCGGCAATGCGCCGTTTATCGTGTTCAACGACGCCGATATCGAGATGGCGGTCAAGGGGGCGATCGCCTCCAAATATCGCAATGCCGGCCAGACCTGTGTGTGCGCTAACCGCATCCTGGTGCAGGACGGGGTCTATGACGCCTTTACAAAGGAGCTCGCTGCGGCCGCGGGCGCGATGAAGGTCGCCCAAGGGTTCGAGCCGGGTGCGGTGATCGGCCCGCTGATCGATATGAAAGCGATCGAAAAGGTCGAGGCGCATGTCGCCGATGCCCTCAGGAAGGGTGCGAAGGTCGTGATCGGCGGCAAGCGCAGCGCGTTGGGCGGCAGCTTTTACGAGCCGACCGTGCTGACCGATGTCACGACCGACATGATCATCACCAAGGAGGAGACGTTTGGCCCGGTGGCGCCGCTCTATCGCTTCAAGACCGAGGCCGAGGCGATAAGCATGGCCAACGACACCGAGTTCGGCCTCGCCGCCTATTTCTACAGCCGCGACATCGGCCGCATCTGGCGCGTCGCCGAGGCGCTCGAATACGGCATCGTCGGCATCAACGAGGGCATCATCTCGACCGAGGTCGCGCCCTTTGGCGGCATGAAGGAAAGCGGTATCGGCCGCGAAGGCTCGAAATACGGCATCGAGGAATATCTCGAAGTCAAATACCTCTGCATGGGCGGGATCGACCGGTAAAGGTGTTGGCGCGCCGGATCCGGGTGGGGGATAGTCCCAACCGTCACTGCCGGCGCGCCGTCTTCGTTGAGGGGTCAGATTCGAGTTCGCCGGAACTGCGCCGCGTATCATGCGACACCACCGGACAGCACGTCAGACACGTTGGCCGGTTATGACTTTTTTGCGCCAATCAATCGTAGCCGTCAGCTCTCGCGTGGGCCCTTGGCACACATTGCGCTCGCCGCTTTAGTAACCTAACTGCGTATGCGAGGCGAACTTCTCGAACGTGTCCTTTTGCAGGGCGCTAATCGAGGCGACTACGCCAACGAAGTTCGGAACGGCCTTCGAGATGCTTTCATTCGAGATACGGTTTCGAGAGAAGGCACTCTCCAGCTGGTTCGATAGAGAAAGCATCATATCGATGATCGGCAACCAGAACTTCGTGGCGGTGCCAGGCGTAACATTTTTTGAGAAGTGCAGGTCGAAACGGTTCGGTATCGGCTTAGCAAGTATCGTTTCCATGCATTGGGAGATCACGTGTACCAGGAGATAATTAGCTCCCTTCTTAGTCAAGAAAGCCAAACTGATGTTTTCGATGTTTGTCAGCGACGAGGGATCGCTCTTCTGCTTCTGAGAAAGCTCCAATTTCCGATCGTTCACCGCGCTTAGGAGTGAGTAGCAGAATACGATATGTTGTGCCGTTGTCCGATCGGTGAAAATCCGTCGGTAATTCGTCTCTCTGGTCCAGAGTTCCGATTTCTTGTCGTAGGCGGTGACCGGATCTCCATGGAATGCTGCGAGCGACTGCCCTACAGTGTAGGACGGAAGTGTAAATTTGCTCCTTTTGATGGCATCGCTAACGCCTCCGCGACGTCCGCCTTCATACTCTGCGTCCGGGATGGCGTCGAACTCGGTCCGGAGCCGCTCCTGGATCGAGTCGGTGCTTCTGAAATCTGCGGCCTGAATCTTGTTTTGAGAGTTATTGAAGCGGACGACGTTTGCTATAATCGCGTCCTTATTCGACTTCACAAAGCGCATCGCAACCTGCATATCAGACGAAGGTGGCTCGACGAGGTTGGCGATCGAGCCAGTCGTCTGCGCTCCATTCACAATCGAAATGCCGTTGATCTTGAGCTTTCTTCCACCTCTCGAACGCCTTCCCAGTTCGTAATCCAGGACAAGCGCCGTTATGCCGTTGTTATAGACGTAAAAATTTCTCGGCTGCTCGTGGGCTGTTGTCTTGATTCCATTATTGATATTGGAGTCACTCTCCCTCGAGCCGAGGTATCCCCGCAGGTTGGCGGAGAAGAGGTCGGTCTTGTATCGGTGGTAAAGGTGATGTAACCAGGAACCGCGGACAGTTGTAACAACCGAAGTCCAATCTGCCTCTTTAATCTCCATCGCGTCCGGAACCAGGGTCGTAATCTCGTCGGTGACGATGACGGTCCGTTCAGCCTGCATGTAGAGGCGGTCAAGCTGGGCCTCACAAATCTCCTCGGCGAAAATGTTGATGTCCTGACCTGATGGGTATCGTGTCAGCGCAGCCCTTGCAGTGTTCTCGACTGCGTGGAGCTCATCCCGAACATTTTTAGAGCACGGCAGGTTGTGAACATACCATATGTAGAACTGCTTGATTTCACCGGCATTGATGGCGCTACGTAGCTCATCGGCTCGCCCCTTGAGCGCGTCGGGCAGATGATCCAGATCTGTTGAAAGCAGCCAAGTGAGAGCTGTGTTCAGATCGGAGGCTTTATTCGCTGGCGCCGCCTCTCTATTCCTCTTTGAAACATGGCACTGAGCAATGACGGCAATCTCACGTTCCTTATCAACATAAAGAACATCGCACTTTTTATCGTCTCCGCCGCCGGTGATGGCTTCGCTTACAATCGTCTGTATGTCGTCGAGATTGAAGCGCAGGTTGATCGCGAAAACACAAATCGCGTCATCGGTAAGGGAGTAGTTCGTCTTCATAATCCTGAAGGCGTTCGCCCAGCCCGCTTCCACGACCTGATCCATAGCTGGTTCCACTTGGCGCGGATATGAAAAATCGGTTTCAGAACAGGATACGAAATTCCATACCCTGGCACAACGGAAACGTGAATTTCTGCAATAAGGGCGCCAACATGTTGACACCGAGTTCGGCCTCGCCGCCTATTTCTACAGCCGCGACATCGGCCGCATCTGGCGGGTCGCCGAGGCGCTCGAATACGGCATCGTCGGCATCAACGAGGGCATCATCTCGACCGAGGTCGCCCCCTTTGGCGGCATGAAGGAAAGCGGCATCGGCCGCGAAGGCTCGAAATACGGCATCGAGGAATATCTCGAAGTCAAATACCTCTGCATGGGCGGCATCGACCGGTAGCCCCTCGCCGCGCGGCGCGCGACCGGGCCGTTTGCCGGGGGCGCCAGCAGACCGCCGGCTGCGGCCGTCAGCGGATCCGGTCGGCGAGAAGCGAGAGATGGTGCGCGGTGTCGCCGAACATGTGCTCGATGACCATGCAGCGGCGGAAATAGTGGCCGACCGCGTATTCCTCGGTCATGCCGATGCCGCCATGCAGCTGGATCGCGTTTTGTGACACAAAACGTGCGGCTTGGCCGACCCCGACCTTGGCCATCGAGAGGCTGCGTGCCCGTTCCATTGGATCCGGCTCCTCGACCGTCATCGTCGCCAGCATTGCCATGCTGCGGGCCTCTTCGAGCGCGATCAGCATCTCGGCCGAACGGTGCTGCAGCGCCTGGTTCTGACCGATCGGCTTGCCGAATTGCTGGCGTGTCTTCAGATATTCGAGGGTCATCGCGTGGGTTGCTTCCATCGCACCCACCGCCTCGGCGGTGACCGCGGCGATGCCGGTCTCAACGACGCGCTCGATGACCGCAAATGCCCGGCCAGGCTCGCCGATCAGCGCGTCGCCATCGACCTCGACCCCGCTCAGCGCAATCTCCGCGGCACGCGTGCCATCGCGCATCGGATAGCTGCGCCGCGCGACGCCTGGCGCGGCCGGATCGACCAGAAACAGGCTGATGCCGTCGGGGTCGTCGCGCTCGCCCGCAATGCGCGCGCTGACGACGAGCCGGTCGGCGCGGTCGCCATGGATCACCACACTCTTGGCGCCGTCGAGCACCCAGCCGCCGCCTCTGGGCTGTGCCGTCGTCAGCACGTCGGCGAGATCGTAGCGCGCCTGCCGCTCGCCATGGGCGAAGGCGAGGGTGATCCGACCCTCGCCGATCTGCGGCAGCAGTGCCGCCTGCTGGGCGGTGCTGCCGGTGAGGCGCAGCGCCGTACCGCACAGCACGACGGTCGGAAGATAGGGTTCGAGCGCCAACGTGCGGCCGAACGCCTCCATGACCAGCATAGTCTCGACCGCACCGCCGCCAAAGCCGCCATATTCCTCGGCAAACGGCAACCCCAAGAGGCCGAGCTCGGCATAGTGCCGCCACATCGCCCGGCTCCAGCCGTCGGGCTCGGCAAGATAGCCGCGCCGCTGCGCAAAACCGTAATGGTCGGCGAGCAGCCGATCGATGCTGTCGCGCAACAGCCGCTGTTCGTCCGAAAGCTCGAAATCCATGTCAGTGTCCTGAACCAGAAGCTTGCGGAAAAATTCGGGTCATTGCGACTGCCGCGAAGCAATTTTGGCGGTGACGGTGACCCGTGCCCGAGATTGCTTTGTCGCCCGGTGGGCTCCTTGCAATGCCGGGACCAGGCTCCCCGCAATGACGGACCCGAGTTGCAGCACGTGCTAGAGCCCGAGCACCGCCTTGGTCAGGATGTTCTTCTGGATCTCGTTGGTGCCGCCATAGATCGAGGCGGCGCGCAGGAACAGATAGCTCTTGGTCGCCTCGCTGGCCCAGGCCGGACCCAATTCGGGCTCGTTCGAAAGTGCGGCCAATTCCTGCGCCCAGTCGGGCATCGCCAGCGGGCCGCCGACATCCATCGCCAATTCGGTTGTCGCCTGCAGCAATTCGGTGCCCTTGATCTTCAGCGCCGAAGAGAGCGGGTCGGGCTTGCCGGCCTCGGCCTTCTCATAAGCCGAGACGACGCGATACTGGGTGATCTCCAGTGCTTTCATGTCAACTTCGAGCTGCGCCACCCGCTGGCGAAACGCCGGATCCTCGATCAGCGGCTTGCCGTGGGCGCGCATCTCGTGCGCCATCTCCTTGGCGAAGGCGACGCGCTCCTTTGACTTGCCGAGGCGCGCGATGCCGGTGCGCTCGTGGCCGAGCAGGTATTTCGCGACGTCCCAGCCCTTGTTTTCCTCGTAAACGAGGTTTTCGGCCGGCACCCGCACATCGTCGAAGAATACCTCGTTCAGATGATGGCTGCCGTCGATCGAGATAATCGGGCGCACCGTGATCCCCGGCGTCTTCATGTCGATCAGCAGAAACGAAATCCCTTCCTGCCGCTTTCTGGCAGCGGGGTCGGTGCGCACCAGGCAGAAGCACCAATCGGCGTGATGCGCGGTCGAGGTCCAGATCTTCTGGCCGTTGACGGCGTAGTGACCGTTCTCGCGCTTGGCGGCGGTCTTCAGCGAGGCGAGGTCCGAGCCGGCACCCGGCTCGGAAAAGCCTTGGCACCACCAATCGTCGATATTGGCGGCGCGCGGCAGAAAGCGGCGCTTCTGCTCCCCGGTGCCAAACTGGATCAGCACCGGGCCGATCATCGTGATGTTGAACGACGAGACCTCGGGCGCCGGCGCCAGCTGGTTTTCTTCGAGAAAAATCATGCGCTCGACCGGCGTCCAGCCGGGGCCGCCATATTGTTTGGGCCAGTTGAACGCAGCCCAGTGGCGCTCATTGAGGATGCGTTGCCAGCGCACGGTGTCCTCTTTGCGTGGTGCATAGCCGAGCCGCATCCGCTCGCGGATATCGTCCGGCAAATTGTCGTGGATAAAGCCACGCAACTCGTCGCGAAACGCCAGCTCCTCGGCGGAGAAGCGAAGGTCCATATCCGATCCTCCCCGGTTTATGTCATCAGTGGCCGGTGCGGCGGATCAGCCCGGCCCAGCGGTCGAGCACCGGAAGGATCTTGTCGCTCGGCTCCGAGGGCAGCATGACGACCGCCCGCGCAATGCCGAGATCACGCCAACGGGCGAGCTGATCGGCATCCTCCTCCGGGTTGAACATCGTTATCGGCAAGGAATTCGGGTCGCGCCCCGCATCGCTCGCCATCTGGCGGAATTGCGCCAGCACGTCGATCGGGCTGGCACCGGGCCGCCCTCCGATCGGGCACCAGCCGTCGCCATAGCGGATCGCGCGGCGTGCCGCATGCGGAAAGGCGCCGCCGACCAGGATCGGCGGATGCGGCTTCTGCACCGGCTTTGGCCAGGTCATCATCTCGGGAATATCGACCATGTCGCCGTGAAATTCGGCCTTGTTCTTGGTCCAGATTTCCTTCATCGCCTCGATCCGCTCGCGCATCAGCTTGAAGCGGGTTCCGAACACCGTGCCGTGATCCTCCATCTCGTCACGGTTCCAGCCGCCGCCGACCCCGAACAGAAAGCGCCCGTTCGAGACCTGGTCGAGCGAGGCTACGAGCTTTGCAGTCTGGATCGGATCGCGCTGCGGCACCAGACAAACCCCGGTCCCGAGCTTGAGCCTGGTCGTCGCGATCGCCGCGGCGGTCAGGCTGACAAACGGGTCCATTGCGTCGTAATAGCGCTTGGGCAATTCGCCACCGCCGGGAAACGGCGTCTTGCGCGAAGTCGGAATATGCGAGTGCTCCGGCGCCCACACCGATTCGAACCCCCGCTCTTCGAGCGCGCGAGCGAGATCGACCGCCGAAATCGCGTAGTCGGTAAAGAACATCAGAACGCCGAAATCCATCTCGGTCCTCCCGCTGCGGGTCGCCGTGCCGTGATCAGCTTAGCCGCGCCGCGATCAGCCTCGCAGTGCCGCGATCAGCTTAGCCGCGCCCCGGCCGGTCCCGCCAGCTCCGAAACTCGGCCATCTACCCGAAGCTCGGCCATCTACCCGAAGCTCGGCCATCTACCCGAAGCTCGGCCATCTACCCGAAGCTCGGCCATCTAAACGTCGAGGTTGGCGACATTCAGCGCATTCGCCTGGATAAAGTCGCGGCGCGGCTCGACCAGATCGCCCATCAGCGTCGAGAATGTTTCCTCGGCGGAATCGGCGTGGCTGACCCTGACCTGCAAGAGCGCGCGGGCCTCGGGGTCGAGTGTGGTTTCCCAGAGCTGCTCGGGGTTCATCTCGCCGAGACCCTTGTAGCGGGTGACCTCGATACCGCGGCGGCCCAGTTCCATGACCGCCTCGACCAGGCTCGTCGGTCCGGTGATCGGGGTGGTCCTGTCGCGCGCCACCAAATTGCCCGCGCCGGCATAGGTCTGGCGCAATGTGTCGCCATCGGTGTCGAGCCGCCGCGCCTCGGCGCTGCGCAGCAACGCCGCGTCGATCAGCCGGCGTTCGGCAAGGCCCTGCCGGGTTCGGCTCAGGACCAGCCCCTCGACCGCCGACGTGCCGGAAACGACTTCGCCGAGCCAGCTGCGCTCCGCCTCCGGCGCCAGCAAATTGAGGCGCTCGGCGGTGTGTTCCGCGGCACCCCGCGCCCGGTCGGGATCGGCGACCAGCAACGGCGACAGCGCGCCGGCGATCGCCGCCTGCTCGGCCACGGTGATATCGCCGATCTTGGCCGCCAGGACCTGCAAGGAGCGGCGCTGCGCGCGGGCCTGGTCCAGCAGCGCGCGCAGATCGTTGCCGCCGCGTTCGACACCATCGTGCTGGGTGAACACTGCGTCGCGCAATGCGGCATCGATGCAATAGGCTTCGAGCGCGGGGTCGTCCTTCAGATAGACCGCCTTCTGGTTGCCGCGCTGCAGGCGATAGAGCGGCGGCTGGGCGATGTAGAGAAACCCCTTGTCGATCAGGCTCGCCATCTGCCGGTAAAAGAACGTCAACAGCAGGGTGCGGATGTGGCTGCCATCGACATCGGCGTCGGTCATGATGATGATGCGGTGGTAGCGCGCCTTTTCCGGATCGAAATCCTCGGCGCCGATGCCGGTGCCGAGAGCGGCGATCAGCGTGCCGATCTCGGCCGAGCTCAGCATCTTGTCAAAGCGGGCGCGCTCGACATTGAGGATCTTGCCCTTGAGCGGCAGGATCGCCTGAAAGCGGCGGTCGCGGCCTTGCTTCGCCGAACCGCCGGCGCTGTCGCCCTCGACGATAAACAACTCGCTCTTCGCTGGGTCGCGCTCCTGGCAGTCGGCGAGCTTGCCCGGCAAATTGGCGACGTCGAGCGCGCCCTTGCGCCGGGTCAGGTCGCGCGCTTTCCGCGCCGCCTCGCGCGCCGCCGCAGCCTCGACCACCTTGGCGACGATCTTTCGCGCCTCGGCCGGATGCTCCTCGAGCCACTGCGCGAGCTTGTCGGCGGCGATCCCCTCGATCGCCGGGCGGACCTCGGAAGAAACCAGCTTGTCCTTGGTTTGCGAAGAGAATTTCGGGTCCGGCACCTTGACCGACAGGACGCAGGTCAGCCCCTCGCGCATATCCTCGCCGCTCAGCGCAACTTTCTCCTTTTTGGCGATGCCGCTGTCATTGGCATAGGTGTTGAGGGTGCGGGTCAGCGCCGCGCGAAACCCCGCGAGATGGGTCCCACCGTCACGCTGCGGGATGTTGTTCGTAAAGCACAGCATCGTCTCGTGGTAGCTGTCGGTCCACTCCATCGCGATTTCGAGCAGGATGTCGTCGCGCTCGCCACGGATCGCGATCGGCGGCGCATGCAGCGCCTGCTTGGAACGATCGAGATAGCGCACAAAAGCTTCGATCCCGCCTTCGAAATGCAGCGTGACGCTCCTCGGCTCGACCCCGCGCGCGTCGGTCAGCACCAGGGTCACGCCGCTGTTCAGAAAGGCCAATTCGCGCAGCCGGTGCTCGAGGGTGGTAAAGTCGAACTCGGTCCTGGTAAAGGTCCCCGTGCTCGGCAGAAAGGTGATCTCGGTGCCGGTGGCGAGGCCGTCGCGGCCCGATCCTTCGGGCCAGGCGGGGGCGGGCCCGACTTCGGTGACCGGCGCCTCGGGCACGCCGTCGTGAAACCGCACGAACCATTCCGAGCCGCCGCGGAACACGCGCAACTCGAGACGGGCAGAGAGGCCGTTGACAACCGAGACGCCGACCCCGTGCAGCCCGCCCGAGACCTTGTAGGCGTTCTGGTTGAATTTGCCGCCGGCATGCAGGTGGGTCATGATCACCTCGGCGGCGGACACCCCCTCTTCCTCGTGGATGCCGACCGGGATGCCGCGCCCATTGTCGCTGACGGTGACCGAGCCGTCGGCGTTGAGCGTCACGAGGACGGTGTCGCAATAGCCGGCGAGCGCCTCGTCGATCGCGTTGTCGACGACCTCGTAGACCATATGGTGCAAACCGGAGCCGTCATCGGTGTCGCCGATATACATGCCCGGCCGCTTGCGCACGGCGTCGAGCCCGCGCAGCACCTCGATCGACTGCTCGTTGTAGGTCTCGTCAATACCGTTTGTCGGACCGTTTGTCGGACCGTTTGTCGGACCGTTTGTCGGACCGTTTGTCGGACCGTTTGTCGGCCGCTCGCCATTTCCGGCGACCATCGCGGCGGAGCGCGGGTCGGCGGCGCTGCCGCCCAGCGCCGGCTGCGAATCGGATGTGGAAAGATTTGCCATGTGTTTCGGGATCAGAGCCTTCTCGGGTCAAAGAGGGGTCGGCGCCAGGGCCCCGCCCCGGACCGACCAGAACTGGGCGCGATGGCGCAACGGTGCGAACACCGCCGGATCGGTCCCGGTGAGCCACGCCTGGCTCTGCAGCCGATCGATCGCGTCGAACAGGGCTTCGCGCCGCGCCGGGTCGAGATGGGCCGCGACCTCGTCGAGCAGCAGGATCGGCGGCTCGCCGCGCCGGGTGCGCTGCAGAGCGGCATGGGCCAGCAGGATCGCGATCAGCAGCGCCTTCTGCTCGCCCGTCGAGGTGTGCTCCGCGGCAATGCCGGCGGGGGCGAGGCTGACCGAGAGATCGCAGCGATGCGGACCAAGCTCCGCACCGCCCGCAATCGCATCGCCTTGCCGGGCCGCGGCGAGCGACTCGGCGAACCGCGCCTCAGCGGCCAGTGCCGGCATTTCGTCGAGCCAGGCCTCAACGGTGCCGGCGAGCCGCAGGCGGGCGCGCGGAAACGGCCCATCGGCTGCGGCACACACGCTGTCGACCCGCTCGACGGCATCGCGCCGCGCCGCCGCAACCGCCACCCCCTGCGCCGCCATCATCGCTTCGAGTGCGGTGAGCCAGACCGGATCGGCCGCTCGGTTGGCGGAAACTGCCACGCGCAACAGGCGCGCTCGTTCGCGCAACGCCTGCTCATAAGCGGCCACTCGGGCGGCATGCCCCGGATCGAGGGTCAGCACCAGGCGGTCGAGAAAGCGCCGGCGGGCGCTTGGCCCATCCAGAAACAGCCGGTCCATCGCCGGGGTCAGCCAGACGATCCCAAAAGCTTCGCCAAGTGCCGCCTGGCTCGGCACCTTCTCGCTATCGATGTGGACCACCCGGCGCTCGCCGCCGGCACCGTCGCGCCCAGCACTGTCGCGCCCGGCACCGTCGCGCCCGGTGCCGACGCGCAGCGTGCCGTGGCGCAGCGCCAGTTCCGCCGCGACCGCCCAGCCGCTCGCTGCCGGCAGCTGGGCAGGCTCGGCTTGCGCCGGCGTCGGCCATCGCTCGATCTCGGTCAGTCTCGCTCGACGCAGCCCTCGGCCCGGTGCCAGGAGCGACACCGCTTCGAGGAGATTGGTCTTGCCGGCGCCATTGGCTCCGGTCAGCACCACCGGGTCGGTGCCGAGCGCAAGGCTCATCCGCTGGTAATTGCGGAATTCGGTCAGCGCCAGCCGGGTCACCCCGATGCGCCGCGCCCCCGCCGTCGCCACCACCTGGCCGCCGCGCGGCAGCACCTCGGGCGACAGCCGCGCCGCACCGCAGGCAGGCTTGGACAGGGCCTGATTCACCGAGGTTATATGGGGCTGCCAACACTCGAATTCACCCGGTCGGCGGAGCCGTTCCGAGGTGGGGGTCACACGCGCATCGGCATCAGCACGTAGAGTGCTGTGGGGTCGGCGCGGTCGCGCACGATCGTCGGCGATGCCGAGTCCGACATCAGGAATTGCGCTCCCTCGCCCTCGATCTGGCCGGCGATGTCGAGCAGGTAGCGCGAGTTGAAGCCGATCTCGATCGGTTCGGCGAGATAGCTGGCGTCGATCTCCTCGACCGCGGTGCCGTTCTCGGGGCTCGTCGCCGACACCGCGAGACTGCCGCCATTGGCACCCGGTGCGATCGCCAGCTTGACTGCCCGGCTCTTTTCGCTGGAGATCGTCGAGACCCGGTCCACCGCCTCGGCAAACTCCTTGCACTTGACCTCGAGGATTTTGTCGTTGCCGGACGGGATCACCCGGTCGTAGTCGGGAAACGTCCCGTCGATCAGCTTTGAGGTCAGCGCCGCTGCGGGGCTCCGATCCGAGCCGCGCAGCGCAAAGCGTATCTTGGTCTCGCTCAGCGCCACCTCGATCTCGTCCTCGCCCTCTTCAACGAGCTTGCGCAATTCGACGACCGTCTTGCGCGGCACGATGATCCCCGGCATCCCGGCGGCGCCCTCGGGCATCACGATCTCGACGCGGGCGAGGCGGTGTCCGTCGGTGGCGACCGCGCGGATCACCGGCACCTCGTTGTTTTTGGTCGCGTGCAGGTAAATCCCGTTCAGATAGTAGCGCGTCTCCTCGGTTGAGATCGCGAACCGGGTGCGGTCGACCAGCATGCGCAGCTCGGCGGCGGTCAGCGTGAAGCTGTGCGCCAGCTCGCCGCTCGACATGACCGGGTAATCCTCCGGCGGCAGGCAGGCGAGCGTGAAGGTCGACCGGCCGGATCGCAGCACCAGGCTGCTGCGCTCGCCGCTCGCCTCGATCTCGATCTGGGCGCCGTCGCGCAATTTGCGCACGATATCGTAAAGGGTGTGCGCCGGTGCCGTGGTGCGCCCGGCACGCTCGACCCGTCCCGCCACCCGCTCGACGATTTCGAGATCCATGTCGGTGGCGCTGAGCGCCAGGGCCCCCGCGCCCGAGCCGCCATCTGCGGCATCCGCCTGGAGCAGCACATTCGACAGAATCGGGATCGTATTGCGCCGCTCGACAACGCTCTGCACATGCCCCAGAGCCTTTAGCAGAGCACCCCGTTCGATGATCAGTTTCATTTGGCTACACGCAGATTGGCGAAGCGGTCGGCACCCGCCGGAAGCGGCTGGCGTCCCGTCGCACCGGCCAGCCGGCGGCCGACGGATCCGCATCCTAGCACAAGACCGGTGCCTGCCCCCAGCGATCGGTTCCGCCGCCGGGCTGCCGGGCTCTCGGGGTCAGCTCTGCAGCATCCGGCGCAGCAGCTCGACATCCTCGGCGAGCGCCGGATCGCTCGCCATCAGCTCCTCGATCTTGCGCACCGCGTGGATGACCGTGGTGTGATCGCGCCCGCCGAATTTGCGGCCGATCTCGGGCAGCGACCGGGTGGTCAGCTGCTTGGCGAGGTACATCGCCACCTGGCGCGGCCGGGCAACAATGCGCGCTCGCCGCTCGGACATCATTTCGGCCAGCCGCACGTTGAAATGCTCGGCGACGCGGCGCTGGATCTCGTCGATCGTCACCCGCCGCTCATGCGAGCGCAGCAGATCGTGCAGCTCCTCCTGCGCGCTTTCGAGGGTGATCTCGCGCCCGACCAGCTGCATGTTGGCTGTGATGCGGTTCAACGCGCCCTCGAGCTCGCGCACATTCGAGGTGATCTTGTGGGCAAGGAATTCCATGACCTTTTGCGGGATGCGCAAATTGGTCTGCTCGGCTTTCGACTGCAGGATGCCGAGGCGCAGCTCGTAGGTGGTCGGATGCAGATCGGCGACCAGCCCCCAGCCGAGCCGCGAGCGCATGCGCTCTTCGAGCCCGAGATCGGAGGGCGATTTGTCCGCGGAAACCACGATCTGCCGGTTCTGATCGACCAGGGCGTTAAAGGTGTGAAACAGTTCTTCCTGCGTCGATTCCTTGCCGCTGATGAACTGCACGTCGTCGATCATCAACAGATCCACCGAGCGGAATTCCTCCTTGAAGTCCATCGTCGATTTGAAGCGCAATGCGCGGACGAACTGGTACATGAACTTCTCGGCCGACAAATAGATGACCTTGCGACCGCAGGCCTGCTTGCGGACATGCCAGGCGACCGCATGCATCAGATGCGTCTTGCCGAGCCCGACCCCGCCATAAAGAAACAGCGGGTTGAACGGGACCGTGCGGACCGTGCCGGCGCAGGCTTCGGCGACCCGGCGCGCCGCCGCATGCGCGAGCTCGTTGGGCTTGCCGACGACAAAGTTCCCGAAGGTGAAGCGGGGATCGAGCCCCGGCGCCTGCGGCCGGTCGTCGTCGAGCATGGCGGCCGGCTCCTCAGGGTTCGGTAACGAATGACTGGCCTCCGCGGCCGCGGCAGCGGGGGACGCTGACGATCCGGCCGCGGGCGCGACCGCAGCCACGATCACCGACACCCGCTTGACCTGGCGATTTTCCGCCCGCCACAGCGCCAGTATGCGATCCGCGTAATGCGCCGCGACCCAATCGCGAAAGAACCGCGCCGGCGCCGCGATCACCGCCTCGCCGCTATCGACCCGCTGCACGCTGATCGGCATCAGCCAGCTGCGATAGGCAGTGTCCCCGACCTCCTGTTTGAGCTGGACGAGAACCCGGTTCCATTGCGCCTGCGACGTGGATGTCGCGCTGTCGGCGCTGTCAATTTCCGCCACCACCGCATCCCCCCCGATCAAAGGACAGCAGCACCGCCCGGTTCAAACCTCAGTAATATTACGAGTTTGCAACGTGAATGAACGACGGCCCGTTTGCCGTAATGTGCAGATCACATGGCTCCCCCTGTACGCGGCTTTATTAACCATCGCCGGCCAGTCTCGACCGCGATTTCTTTACCCTAAACGGGATTTACAGTGCACTAGCGTGGTGTTGCTGGTGCAGCTAGGCGATGCTAACTGATGCGTCGAAACAAAGGCAAGCGACTGAAAAGGGAACGTCACAACATTTTTTCGCCCGCTCCGCGTGCCCTCGCGGCAACCGCCGGCACGCCTCTAGGATTGGTCGCGGGCTCAACCGGTTACCAGTCCCCCTCGCCGGGGAACGAATTCGGGGGCGGACTGATCAACCTTCGCTACAGGCAGAATTCTGCCGCGATAACCGCGGCACAACCCCAGGGGCGCATGGTCCCGGGCGCGCATGGTCCCGGGCGCGCATGGTCCCGGGCGCGCATGGTCCCGGGCGCGCATGGTCCCGGGCGCGCATGGTCCCGGGCGCGCATGGTCCCGGGCGCGCGCAGTCCCAGCCGGGCACGGTTGCTGCCGGAACCTCTCCGCGGCGGCTGCCGGGATCGCTCCGCGGCGGCCGGGTGGCACGTGTGCCGGCCTCGGGATGCGCTGATCAGAGAGCGTTGATTCTCGCGGCGAGGCGAGAAAGTTTGCGCGCGACCGTGTTCTTGTGCATGACACCCTTGGTCGTTGCCCGATGCAGCTCGGGCTGCGCCACCTGCAGCGCGGACTGTGCCGCCGCCTTGTCGCCGGTGGCAATCGCCGTCTCGACCTTCTTGACAAAGGTGCGCACCCGGCTGATCCGGGCGCGGTTGGTCGCGGTGCGCTTTGCCGTCTGGCGGATGCGCTTTTCCGCCGATTTATGGGTGGCCATCGGGGCTCGCCAAGTGATCCGAGGCCGTCCTTCTATAAGGACCGGGCAACCGGGTCAACCATCGCCGAGTGCCAGCTGCGTTGCGCGTGCGCGCCGCCCCACTTGACGAACGCTGGCAACAAAGGCTCGCCGTCTTCCGGCGATCACGATATCGTCCGCGCCGGCGGCCCAAGCATGAGACCGCGGGAACGCGACAACCGGTAAAGGAGAGCGATCATGGCCTACGGCATCCAGCACGTCCATCTGAAGACCCGCGATCCCAAGGCAACGATGCAGTTCTATATCGAAAATTTCGGCGCGACGCTGAAGGCGGAAATTCCGGGCCGCGGCTTTCGCCTCGATCTGCACGGGCTGCAGCTCAACATCACGACGCTGATCGCCAGCCAGAGCCACGAGCAGCATTACGGGATCGAGCACATCGCGGTCGATACCGACGACTATGCCGGCACGATCGCGCAGATGCGCAAGAACGGCGTGAAGATTCTCGAAGAGATGGCGCCCAACAACGGCCGCCGGGTGTCCTTTATCGAGGCTCCCGACGGCGCGCAGATGGAATTGATCGAAAAGGTCTGATCCCGTCGCCGCCGCGGCGCGCCGCAGAAAAGAGAGAGGCCCAGATGGCGCTCAAGGACCAAATCGCGCTCGGCATGGCCCTCCCGCACCGTTCGCCGGAGCCGATCGACGCCGCCTCGGTGCGGCATGTGGCACAGCGTGCCGAGGCGCTCGGCTTCCGCGATCTGTGGGTCACCGAGAACACGCTCGATCATGTGTTCTGCTTCGATCCCGTCGTGGTGCTGACCTGGGCCGCGGCGGCCACCACGTCGATCCGTCTCGGCGCCTCGGTCGTGGTGCTGCCAATCCATCACCCGGCGCTGGTCGCCCATCAATGGGCGAGCCTCGACCATCTGAGCGGCGGCCGGGCGATCCTCGGTGTCGGGCTCGGCCGCGACCATCACTACGACCAGTTCGAGGTGCCGCGGGAGCGTCGGGTGCGGCGCTTTGGCGAAGAGGTGGCGCTGATCCGTGCGTTGTGGAGCGAGCCCCGGGTCGATTACCGCGGCGCGCTCTATCGGATCGAAGGTGCCACGATGCGGCCAAAGCCGGTGCAGCAGCCGCACCTGCCGATCTGGATGGGAGTCGGCCATCCCGATGCGATCCGCCGCGCCGCGGCCCTCGCCGATGGCTGGATGGGGTCGGGCGGGTCGAGCATCGCAGCCTTTTCGCGCTCGGTGCCGATCCTGCGCGAAGCATTGGAAAAGGCCGGGCGCGATCCGGCGACCTTCCCGGTCTCAAAGCGGCTGTTTATGGCGGTCGACGACAACGCGGCAACCGCGCGCGCCGAGCTCACCCGCTGGTTTACCGAGGTCTATCACAACCCCGAGGGCGCCGACGCCTCCGGCATCCATGGCACCCCCGAAGAGGTGCGCGAACGGCTCGACGAGCTGGTGGCAATGGGCGCCAACCACCTGCTCTTAAACCCGGTCTCGCGCTACGCCGAGCAGGTCGAGGCGCTGGCCGCGGTCGCCGGGTTGTCGTAACGGTGCGAAAATAAGGACATTGCCGATGTCGCCACTGCATACCGACCCGGTCAAAGAACAGGTGGCCGCCCATTGGGACCGGCGGGCCGCGCATTTCGACGAGGATTTTGGCCACAGTATCCGCACCACGGCCGAGCGTGCCGCCTGGGACCGGATTTTTGGTCTGGTGCTGCCCAGCGGGGGCGCTCTCGATGCGCTCGATCTCGGGTGCGGCACCGGGTTTTTGAGCCTCGAGCTGGCGGCGCGCGGGCATCGCGTGACCGGCGTCGATTTCGCGCCCTCGATGATCGCGCGGGCCGAAAAGAAAGCCGCCGAGCGCGGGCTCCGGGTGCGCTTCGAAGCGGGCGACGCCGAGCAATTGCCCTATTCACCGGCGAGCTTCGATCTGGCGATCAGCCGCCACGTGTTGTGGACCCTGCCGCACCCCGAGGTGGCGATCGAGGAATGGCGGCGCGTGCTGCGCCCGGGCGGCCGGCTCGCGATCATCGACGGCGCGGTGCTCGACGGCAGCGACCGCAAGCCGGGGGCGCAGCCAGGCTGTCAGGAGAACGCACGCACGAGCGCCGAATACGCGGCGGTTGGCGACCAGCTGCCATTTCTCGGCGGCCGCCCGCGCGCGGAGATCGAGGCGCTGCTGCGGGCGCACGGCCTTGCCGATGTGCGGGGCGATGCGCTCGCCGATCTCGTCGAAGCGCAGCTGCAGCGCATGATCGAGGAAGGCCTCGAGCCGCGCCGGCGCAACCGCTACGTCGTCTGGGGCGACGTTCCCGGCTGAAGCCCGCGAGTGTTGCCGCCGGTCAGCGGTGGCGGAAGGCGGGTTTGCGCTTGTCGATAAAGGCTTCCATGCCCTCCTTGCGGTCTTCGGTGGCGAAGGTCGCGTGGAACAGGCGGCGCTCGAAGCGCACCCCCTCGGCGAGGGTCGTCTCATAGGCGCGGTTGACCGATTCCTTGACCATCATCGCGATCGGCCGCGACATCTCGCAGATCCGCTGGGCCACCTTGACCGCTTCGGCCAAGAGGTCGGCGGCCGGCACGACGCGGCTGACGAGCCCCAGGCGCTCGGCCTCGGCGGCATCCATCATCCGGCCGGTCAGGCACAGATCCATCGCCTTGGCCTTGCCGATGAACCGAGCGAGACGCTGGGTTCCGCCGGCGCCCGGCATTGTGCCGAGGGTGATCTCGGGCTGGCCAAAGCGCGCGGTATCGGCGGCAATGACGATGTCGCACATCATCGCGATCTCGCAGCCGCCGCCGAGCGCAAAACCGGCGACCGCGGCAACGACCGGCTTGCGGCATTGCCCGACCCGCTCCCAGCCCTTGGTGATGAAATCCTCGAGATAGATTTCGGGATAGCTCTTGCCGGCCATCTCCTTGACATCGGCGCCGGCGGCAAAAGCCTTGTCGCTGCCGGTCAAAACGATCGCGCCGATCGTATCGTCGGCCTCGAAAACATCGAACGCGGCGCCGACTTCGCCGATCAGCGCCGCATTCAGCGCGTTCAGCGCCTGCGGCCGGTGCAATGTGATGATCCCGACCGCACTCCGCCGCGCGACAAGGATATTGCGGTATCCGTGCTCTTCGCTCATCGGGTGTCCCCGCTCGAATGGTGCCGCAGGCTGTCATCGCGCGCCGAGCGGCGCAATCCCGCTGTCACCGCGGGCCGCAATCACCAGAGCCGCCCGCAGCCGGACACGAGCGCTGGTCTCGGTGGCGGTCACTTGTGCCCGCCCTCTCTATATAAGAGGACCGCAATCTGCATAAGAGGACCGCAATCTGTGGAGGAGGAGGATGCACAACAAGCTGCCCGCGGATCCGATCATCGAGACGATCCGCACCGCCCTCTACGGGCTCTATGGCGGCCGCATCGAGAGGCTCCTGTTGTTCGGTTCGCGCGCGCGCGGCACTGCTCGCTCTGATTCTGACTACGACGTCGCGGTATTTCTCTATGGCCTGGGCGATCGTTGGGGCGAATTTCACCGATTGGCAGATTTGCGAACCGCCATCCTTGCCGAGAGCGGGGCATTCCTCGAAGCTCGGCCGTTCCGGGCGGGCGCTCATCGCGAGCGAACCCCGCTGATGCACGAAATCCGCCGCGACGGCGTCGATCTGTGAAACCGGAGACTGCGGACTATCTTGAGAAGGCCCGGCGCACGCTCGGCGAGGCGCGCGCGGTTGCGGGGATCGGTTTCGCCGAAGCTGCGGGTCGCGCCGCCTATCTCGCGGCATTTCACGCCGCACAGGCACTGATCTTCGAACGCAGCGGCAGGGTGCCAAGAACTCATCGCGGTGTTCACGCGCAGTTTTCCCGCTTGGCGCGAGAAGACCCGAAGCTCGGCGGCGAACTGCCGCGTTTCCTGTCACGCGCTTATGACTTCAAATCCGTCGCCGACTACGAAATCGGCCCGGATGCGACAGTGCCAATCGGCGACGCTATCTCCGCCATTGAGAGCGCGGCAGGCTTTATCGATCGTATTTTCGGGTTGTTTGTGTGAAATTTGCGACGCATCCACCTTGTGCATGGCAACCTCGCGGCTAGCGCTGCTTCTTGGCGCAATAGAATGTCGAGCGGCCCCCTTGCGTGATGCGGCGCACCCCTTCGGCGCAGTCGCAGCCGGGGCAGGGCTCGCCCTCATGGCCGTAAACAGCCCAGTGGTGCTGGAAGTAGCCGAGCTCGCCATCGGCCTGGACATAGTTGCGCAACGACGAGCCTCCGGCCTCGATCGCTTCCCCGAGCACGGCACGGATCGCCGCGGCGAGCCGGGCGAGCCGGGCGCGGCCAATCGAGCCGGCGAGGCGGCGCGGCGACAAGCAAGAGCGATAGAGCGCCTCGCAGACATAGATGTTGCCAAGCCCGGCGACGATGCGCTGGTCGAGCAGTGCCGCCTTGATCGAGGTCATCTTGCCGGCGAATTTCCCCGCGAGATAGGCTCCGTCGAACCCCGCTTCGAGCGGTTCCGGCCCGAGCCCGGCCAAGAGCGGATGCCGGTCGGCCTCGCCGCGCCGCAGATAGTCGAGCGTGCCAAAGCGGCGCGCATCGTTGAAGCGGACGACGGTGCCGTCGTCGAGGGTCAGCACCACATGGTCGTGGCGCGCCTCGGGCTGCGACGCATCACCGGCGGTGATCCGCCCCGACATGCCGAGATGCAGCAGCAACAGACCGTCCGCATCGAGCTCGACGAGGATGTATTTGCCGCGGCGGGTGAGGGCGCCGATTTGCGCGCCGGCGAGCCGCTCGGCTAAGGCCGGCGGAAATGGCCGGCGCAGATCGGCCCGGCGCAATTCGGCGCGCACGATCCGCCGGCCGCTCATTTTCAGCGCGAGGCCGCGGCGCACGGTTTCGACTTCGGGCAATTCGGGCATTGGGCAAGGTCTTTCACCGCCGACGGGCGGGCGTGGCGCGCACCAGGCGATGGCGGTATCTTCCTGCCCGATGAGCGAACCAGACACAAGCACCGGCGCCGCGCCCGACTACCGCCATGTGCCACCCGAGGAGAAGCCTCTGCTGGTGCGCGGCGTCTTCGACAGCGTCGCACCCCGCTACGATCTGATGAACGATCTGATGAGCGGCGGCATCCACCGGCTGTGGAAGGCGGCAATGGTGGCGTGGCTCAAGCCGCGCCCGGGGCATCGCCTGATCGACGTAGCCGGGGGCACCGGCGATATCGTATTGCGGGCTTGGCCATGGCTCGCTCCGCATGGCGGGCCGGACGCAGCTGGCGGCGGCGATCACAGGACCGGTGCTGCCGTCGTCTGCGACCCCAATCTGCGCATGCTCGAAATCGGCCGCGCCCGTGCGCTCGACCGCGGCATTCTCGACGGCATCGAATGGCTCGGCGCCGAGGCCGAGCGGTTGCCGTTCGCCGAACGCAGCTTTGACCTCTACACGGTCGCGTTCGGTCTGCGCAATGTGACCGATATCGCGGCGGCGCTCAACGAGGCGCGGCGGGTGCTGCGGCCGGGGGGCCGGTTGATGTGCCTCGAATTCACCCCCGAGGTGGCACCGCTGCTGCAGCCGCTCTACGATCTCTACAGTTTTCAGGTGGTGCCGCTGCTCGGCCGGGTCGTCGCCGGCGATCGCGACGCCTACACCTATCTCGTCCAAAGCATCCGCGGGTTTCCGCGCCAGGGCGAGCTCGCTGCGGCGATTGCTGCGGCCGGTTTCGGTCAGGTCAAATTCCGCAATCTTACCGGGGGCATCGCTGCGCTTCACTCGGCCTGGCGGCTCTGAGGCTTTGCCGTCCCGGTTCGGGCTGCTGCGCAGCCTGCGCAATCTCGCCCGCTTGGCCTCGATCGGGCTGATCCTGGCGCGACACGACGCGTTGTTCGCGTTTGCCGGCGTGCCGATCGTCGCTTTCTATCTGCGGGTTGCGCGCCTGTTCCGCTGGCGGCGGCGCAAGGCAGCGGCACCACGCCCGGGCCAACGGCTGGCCGCGGCGCTCGACCAGATGGGACCGAGCTTTGTCAAGCTCGGTCAGCTGTTGGCGACCCGCGCCGATCTGCTCGGCGAGGAAATCACCACCGATCTGGCGAGCCTGCAAGACCGCCTGCCGCCATTTCCGGGGGAGCTGTCAAAGGCCGCGATCGAGACCGAGTTCGGCGTCCCGCTCGATACGTTGTTCCAGTCGTTCGAGCCGGTCGCCGTCGCGGCCGCGTCGATCGCGCAGGTCCATTTCGCTCGCACCGCCGACGGCTTCGACGTCGCGGTCAAGGTGTTGCGACCGGGGGTGGCGCAGGCCTTCGCCCGCGATCTCGACCTGTTTTCGTGGCTCGCTCATTGGATCGAACGCCTCTATGCGCCGGCGCGACGGCTGAAGCCGGTCGAGATCGTCGAGACGCTGGCCGAGGTGGTCCGCTTCGAGATGGATCTGCGGTTCGAAGCGGCGGCCGCTTCCGAGCTCGCCGAGAACTTTGCCGGCGATATGGGGTTTCGTGTGCCGCGGATCGACTGGCGGCGCACCGGGCGCAACGTCCTGACCCTCGAGCGGATCACGGGCATCCGCTTCGACGACCGCGTGGCGCTGATCGCCGCCGGCCATCGCATCGACGAGCTGTTGGCGCGAGCGGCGATCGCGTTCTTCCATCAGGTGTTCCGCGACGGCTTTTTTCATGCCGATCTGCATCCGGGGAACATGTTCGTCGACGCCTCGGGGGCGATCGTCGTCGTCGATTTTGGGATCATGGGGCGGCTCGACCGCGCTACCCGCTATTACCTCGCCGACATGCTGATCGGCTTTCTGTCGGGCGATTACCGGCGGGTCGCCGAGGTCCATTTTGCCGCGGGCTATGTCCCGTCCGACCGCTCGGTCGATGCCTTCACGCAGGCCTGCCGGGCGGTCGGCGAACCGATCCTCGGCCGCCCGCTGCAGGACATCTCGGTCGCCCGCCTGCTGGCCCAGCTGTTCGAGGTGACCGAGCAGTTCGGCATGGAGACCCAGCCACAGCTGCTGCTGCTGCAAAAAACCATGGTGCTGATCGAGGGGATCGGCCGTCGGCTCGATCCGGAGATCAACGTCTGGACTCTGGCGCGGCCGCCGATCGAGGCGTGGATGCGCGATCATCGCGGTCCCGAGGCGCAATTGCGGCAGCGGCTCGAAGCGCTCGCAGATGTCGCGGAGCGGGTACCGCGGCTCATCCGCAGCCTCGAATTGCTGGTTGGCGACATGTCGCGCGACGGCGTGGTGCTGCATGCCGAGTCGATTGCCGCGCATGCCGCCGAGCAAGCAAAGCGCGCCTGGCTCCTGGTGCTGCCGCTCTATCTCGCCGCCGCGGCGCTGGTGGCGATCGCCTTTATCCTTGCTCTCGGACACTAGACTGGGGCCCGCCGCGCGCCGGCTCTTGCTCGGTCAGCTGAGCGACCATCGCGCGCAGCCTCTCATTCTCGGCTTCGACGTCCTTGAGCCGGCGCATCGGGGTCGCGGCCGGATGCGTCAGCAGTTGAGCGAGCCTCGTCCCGATCGGCGAGCCGATCCCGGTGCACGGGTCGGGGCCGGACAAGGCCCGGTAAGCGCCGTTGTCACCCTGGGTGATGTCGTTGAAGCAGACCGGGTTGAGATAGAATTGCGGAGTGACCCAGCCGAGCTTGTTGCCAAAGGCAGCGAAGAGGCCCGCATAGAGCGGGGCCACGGCGCTGGTCCCGCCGATCGTCGTCTGCGCGCCGTGCAGCACGATGTTATAGCCGGTGTTCGGGTCGGCGTTGGCGGCAACGTCCGGCACCATCCGCCCCGGCCCGTTCGGTGCTGCTATCTGCCAATCGGGGATCGGCTGGAATATCGTCGAAAAGCCGCCGCCGGTCCCTTCGCCGCTCGGGTTGCCGGGGGTGTTGTTCCAGACGGTTTCGGCCGTGGCCGTCTTGCTCGTCCCACCGCAGCCGATCACGTGCGGCGCCGAGGCGGGGAGATCGACATTGGCCGGGCTCGGGCCGCCGTCGCTCGAGTCGTTGTCGCCCGATGCAGCAAACACGATCATGCCGGCAGCGGTAGCGTCAGTCGCCGCCTGCTCCATGTCCTGGCCGGCCTGCGCCCCCCAATTGGCTTCGTCGGCACCCCAGGAGATCGAGCACACATCGCAGCCATCAGCGGTCGCGGCGCGCACCGCAGCGGCGATATCCTGGGCCCAGTAGACGCGGATCGTCGCCGGCTTGCCGGTTGCGACATAGTAGGCGGCGGCGGCGACCTCGATGTCGAGCGCTACTTCGCCATCGGCACCGTTCGGGTCGGGATTGGGCGTGTTTTGGGTGGTGTCGACAGAGACGTCGGTAATGTTCGGAACCGGCTGGCCGATCCCTTGGAAGAATTGGTCCATGTCGGACTGCACCCAGCCGCCGCCGAGCTCAACGATCGCGATCACGCCGCCGCCGGCGAGACCGGTCGGCCAGTTGTACGCCGCGCACAGATCGGGCACGTTCCACGGACCGCCGCCCGCGGCGCGCGGCGCGGGTCCGGCCCGCCGCATCTTGAAATAGGGTTTGACCCTGGGTCGCTTGGCGACATGGAGATAGGAGTGAAGGGCGGCGCGCAGACCCGCATTTGCCGCGGGTGGACCGCCTTGTGGCGTATTCATGAACCCCTCCGGATGTGAGTGACTGCCCTTGCCACCGCCGGGCTCGCGATCCGATGCTCTCGGCTGAACGGTAGCGGAACCGAGGTTACGGCGGCGGCGCCTCGACTATATGGCGGCGCGTCCCAAGCCGTGATGTGAGGCGCTTCACACGGCTGCCCGAGCGGCTGCGGTTACCGCGACAACCCTGGTGGTCCGATCGACACGCTTGGTTCCCCAGTGTGTCGTGAATCGGACCACAAGATCAAAACGTTGGTGGTGCGATTCAGCCAGCGGATGGGGATCATCCGTCGCCATCGCACCACTGGCACGGCCGCGGCGGCGTGCTATGGTCGCGCCGACAGCATCGGCATCGGCAAAAAAGGGCGCAGCGCCATGAAGATCTCGAGCATCCGGTCGCAGATTTTGCTTATGCCCGAGGCCGACCCCCTGGCCAACACGCCGGAGAACCCGAACGCGTCGCGGCCGATCGTGATCGTGCGGCTCGGCACCGATGACGGCATCGGGGGGATTGCGGTCAGCTTTTACGGCGGCGCGATCACGCACTCGCTGAAGCGCGCGATCGACGATCTCGGCGCCCTGATCATCGGCGAGGACCCGCATCGGATCGAGCGGATCGTCGCCAAACTGCGCGAGGCAGCGGTCGGTTCCGGCCCGGCCGGCATGTTCACGCTCGCCCTGTCGGCGATCGACATCGCGTTGTGGGACATCCGCGGCAAGGCGCTGGGGCTGCCGTTGTGGAAATTGCTCGGCGGCGCGCGCCAGCGGATCGCGACCTATGCGAGCGGTGCGCTGCGGCGCAACCTGACGCTCGACCAGGTCATCACCGCGGCAGGCAAGCTCAAGGAGAAGGGTTTCCGCGAGGCGAAGATGCAACTGGCCTTGCCGGGCGACACGGCGCCGGCAAAGGAGGTCGAGCGCGCTGTCAAGATCCGCGAAGCGCTCGGCCCCGACATCAAGCTGATGTGCGACATCAACCAGCGCTGGCGTCCGGAACAGGCTATCGATATCGGCCGCCGTGTCGAGGATGCCGGCGTCGGTCTGTTCTGGCTCGAAGACGTGACGGCGCATGACGATTATGCCGGGATCGCCCGCGTCAACGCCGCACTCGCAACGCCGATCTGCGGCGGCGAGCTCGTCTATGGCCTCGTCCCGTTCCGCCATATGATCGAGGCGCGCTCGGTCGATTACGTGATGATCGACCTGATCCGCGCCGGCGGCGTCACCCAGTGGCTGAAGATCTCGGGCATGGCCGAGGCATTCAACCTGCCGGTGGTCAGCCATGTGATCCCGGAGATTCATGCTCACCTCGTCGCCGCGGCGCCGAACGGGCTGACCGTCGAATATATGGGCTGGATGCTGGTGCTGTTTGACGGGGTCGCCGAGTTCGACGCGAAGAGCGGTGAGATCGTGTTGTCCGACCGGCCCGGTCTCGGTCTCGACTTCAACCAGGCGACGATCGACCGCTACGCAGCCTGAGGTGAAGGGACATGAAAATAACTCGGGTCGAAACCGGCATTGTGGCGCTGCCCAATGACGAGCCGCTCGCCGGCTTTTCGGAAAACCCGAACGGGGTCAATCCGATCGTCTGGCTGCGGCTCGGCACCGATGACGGTGTCGAGGGGTTGGGCGTCACCTATTTTGGCGGCGCCCTGACCCGCACCTTGCGGCGCGCCGTCGCCGAGCTCGGTGCATTGGCGGTCGGCGAGGACCCGATGCGGGTCGAGGCGGTCGCCGCAAAGCTGCGCGCCGCCGCGGTCTCGGCCGGGCCGGCCGGGATCTTCACGATGGCCCTGTCGGCGATCGATTTGGCGCTGTGGGACATCAAAGGCAAAGCACTGGGCCTGCCGTTGTGGAAATTGCTGGGCGGCGGACGCGACCATATCGCCACTTATGCAAGCGGGGCGTTGCGCCGTGGCCTCAAGCTCGATGAGGCGGTCACCGCCGCCGGAAGGCTGCGCGACAAGGGCCATCGCCAGGCGAAGATGCAGCTCGGCCTGCCGGGTGTCACTTCGCCCGCACGCGAGGTCGAGCAGGCGCGGCTGATCCGCCAGGCGGTCGGCCCCGACATGGATCTGATGTGCGACATCAACCAGCGCTGGCGGCCGGAGCAGGCGATCGATATCGGCCGCCGCGTCGAGGAAGCCGGCGTCGGCCTTTACTGGCTCGAAGATGTGAGCGCGCATGACGATTACGCCGGTCTCGCGCGGGTCGCGGCCGCACTTTCGACCCCGGTCTGCGGCGGCGAATACCTCTATGGCATCCAGCCGTTCCGCCACATGGTCGAGGCCCGCTCGGTTGATATCGTCATGATCGACCAGGTGCGCTCGGGCGGCATCACGCCATGGCTCAAGATCGCCGGGGTGGCTGAGGCCTTCAACCTGCCGGTGGTCAGTCACGGCGTGCCCGAGATCCACGTGCATCTGGTCGGCGCCGTGCCGAACGGGCTCACCGTCGAATACATGCCGCGACTGTTTCATTTGTGGCAGGAGGTGCCGGTGCCGCGGGACGGGCTCCTGGCGATGCCGACCGCGCCCGGTCTCGGCCTTGCATTCGACGCAGCGGCGATCTCGCGGTATCGGCTCGAATGACGGCCGGCCGGGGCGGTGCTGCCGATGCAGCTTCACGGGCGAACCAGCCTGCGGGCGGCATCGCGGACTGCGACAACGCCGGGTCGGCCGCTATACCTATTGGTTAATGAGGAACGGGGCGGGCGAGGCGGGGTTTGTCCGGCGTGCGCGCCATGCGCAAGCGATCCGACAGGAGGTACGGATGAGAACGCTGATGCTTGCAACCGTCTCGGCGGTCGCTCTCGCCTTTGCCGGTGCCGCGCCGGGCTTTGCGGCCGAAAACACCGCCGCGACCCCGGGCGCGACGATAACGCACCCGGTGGGGTCGCTGGGTGCCAAGACGATGGCGCCGGCGACATCCGACACCGGGACCACCAATTCGTCGGTGCCGCGGGCCACGACATCGCAACCGGCGAACCCGGCGCTCGGCAGCAGTGCCCAGAACGCCAATTCCGGCCTGGAGCAGAACAGGCCCGCCACGACCAGCTCCTCGGCTTCGGCGGCGGCAATGACACCAGCCACCCCGAGCCAGATCCGGGAGGCGCAGCAGAAGCTGCACAGCGAGGGTCTCTATCGGGGCGCGATCGACGGCCGGATGGGACCGGAGACACAGCAGGCGCTGCGGCACTACCAGCAGAAGAACGGATTGCAGGTGACCGCCAGGCTCGATCAGGAGACGATGAGCAGCCTGCGCGGCACCGGGACCGGCCAAGGTTCGAGCATGCCGAACTCGCCGGTGCCATCGAGCAGTGCGGGGACTTCGGGCAGCAGCTGGGGCCAGTCGGGCGGCCAGTCGGGCAGTATGAATCCGGCGAGCGGCCATCCTGGCGCCATGAACCCGGCGAGCGGCGCCAAATAGCGCCCGCAGCCTGTTGCCGGGAATGCGTCCCCGTCGGGTGGCGGGGTCGGCTGGCGGGGGCGCGCACCTGCCAGACCGGCCATATCGCGTGGCTGCCTGCCCCGTGGCTGCCTGATCCCGCGGCGGCCCGCCGCAGCGCCGCGACGGTCGCTGGCGGTCGCACCTGCCGCGGCGCTATGTTCGGTCTGCGCAGGCCCGCGCGCAGGAGAACGACATGGTCGCCGAGACCCGCGCCGAAACCCTGGTCCAATATGAGTGCCGCGACCGGATCGCGACCCTGACCCTCGATCGTCCGGCGAGGC
>JBOHME010000033.1:0-38250 GCA_050729795.1 Allostellaceae bacterium | reverse complement strand
GAACGCGCTGATCGTGATCCTGGCGCAGATCGGCGCCTACGTACCGGCGGCGGCCGCGCGGATCGGCATCGTCGATCGCCTATTCAGCCGGGTCGGTGCCGCCGATGATCTGGCGCGCGGCCGTTCTACCTTTATGGTCGAGATGGTCGAGACCGCGGCGATCCTGAACCAGGCCGGCGCCGGCGCTTTTGTGATCCTCGACGAGATCGGCCGCGGCACCGCGACCTATGACGGGCTGTCGATCGCCTGGGCCGCGCTCGAGCATTTGCACGCGACCAATCGCTGCCGCACGCTGTTCGCGACCCACTACCATGAGCTGACAGCACTGTCGGGCAGCTTGCCGGGGCTCGCCTGCCACACGATGCGGGTCAAGGAATGGAAAGGCGATGTGGTCTTTCTACACGAGGTCGGACCGGGCTCCGCCGACCGCTCCTACGGCATCCATGTCGCGCGGCTGGCTGGCCTGCCGAAGAGCGTCACCGCGCGCGCCGAGGAGGTGCTCGAAATCCTGGAGAAAGGCGAGCAGGGCGGTGCGCTGAGCCGGCTCGCCGATGATCTGCCGCTGTTTCGCGCAGCCCGCCGCAACACCGACCCATTACCACCACCGGAAGCGGCGGTCGAAGCGCTGTTGCGCGAAATCCGCCCGGACGAGCTGACCCCGCGCGCCGCGCTCGACCTCCTCTACCGCCTCAAGGCGCTGGCCGCGGAGTGAGCGGACGGGGCCGCGAATTCCTGCAGCAGTGCATCGCGCACGGTGTCGAGGTCGAGCTTGTGGGCGGCGATCATCGGGCTCGTTTCGACGATGATGTCGTCGATATCGCCGATCAGCTTCAGGCGCTTATAGAGGTCCTCACTTTTAAAGCCGAGCCCCTCGCCCAGGATCTCCATGAAGTTGACGATCTCGAAGCTGCGCCCGTCGCCGGCATCACACAATTCGCGGTGGCATGCATGATAGACCGTGGCGAGCGTCGTCACTCCGGCATCGGCGACGGCGGCGAGCTCGCGCTGCACCAATTCGCGCTTGAACGCCGGCAGGGCCGCGAGACTGTTCGCCTGGGTCCCGACCCGCAGCACATCGATATCGACAAATTCGACACCGGGCACGATCGACAGCAGCTTTTTGACCGCTTCCATGACCTGAGGCCAAACCGGCCGCTCGTGCAAAGCGACGCGCTTTTCGACCCGGTGCCGCATCAGCCCGGCCAATTCATCGGCACGGCCGGCGAGATAGACCAGAAACGGGTTCAAATCGAAGGGTCGCATGCCGAATTGCGATTCGTAGCTCGGCAACGCCACCTCGCCGATCTGCAATTGGCAGCTCGGGCACCATGACAAGACGGTTGAGGTGCCGGCTTTGGCGAGGCCGTCGATCGTGGCGAACCCGACCCGCGCCGTATTGCCAAAATCGCCCTCGCGGAACTGATAGACGCCGCAGCATTGCCCCGGCCCGCCCATGACCTCGTAATCGACGTCCAGGAGATCGAGCGTGTCGAGGCACAGGAGCGCGATATGTGGCGTCTTGAGGAGGTTGCAGCCGGTATAGAACACCACCTCGGGCGGGCTCTCGCGCGCCGGTGTGTCGAGGCCGCGCAGCCGCGCCAGCGTCTCGGGCGGCATCTGCAGCCGCGACAGGACACGCACGCCGCGGCTCATATTGGCAAAGCCGGGGCGCCAGCGGGTTGCGAGCGGCTTTTCGCCGGTCCGCGCGCGGGCAAAGCCGCGAGCCAGCTGCACCATAAAGCGCGGGTTGATCCCGTAATCGCAGGCCGGAATGCAATTGCCGCTGCCGCTGCACACATTGGCCCAGCGCACCGCGTCGTCGTTGCCGGCGCCGCCGGTGATCAGATCGACGATCGCCGCGGTCGTCTCGGTCGCATCGGCGCCGCCGATCCCGGCCGGCTCGACCATCGGGCAGGCGCGAAAGCACGCGCCGCAGCGGGTGCAGGCATCGGCGATCGCCTCGCCGCGCGCCCGGAACTCGTCGACATAACCCGCCGCCAAACCCGCTTCGCCCATCGCTCGCTCCGCCGACACCTGTTGCCCGAGTTGTCCCAGTCACTCTATCCCATCGCCGCCGCGCGCGAAACCCGCGCACGCGGTGCCGCCGCTCGACAGAGCTTGTTTCGCCCAAGGTGTTGGTTAAGCTCGCCGGCGATCAATCCTCGAAGGGTCGAGCGATGGCGAATTCATCTGCCGGGCCACGGGTCTCCGCGAGCTCCACGACCGGACAATATCAATACGATTACGACTATGTGGCACCGTTGGCGCTGATCAAGACGGTGCCAGGGATCGGGTTTTCGCTGCAATGGGCATTGCTGGTCGCCGCCGTGGCGCTGCGCCTCCTGGTCAATGTGATCGCGTTGAAGATCGACCGGGACCTGTCCGCGATCGACCAGAAGATCACCGCCATCATTGCCGATCTCGAAAACCGGGATTTTGCCGCGGCGTTTCTGGCCCTGCTGGGCGTGCTCGCGGAAATCGTCGCGGCCTATGCCGAGGCGCAGTCACTGGTGCGACTGGCGGAAGCCATCGCCGCCGATCTCGGGCAAGGGCAATTCGACAAGGCCCGGCAGGACTTCGCGGCCTTGTTTGATGCGCTCGCCGCTCTGATCGGCGCCGATTTGCCATCGGGCCCGGCGAAAAGCCTCGACGACTACCGGAACCTGTTCAAGAGCCTGCCCTTGCCGGCGATTGCCAACACGTTCCAGCAGGACAGCGTCTTTGCCGATCTGCGCGTCGCCGGTCCGAACCCGCTGGTGATCGCCAGGATGACCGGGCCACTCGACAAGTTCCCGGTTAGCAACGGCGAGTTCCAGAGTGTGATGGGCAGCGGCGACGACCTCGCTCAGGCGATCGCCGAGGGGCGTGTCTATCTCACCGATTATGCCGCGCTCGACTGGCTCGTCGCCGGCAGCTGGGGCGACTATCAGAAATATTCGTGGGCGCCGATCGCGATGTTCGCGGTGCCGCGCGCAACCGGCTCCGACCGCCATCTGCAAGCGGTCGCGATCCAGCTAGGCCAGCAACCGGGACCCAGCAACCCGATCGTGGTTCGCCCACCCGCAGGCACCGCATCCCCGGCCTGGGACAAGGCCAAGACCGCGGTCGAAATCGCCGACGGCAATTACCACGAGGCGGTGAGCCATCTCGGCCAGACCCATCTGGTGGTCGAGGCGTTTATCATGGCCACCAACAACCAGCTTTCCGGCCACCCGGTGGCCACGCTGTTGTCACCGCATTTCGAGGGCACGCTCTTTATCAACAACGCGGCGCAGTCGAAGCTGATCGCCCCGCGCGGTGCGGTCGACGCCATCCTCGCCGGCACAATCGACAGCTCGCGGGTGGCCGCGGTGAAGGGTGCGCAAGCGGTCCTGTTTGACTTTGCCGCGTCATCGCCGCCAGAACGGCTTGCGGCCCGCGGTGTCATGGATGCGACGGCGCTGCCCTACTATCCCTATCGCGATTTGGCGCTGCAGATTTGGCAAGCGGTCCTCGGCTGGACCACCGATTATGTCGGGGTGGCCTACGCCACCGAGGATGGTCCGGCCAATGATCGGCAATTGCAGAACTGGGTCGCCGAGCTGACCTCGCATCAGGGCGGGCGGGTGCGCCATGTCGGCGAGCGCGTTGGTGCCGCCGAGATCATCGGCACCAGGACGCAGCTCGCCAAGGTCCTGGCGATCATCATCTTCACTGCGAGCGCGCAGCATTCGGCGGTCAATTTCCCGCAGGCCTCGATCATGAGCTTTGCCCCGGCAATGCCGCTCGCCGGCTACGCGCCGGCGCCGTCCGACGACGCCTGGCTGGCGATATTGCCGCCGCTCGACCAGGCTTTGACCCAGCTCAACCTCGGGACTCTGCTCGGCTCGGTCCATTACACGCGGCTCGGGCTATATGAGGACGGGCATTTTAGCGACGCCAAAGTCGTCGCGGCGCTCGGCAGGTTCCAGGCGGCGCTGGCCGCGATCGAAGACACAATGAACAAGAACGGCCTTGCCCAGAGCTATCCGTATCTGTTGCCGAGCCTGATCCCGCAGAGCATCAACATCTGATCGCGGCGCCGGCGGCTTTTCCGACAGTAGCGCGCATGTCATGGTGGACCGCGGAGCGGCTGCATCCGCTCATCCGCCTGGGAGACAAGCTCATGCGATTTCTGGTCAAGGTCTCGATCCCGGTCGAAGCCGGGAATGCCGCGGCGAAGGAAGGCTTTGCGGTGATCCGCGCGATCCTCGATCAGCAAAAGCCGGAAGCCGCGTATTTTATCGCCGAGGGTGGCCGGCGCACCGGCATCCTGATCGTCGATCTCGAGGATGCGGCCGATCTGCCGCGCGTCGCCGAACCGTGGTTTCTGGCGCTCAATGCGGGTATCGAGGTGACGCCGGCAATGATCGCCGAAGACTTGCAGCGCGCGGCGCCTTCGATCGCAGAAGCGGTCCGAACCTTTGCCTGAGCCGTAAGACGCGGACGGTGATCTCCCGCCGAACCGGCCGGGCTACCCCGACTTCAATCGCCGGGCCGCATCGATCGCGGCATAGGTCAGGATGCCGTCGGCGCCGGCGCGCTTGAAGGCGATCAGGCTCTCCATGATGGCTCGCTCGCCGTCGATCCAGCCGTTCTGCGCGGCCGCGAGCAGCATCGCGTATTCGCCCGACACCTGGTAGGCGTAGGTCGGCACCCGGAACGTCTCCTTGACCCGGCAGACGATATCGAGATAGGGCAGGCCAGGCTTCACCATGACCATGTCGGCACCCTCCTGCAGATCGAGCGCCACCTCGCGCAGGGCCTCGTCGCCATTGGCCGGGTCCATCTGATAAGTCCGCTTGTCGGCGCTGCCGAGCGCTGTCTTCGAGCCGATCGCATCGCGAAACGGGCCGTAGAAGGCCGAGGCGTATTTGGCCGCGTAGGACATGATGCGGACATGGTCGAAACCGGCCTCGTCGAGGGCAACCCGCACAGCGCCGACGCGGCCGTCCATCATGTCGGACGGGGCGATGATGTCGCAGCCGGCCTCGGCTTGGACCAGCGCCTGCCGGCACAGGATCGCCACGGTCTCGTCGTTCGCGACATAGCCGGCGCGAATCACCCCGTCATGACCGTGCGAGGTGAACGGGTCGAGCGCGACATCACACAGCACACCGAGTTGCGGCGCCGCATGCTTTAGCGCAGCAACGGCGCGGCATACGAGGTTGCCGGGGTTCAGCGCCTCGCAGCCTTCTTCATCCTTGAGCGCCGCGGCCACCGCCGGAAATACCGCGATCACGGGAATCCCGAGTTCGGCGGCTTCGCCGGCGGCATCAGCCAGCGCGGCGAGCGGCAGGCGGCAGACGCCCGGCATCGACGCGATTCGCTCCTTTTCGCCCTCGTCATGGACAAAGACCGGCCAGATCAAATCGGCCGCGGTCAGCACGTGCTCGGCAACGAGCCGCCGCGACCAGGCATCGCGGCGATTGCGCCGCAGCCGAAGTCGCGGATAGGCGGCAAGTGGCGCCAAAAACTCGGTCATCGGACCGTACTCCGAACTGCAGAATGGCGGTCGCGGCAAGATAGGCTGCCGGATCGCCCGGCACAACACGCCGTGGTGCAGCGGAGGGAGCCGCGAAAGAGCGCCCTGCGCCCGCAGCGGCGGGCCAGAACGCGCCCCGGCTTCACATGACAAGGCGGCCGGGAATCGAGTCGCTGACCAAGTCGCGGATCTGCCGCGCCTCCTCGGCGCTGACCACGTCCCCCCCACGTCTCGGCGCGCTGCCCGAAATTGCGGTCGCGGTAGACGCCGTAGTAGCGGCCTTGCCGACGCGCGTTCCGGCTCGCATGAATAAATGTTGCGGTCTGTTGGGCCCAAGGGAGCCCGGCGAAATCGAATAACTCCCGCAGAGCCGGCTCGGGCGCCTCGACGATTTCCCGGTAGCGGACGATCCGCGCATTGGTGCAGTTGGTGATCCCTTCGATCGCGATCCGTTGACGGTGAGCCAGTTCCAGGCGATCTGCATGGCGAGCGGGAGCGCGCGAAACTGCCCAGGGGTCAACCCGCGCCGCCGCGCCGGTTCCAGTTCGACAAGGCTTTCCGGAACCTGATCGGCGCCAAACTTCCCAGCTCGCATCCCCCTGATCCGCGAGGCGACGACTGCGCGCGGGTCGCGGAGCAGCAGGATCACCCGCAAACCTGGAACGGTTTGCGCGAACAGGCCGGCACGATCAACAAAATCGATCGACTTGATTACGACAAGCCGCAGAAGCGGCGAGGTCAGAGCAACAAAATCGGGAACCCGGAGGTTTTGCGCGGCATTGCGGCCGCCGAGCCCCGATTTGTCGACCGCGTGCAACGCCGCGATCAACGACAGGTGAAGCAGATGCTGGCCGACCGAATGGTATGCTTGCGAAGCAGGGGCGGCCGACCGACCGATCGCAAGGCCCGGACCGCCGCCATGTTTTCGATGCAGGAAATGGCCGTGGGCGCGAACCGCGAAACCACCTCGGCATCATAGACCGGCGGCAGCCCGTCGCCGGGGAAGGCCGTGTCCGGCTCATGGCGATAGATCACGTCGGGGTGACTGTCAAAGGCTTTGCCGAGCCAGGACGTGCCGGAGCGGGCCGATCCCAGGATCAGCATCTTTGCGGGTGCTGCAGAAAGCGGTTGCACGGCTGTCGGGGCTCGCGGCGCCGGGCTCGCGGCGATCGGCCGAAGGGCGGCGGGCGAGATGCCGGGACCAGCGGAATTTGCGGCCGAGGCAATATTGCTGTCCGTGATCGGCATCCTCAAACGCCGGCAATAAGCGTTGGTGGTTCGGGCGAGATCGCCGCCATTATCCTTGTCCGGTGCGGGGTCGTTACGCGTATCTGCCTTTTTCCGGGGGCGGCCGACGTCGTCCATTGCTCAGGATTTGAAAGGAAACCTGGGTTCGCTATGCTTTCTTTAATGTTTGTTGGCCGCATTCCGATCGACGCAACGACATGGAACTCAGACTTTGCCGGCGATCCGCGGCTAGGCCTAGCGCTTGCCCTCTTTTCGGATCGGTCGGGTGCAGGCTGGCGCGGCTGCGCCGGAGCGCGCCGATGCCGATCTTTGGCCAGTTGTTCGATCCGCCTTCCTCGACCTACACCTATCTGCTCGCCGACCGGCAAAGGGGCGAGCCGGTCGGCATCGACCCGGTGTGCGAACACATGCGGTGCGACGCGGCGCTGATCGCCGAATTGGGGCTGAGCCTCGTCTATTCGCCTGAGGCTCATGTCCAGGCCGAGTTCGGCGGCATTGGCCAGCGCCATGAGCGGCAGGCGGCAGGCGCCCGGCATCGAGGCGACCGGCTCCTTGTGACCCTCGTCATGGACAAAGACCGGCCAGATCAGATCGGCCGCGGTCAGCACATGCTCGGCAACCCGCCGGCGCGACCAGGGATCGCGGCGATTGCGCCGCACCCGAAGACGCGGATAGGCGGCGTGCAGCGCCAGAAATTCGGTCATTGGGCCGGCCCCCGAGCAAGAGAATTACGATCAGAGGCAAAAATGAGGCAAAGCAAGATAGGCTGTCCGATAGTCGCGGACAACGTGCCGCGGCACACCGAGGGGCGACGGATTGCCGCGGCGGATGCGTTACCCCCCGTAGCTGGCGCGTGGCCCGCCGTAGCCGCGGCCGGTTGGGTCAGGCGCGCGGCCGCGGGCAGCCGGCCCGGATGACCCCTCGCCTCCGGTGGCTATCGCGCCCGGGTCTTCGGGTTTCACATGACGAGGCGCCCGGGTGCCGAATCTGCGACCAGATTGCGGATTTGTCGGGCCACCTCGGGACTGACGACATCGTCCCAGGATTCGGCGCGCTGATCGAAATTGCGGCCGCGATAGACCCCGTAGTAGCGGCCCCGGGTATTGGCGTTCCGGCTTGCGCGAATGAATTCCCCGGTCTCCTGGGCCCAGGGCAGCCCGGCGAAGTTAAACAGCTCCCGCAAGGCGGGCTCGGGAGCCTCGACGATTTCCCGGTATCGGACGATCCGCGCATTGGCGCAGCCGATGATGCCTTCGGTCGCGATCTCGTTGACGGTAAGCCAGTCCCAGGCGATCTGCACGGCGAACGGAAGCGCGCGAAATTGCCCGATGGTCAGTCCGCGCCGCCGGGCCGGCTCCAGTTCGACGAGGCTTTCCGGTACCTGGTCGGCGGCAAATTTCCCGGCGCGCATCCCTCTGAGCCGCGAGGCAACGACTGCGCGCGGGTCGCGAAGCAGCAGGATCACCCGCAAATCTGGCACGGTCCGCGCAAACAGGCCGGCGCGATCGACAAAATCGATCGACTTGATCACGACGAGGCGCAAGCGCGGCGAGCTCAATCCGACAAAATCCGGGACCTGGATGTTGCGCGCGGCATCGCGGCCGCCCAGTCGCGACTTGCCGATCGCGTGCAGTGCGGCGATCAGCGACAGGCGGATCATATGCTGGCCGGCTGAATGGTATCGCTTGCGAATGACGGGCGGGCGGCCGACCGATCGTAATACCCGCACCGCCGCCATGCTTTCGAGATAAGCAATGGCCGCCGGCGCGTAGCGAAGGCACCCCTCGGCATCACAGGCAGGCGGCAGGCCATCGCCGGGGAAGGCGGTGTCCGGCTCGTGGCGGTAGATCACATCCGGGTGGCTGTCGAAGGCCTTGCCGAGCCAGGATGTGCCCGAGCGGGCCGATCCCAGGATCAGCATCTTTGCGGCGGTCGCAGAATGCGGCTCCACTGCGATTGGGGCATATGGGCCGGGGTCTGCGGCGGTCGGCCGAATGACGGTGGGCAAGGATTCTGTCGCGAGCTCCGCGGCCGAGGTGATATTGCGGTCCGTGATCATCCTCCTCCAACATCGATGACAAACTGCGGCGGTTCGGGCGGAATGATCGGCGCAGATTCTTGTCCGCCAAGGGTCGCGAGCCGTGTTCAGTGTCTTTCCCGGACGACCGGCGACGGCCCCGTGATCAGCATTTCAAAAGAAACGTCGGCGACGATGCTTTCGCCAATGTTTGCCCGGTGCATTGTCATCGGCGCGACGACATGGCGCTCAGACTCTTGCCATCGATTTCGCGGCCGAGCCTCGCGCAGAATTGTTCAAATCAGGTTAATACGAGATCGCGGGGGACGCGGCTGCCCGCCCCTCCCCTTTTCGGATCGGCTGGTGTAGGCTCAGCAGCGCTGGGCCAGGGAGCTTAGATGCTGATCTTTCGCCAGTTGTTCGACCCGCCTTCCTCCACCTACACCTATCTGCTCGCCGACCGGGCAAGCGGCGAGGCCGTCATCATCGACCCGGTGTTCGAACAGGTGCGGCGCGATGCGGCGCTGATCGCCGAACTGGCCCTGACCCTCGTGTGTTCGCTCGAAACGCATGTCCATGCGGATCACGTGACCGGCGCCTGGTTGATGCGGCAGCAGACCGGCTGCCGAATCGCGCTCTCCGCCGATAGCGGTGCCGAGGGTGCCGACCGCTATCTGGTGGCCGACGACGTCGTTGCGTTTGGCGGGCGCAATCTGCAGGTCCGCCGGACTCCGGGGCACACCGGCGGGTGCCTGACCTATGTGCTCGACGACCGCAGCATGGCATTTACCGGCGACTGCCTGATGGTGCGCGGCAGCGGCCGGACCGATTTCCAGGAGGGTGATCCGGCGGCGATGTACCACTCGGTGCACCAGCAGATCTTCACGCTGCCCGAGGACTGCCTGCTCTATCCGGCGCATGACTATCGCGGGCTGACCGTGACCAGCGTGCGGGAGGAGCGGCGCTTCAACCCGCGGCTCGGCGGCGAGACTGGCGAGGCCGATTTCACCGGCTACATGAAGAACCTGCACCTGGCGCATCCGAAAAAGCTCGATGTCGCGGTGCCGGCCAATCTCCGCTGCGGCCGGCCCGAGGGCGACGCGGACATCGCCGCCGCCCCGGATTGGGCGCCATTGCGCTACAGCTTTGCCGGGATCTGGGAGATCGATCCGCACGGGCTCGAAGAGCATGCGCGCGCATTGCAAATCCTCGATGTGCGTGAGCCCGCCGAATTCACCGGCCCACTCGGCCATATCAAGGGTGCCATCTTGATCCCGCTCGGGGCGCTGGCCGAGCGCGCGCGAGAATTGGCAAAGGACCGGCCGATCGTCGCGGTGTGCCGCGCCGGCAGCCGTTCGGCGCAGGCGACAGCGATCCTCCGCGAGGCCGGCTTCACCGATGTCGCCAACCTCTCGGGCGGCATGCTGCGCTGGCGCGGCGAGGGCCACGCCGTCGACGGCGGGAGCCCGCTTGACCCGATCCTCGAATATTCGATCTGAGCCGTATCTTCGAAGGCCGTATAGATGCGGCGGGATCGCATCGTCTTGCGGTGCACCCTTCTCTGACCGAGCCGCCGCAGGCAGCATAGTCGCACGGCGGTTCAGAGGCTGCGCAGTTGCAGTCTTAGTGCCGAGGGCAATTCCATCAGGGACTGGTCAGACCTGAACAGATGCTCTGCTTGCGCCAGCGTGAGCGATCAGTCCGCAAGCTCAAGCTGGCTCATTAGCTTGGGATCGTGTCAAGCATGACAGTACCACCATAAAGGAGGAGGCCGGTGTTCACGAGCCTATCCGATGAGCAGCGCCGTTTTGTGATGACCGTGCGCGAATTGGCGCAGAGCGAATTCCGGGCGCGCGCACCCGACTATATGAATGGCGACTTTCCGTGGCAGAACATGCGCGCGCTCGCCGTACTGGGCGTGCTCGGCATGGCGGTGCCCGAGGAATATGGCGGGCTCGGTCTGCCGGTGTTTGACACCGCACTGGTGCTCGAAGAGATCGCCAAGGTCTGCTATGTGACGGCGATGGCCGTGCTGGGCGAGGTCGGGGTGCAGACGCGGGTGATCGCGACTTATGCGCCCGACGCGATCAAATCGCGCATCCTGCCGGCGGTGGTCAGCGGCGAGTGCCTATTGGCGATCTGCATGACCGAGCCCGATGCCGGCACCGATGTCGCGAATTACCGCACCAATGTCGATCGGGTCGGCAACCGGCTCCGGCTGAACGGGGTCAAGACGCTGATCAGCCGGGCCGAGGAAGCCGGCATGTTTGTCGTCTTCACCCGGGTCGACAAAAGGCCCGGCCGCGAGGGGATCGGCTGCGTGCTGGTCGAGAAGGAAACCCCCGGCTTCATGGTCACCGGCACCTATCACACGATGGGCGGCGAAAATTTGCACGAGATCCGGTTTGAGGATTGCGAATTACCGCCGGAGAACCTGGTCCTGGAGGACGGCTTCCGCAAACTCTTGTCGGCGTTCAACACGCAGCGCTGCCTGAACCCGAGCATCTCATTGGGCCTCGCCGAGGGTGCGTTCGAAGAAGCTGTCAAATACGTCAAGGAGCGCCGCGCCTTTGGCCGGGCAATCGGCGATTTTCAGGGCATGCGTTGGAAGATCGCCGAAATGTACCGCGAGATCGAGACAGCACGCAGCGTGCTTTACCGCGCCTGCGCCAGCGCCAATCCGTTTCCGGATCCGTTGTTGGCGGCGGTTGCCAAGGTCACCTGCAACGAGATGGCATTAAAGGTGACCAGCGAGGCGATCCAGGTGCATGGCGGCTACGGCTTTACCGACGAGTTCCCGGTGTCGCGGTTTTATCGCGGCGCTCGCTACGGCACATTGGGCGGCGGCACCAGCGAGACGCTGCGCGAGCTGATCGGCAAGCGGGTCATTGCCGGGCTCGACCCCATCGACGGCATCCTCGGCCTCGGCATGTTCTAAGGTGGGTTCGCCGGCGCTGACGGAGGTGGGCGTCAACCGACCAGAGCACGCTCGAGCTGGGCCTTGTTCATCTTTGAGCGGCCCCTGATATCGCGACGCTTGGCCTCGGCATAAAGCTCGGAGCGGGTTTTCCCGCCCCCCCTTTTGCTGCGGCGCTGCGAGCGCGCGGTGGCGCGGGCATAGGTCCCTCGGGTGGCGCTACGGCCTTCGGCTTCGTCCTCATAGGTCTCGCCGCGACGTTCCTTCGCTCTGGTCCGCCGCTGGTTGCGGGCGTTGGGCGCGGCGTCCTCGCGGTTCGAGGCGCCGGCCTCGCTAAGCGCGATCGCGATCGCCTGCTTCGGGTTCCTGACCTTCCGGGTGCCGCGCGCAGTTTTGAGCTCGCCCTCTTTGTACTCGTGCATCACGCGCTCGACCGTGCGCTTTTGGGCGGGCATCTGACGGCTTGCCATAAAGGGCTCCGATGGTGTTGGCGATGCGGCCGAAACCGGCGGAGCGCCGCTGCGACCTGAAATGCGGACACCCGGCGGCTCGGTTTGGTTCCACTCGCCGAGCGGTCCGCGCGCTCCGCTCTCGGCGCCGGTGCGAGTCGGCACCGCGACGCGGGCCGCAGACCCGAGCCCCAGATAACCGCCGCTCGCATGTCGCGCGGCGCGAACCTCAACCGAGCTCAGCCAGACGATCGGCGAGCCGGCCGAGGCCCCAATCTTTCGCCAGCAGCGCTGCTGCCCCCCATTTGGGGAGCTGGTCATCGAGCATCGGCAGCGGTGCCGATGCATTCATCGTCGCGACCCGCTGGTAGAGACGCAGCCGGTCGGCGTCGGCCGCAAAGCGTCCGTCGGCGAGGGCCATTTCGAGCGATCCGTAGCGGCGCAGCAACGCCGCCGCACCTTTTGGCCCCACGCCCTTTACTCCCGGGATCCTGTCGGACGGATCGCCGCGCAACGCGATAAAGTCGGGCACCTGCGCCGGCTCGACGCCATAGCGCTCGCGCACCTCCGCCGGTCCGATACGGGCGATCTCGCCGGCCCGCACCGGGTGCAGGATCGTCGTCGATCGGGAGGCCAACTGGAACGCATCGCGGTCGCCGCTCGCCACCAGTGCTATTCCGCCGCACTCTTCTTCTGCGGCAACCGCCGCGGCGAGGAAATCGTCCGCCTCGTAACCCGGCGCCTTGCCATTGGCAAACCCGCAGGCGGTGACGAATAGCGGCAGGATATCGAGCTGCTCGACCAGCTCGACATCGAATACCCGTCCGCCCTGATAGCCCGCGAGCGCTATATGACGGTAAGTCGGTGCGTCGAGCGTGTCCCAGCCGACCAGCACCGCCCGCGGCGCCTCCTCGGCATGGAAGCGTAAGAGGAAATTGGCAAAGCCTACGATCGCCCCACCGCCCTTGTCGCCCGCTCGCCGGATCGTCTTCGGCAGCGCATGATAGGCGCGATGGGCGAACGAATCGCCATCGATGACAAGCAGCGGACGGTTCATGGGATACGGTGATGCCGCGAATTCCCCCCTGCGCTTACGCCGTCTCGACTTGAACCCGCGAGAGATCGGCGTTGGGAAATCGCTCCCGAACGTAGAGCATTTCCAGGCCGACTACCCGTCCCGTCGCGTCGAAATCAAGGATGATGCCGTCGCTGACTTCTTCCGATTCGACGATCTTTGCTTCATCAAACCGGATATAGAGCGCATCCGCCTCCTCATCCACCGTCATCCTCATGGCATCCGACTCCTTGCCGTCGCCCGGCGATCAAAGAACAGTGCGATTACCCGAATTACGGTTCCACTGTCATAAGAAACCACTCGAAGCATGCGACCGCCGAATGCCGCAATCGGAGCATACGCGCGAACCGCTCCAGGGTGGTGCGGATCCGGCTCTTCGAGAGTTGGACTCCGGAGGACGTACTCGATCCAACGCAGGTCGATCTTGCGCTCATCGACCATGTCTTGCGCGTGCTTCGAAAGGACGATCGGTTTACCCGCCACAGCTCAGCACATAGGTATCCAGAGAAAGGGCGGCCGTGGCCGCCCCCTTTGCGTGCCGCAGGTCAGACCGCGGTCAAGTTTCGCGGCTGGAGAAGCGGACGGTGGTGGCGCGGGCGCGGTAGTCGGTCTTGACATTGACAAAGCCGACCATGCCCTCCTCGACCTTTTTCCAGGCGCGCTGCAAGGCCGGGCGGATGCCCTCGGGTTCTTCGACATATTCGGCGTAGCAGCCCAAGGCCTCGGCCATCTTGTCGTAGCGGGTGTAGCCGAGATCGCGGCCAGGCTTGTTGTGCTCGGGGTCGGCGGTCCAGCCGCCATTGAGGCTGATCACGCATAAGAGCGGCAATTTGTGGCGGACCGCAGTGTCGAGCTCCATCGCGTTCTGCCCAAAGGAGCCATCGCCGTGCAGACAGATGACCTGTGCCGAGGGCTTGGCCGCCTTGGCGCCGACCGCAAACGGCAAGCCGACGCCCATCGTGCCAAACGGCCCCGAATTGAGCCGGTGCCCGGGGACAAAGGTCGGGATCGACTGCCGGCCGAAATTGAGGATTTCCTGCCCATCGACCGACAGGATCGCCTCGCGGTTCATAAAGTTCTTGATCTCCTCGCAGAGGCGCAGCGGATGAATGTCGCCGTCGGTCGGATAGTTGCCGCCGGCGCGCATGCGTTTTTTTGCTTCGCCATCGGCAAGCTTCTGACGCCACGCCTGGAAGCGATCGGCGGTGCGCGCATCGACCGCTTCGCACAATTGCTGCAAGACCGATCTGCAGTCGCCGACCACCGGGATATCGATGTTGCGCGCCGAATTGCCCATCTCCTCGGGGTCGATGTCGATGCGCGCGACCTTGGCGGCGGCGCTGAAGCGCGGCGGCAAGGCGTGGCCGATCACGTAATTCGTGCGGGTGCCGAGAATGATGATCAGATCGGCCTCGCGGAACGCGTCGTTGCGCATCGTCAGGTAGGAATAGGGATGGTCGTCCGGCACGACGCCGCGGCCTTGCGGGGTCGTGTAGAACGGGATCCCAGCCTTCTCGACAAAGGCTCGCATCTCGTCCCAGGCCTGTGACCACAACACACCGCTGCCCGAGACGATGATCGGCTGGTGCGCTTGATTGACGGCATCGACGAGCGCGTTCAATGCTTTGGGCTCGGCGTAGGGGCGCGCCTTGATGATCGGCCGGCCGCAATAGCTCCAATCGACCTCGCCCTCCTCCGCCGTCATGTACAAGACGTCGCCCGGAAAATCGAGATAGACGGGCCCCGGCTTGCCATTCAGCGCCTTCTGGAAAGCGAAATTCACCTGCTGCGGAATGCGCTTCAGATTGTGGACGCGATCGGCGTATTTGACGCAGGGCTTCATCGCCGCGACCTGATCGATCTCCTGAAACACCTGGCGGCCGAACTGGCTGATCGGGCTCGACCCGCCTAGGGCCACGACCGGGCAGCCATCAATCAGCGCGTTGCCGAGACCGGTGCCGAAATTGAGGGTCGCGGGGCCCGAAGCCGCCATGCATACACCCGGCCCCTGCGTCACCCGCGAATAGGCCTGCGCCATATAGGCGGCACCCTGCTCATGGCGGGTGTCGATCAGGCGGATGCCCTCGTCGATGCACGAGGTTTCGGCATCGAGCATCGGCCCGCCCATGATGAAAAAGATGTCTTTTACACCCTGCGCCTTAAGGCATTTCGCCAGGATCTGGTAGCCCGCGAGTTCCGCCATCTCGGTATCTCCTCCTGCTGGCGCTCTGCTGCTGGTTCCTCACCACCCGCCCTTTCTCCGCAAGCGGGGAGAGGGAGCAGACCCTCACCAGGGGGTGAAGGACGATGCGGCGATGGAGAGCCGTTCAGATCACGCCTTCCTTCCGCAGCGCTTCGACCTCGTCCTTGCTGATACCGAGCCATTGGCCGAGCACCTCGGCCGAATGCTGGCCCAACAGAGGCGCCGGTTCGAGCTTGGGTGCCGCACCATCGAACCGCACCGGCCAGCTCGGCATCTTGAACGGCCCCGTCGGGTGCTCTGCCGTCTGCAGAATGCCGCGTTCGGTAAAGCTCGGCTCGTTCATCAGCTCCATCGTGTCGAGCACCGCCCCCGCCGGCACGCCCGCCGCACCGATCAGCCGCATCGCCTCGTGCTTGTCGCGCTGCCTGGTCCACAGCGCGACCATTGCGTTGACCTCGTCGATGCGCTCGCCGCGGGCCTGCGCGGTCTCGTAGTGCTCGTCGCCGATCACATCCTCGCGCCCCAGCAGCTTCAAAAGGCGGTGCCAGTGGTCGGTCTGGCGGGCGAAGACATAGATCCAGTCGTTGGCGCCGCCCGGCGCGCAGGGGAAAATCCCCGAGGGTGCGGTGTTGCTGCGTGTGCTGTTGCGGGGTGCGGCGCGGCCGAGCACCGCCTGCGTTTGAAATGCGAAACGCATGTAATGCAGCATCGCGTCCTGCATCGCCACCTGCAGGCGCTTGCCGCGGCCCGTTGATTTGCGCTCGTAGAGGGCACCCAAGATGCTGATCGCCATCACCATGCCGGTGCCGGTGTCGCCCAATGACGGGCCGGGCCGGATCGGCGGGCCGTCGGGCTCGCCGGTGATGCTCATCGTGCCGCCCGCGGCCTGCGCGATCATGTCGAAGGCGAGGTTCTTCTCATACGGGCTGCCCTCGCCAAAGCCCTTGATCTGGCAATAGACGATGCCGGGGTTGATCGCGCGGATCGCGTCGTAGCCGAGGCCGATGCGCTCGATCGTGCCTGGCGCCATGTTCTCGACCATGACGTCGGCCTTTTTCGCCATGTCCTTGACCAAGGCCAAGCCGCGCTCGGATTTCAAATTGAGCGTGACCGATTTCTTGTTGGCGTTGAACTCAAAGAAATAATACGAGTCGGGGCTTCCCTTCGGGCCGGCGAACGAGGTGCGACCGGGCTCGCCACCCTTCGGGTTTTCGACCTTGACGACTTCGGCGCCGAGCCAGGCGAGCGCCTCGGTCGAGGTCGGTCCGGCCTCGAACTGGGTCAAATCGAGCACCTTGACCCCGGCTAGGCAATTCAGCGGACCGCCCGTTCCATTCATTGCTTTGCGCTCCTCGGTTGGCAACACACATCGGGCGAGACTGCCACAAGGGGCTGGCCGATGCCAAACCCTATGACCCGCGTTCCCCGGCGGCGTTGGACGTCGTGAATGGGCGGGGCCCGTGCTTCAGGTGGCGCCGTGTGATCGGCCGGGGACCGCAGCCGCCTGCGGATTGCCGCGACATCCGGGCGAGGCGGCAATGGCAGGCTCAATCGAGCTCGCTGGCGATGCAGAGAAAGACTGGCAGCCCGCCGCCGCGTGCCGGGTCCCAGACTTTGCGGATCTGGCTCTCGACCGTCAGACCGCTACCCGTGGTCGGACTGTGCACGCGCCGCCCGGGGTTGCTTTCCTTGTTGACGTCACTCCCGAGGTCGTCGACCGCCTTCTTGTCGCGGAGGTGCCAGCGGCGCAGATGTTTTACAATCGAGCGTTGGTCCATTCGCGATCCTCCCTGAGCGTGATCTTGGGCAAGACCGAGATGATTGCAACCGCGATCAGAAACCCCACGTAATTGCAGCCGCTTGGCTGGTTCGACCAAAGGAGGGCAGCGAGTGGAGCCGGCGGCGATCTGGACGATCGGGCATTCGACGCGCACGGTGGCAGAGCTCGGTGCGCTGCTCGCACAGGTATCGATCAGCCTTCTCGTCGATGTCCGCTCGATCCCACGGTCTCGGACCAACCCGCAATTCAACGCAGATACACTGCCGGCGGCGCTGGCGGCAGATGGGATTACCTATCACCACCTGCCGGCGCTGGGTGGGCTGCGCAGCCGGCGCAAGGACGGATTGCCTTCGCCCAACACCCTGTGGCGTGTTCCTGCCTTTCGCAATTACGCCGATTATGCCGCGACCGCGCCGTTTCGCGAGGGGCTCGATGAGCTCATCACTTTCTGCGGTGAGCGGCGCTGCGCAATCATGTGTGCTGAAGTGCTATGGTGGCGCTGTCACCGGAGGATCATCGCCGACTATCTCTTGGCAGCAGGGATCGCCGTCATCCATATCATCGGGCCGGGCAAGACCGAACCTGCGCGGTTGACCGCCGGCGCGCATCTCCTTGCCGACGGAACGGTGCTCTACCCACAGGCATGAGGGAGGCTCGTTCGAGGTTGCCGCCACGCGCCCGGTGGATTTGGCCGCCAGCCGCGATACCCAGCCGCGATACATGGTGCCCCGGGTCGGATTCGAACTGACGACCTACCGCTTACGAAGCGGTTGCTCTACCGCTGAGCTACCGGGGCATCACCATCGACTCATAGCGCGTTCCGGCATCGCCGCCAAGCCGCCCGGCGGCGTCACGAGCTCAGCGGTCGGCCACTCCGCAGACCGACGGGGCCGGCGCGGCAGAGACGACGCTCACCGCTGCGCCGTCGCTCGCCGCCGGGGCCGCGGTGGGCAAGACCGGGTCGCGGCGGGAAGCGGGCTGGGTTCGCCAGGCAAGCGTGTCGAAAGCGCCGCAGCGGGCACAGAGCGCGCTCCATACGGGAGCCTCGCCGCCACAGCTCTCGCAGATATAGCGGGGATCGGGAACAGCCGTGGTGGCGCGGTCGATCCATTCGCGGGCACGCGCCAGGTCGTGGTGCTCGGCTTCTTCGAGCTGCGCCATCATCAGGCAAAGCCGCGCGGTGGCGCCGGCGAACGTGTCGCTACGGCCCGGCGCCGGAGGCGCGGCGCCAGCGGGTAGATCGCTCGCCACCCCGACCGGCAGCACCGCCGCGAGCAGCAGCGCCTGCTGCAGATGGCGCCTGGCTTCGCCCCACAGCTTTGCCGACAGAGCAGCTTCGGCGAGCGCCAGATGGCTTTCGCAGGCGGCCGGATTTTGCGCCGCGAGCCGCTCGAAGCGGACCATTTGGGCGAGCGGGTCCTCGCGCTCCCAGATCGATCGGTAGACCTGCGCCAGCTCGGGTTGCGGCGCGGCACGCCAGGCACGCTCGATCGCTCTTGCCGCGCGAGACCGCCGTCCGGCATGGCGCAAGAGGCAGGCATGGTGCGCAGCGAGCGCTGCGAGATCCGGCGCCGTTTCCTGCGCCCGAGCGGCGAGCGAAAGAGCTTGATCGGTATCACCGGAGGCAGCGGCGGCCCGGCTCAGCTCGTGGTCGATGACGGCACGATGATGCCGGGCGGTCCCCGGCGCGATGATCCCGGCCTTCATTGCCTTCGCCAGCGTTTCGCCTGCAGCCGTCCATCGACCGGCGCGCGCTTCGAGATCGAAGAGGCTCGCGATGGCCCACCCGGTGTCAGGACGCAGCGCCGCGGCGCGTTCGGCAAGGTGGCGGGCGGTGTCGCGGTCACCGTCGCGCAGGGCCTGGTTAAACAGACCGCGGAGACCAAGAAATTCGGTCTCGGGGCGGTCCAGCATCAGGGTGAAGAAGTGTTTCGCCGCGGTCTCGTCGCCGCCCAGCTGTGCCGATTGTGCCGACAGCAGCAGGGTCAGCGGCGGCTCGGCCAGCAGGGCTTCGGCGCGGCGGGCGTAGCGCCGCGCCTCCTGCGGGTCGCCCGCGGCGACGGCGACCATTCCTCGGGTCAGCGCCTGGTAACCCGCCCGACGCCGCCGTTCCCGCCGGCGCCGCAGCAACACTGCGGGGCCACCGAGCAACACCGACAAGAGCCACCAGAGGGATGCCACGATCAGGCCGGCGACGATCGCTGCGCCAATCAGCACCCCGACCGAAGTGTCAACCTGCCAGCCTTGCCAGGTGATCTCGACCGCGCCGGGGTTGGCCGTGAAAAACACGGTCGCCGCGAGGATCACCGCGATCGCAACAAATCCGCCGATGGCGCGCATCAGGACGGGGATCGAGGAGTTGCGGGCGGCGCCGCGGGAGCCGGAGCGCCAGGAGCCGGGGCGGTCACCGGCGCCGGAGCAGTCACCGGGGCCGGGGCGAGCCGTGCCGCGAGCAATTCCTGCAGCCGGGTCAGCGCAGCGTTGGCGGCGAGCCGCCTGCCCGCCAGATCGAGCCACGGGCGGGCGGTTTCGGCGTCATCCCCATGCAGCCGCTGCAAGACCGAGACAGCGGCCGGCAGATCGTCGCGCGCGAGCGCCTGCTGCGCTTTGGCGAGCACCGCAGCGGGCCCGGTCGGCGCGGCATCGATCCGCCGGATCGTCACCAGACCGCGCATCCGATCGACGGCTTGCGCCCACCAGCTCGACGACGCCGGTGGCTCGACCGCAACCGATATCCGTGCGGCGAGCGCCTCCAGGCGGTGGCTTAGAAGCGCATCGCTCGCCACCCCGGTCGCGGCTGCATCGGCCAAGGACTGGGCCGCGGCCACCAGCTTCGGATCGCTGCCGGCGAGCCGGGTGAAGACCGCGTATTCGGTCACGAATGGCCGGCCGGCCGCGACTGCGGCGCGCATCTGCGACAGCGCCAGCAGCAGCATCGCCTGGCGCTGATCGGAGCCGGCCCGCCCCGCCACCTCGTGCTCGAGACGGCTCAGCCGGTCGCCGAGACTGGTGTTGGTCGTGACGAGCGCCGCCAACTCCTGCCGCAGCTTGGCAAGGCCGGCGGCGGCGGCGGCGGCACGCGAAGCGGCCTCGGCCTCGCTCGCGTCGCGCCGCTGCGCCAATTGCGACAATGTCTGCTGCGCCTCGGCTGCGGCCGCTTGCGCCTGGGACCACCCGTTCGCGGCGATCTCCAAGCGATCGATGCGCTGCGCCAGCTCCGCTTGCGCCGATTGCAACGCCGCAATCGCGCCCGCACCAGGCGAAGGCCGCTTTTCGAGGGCGGTGACCCTGGCGGCGAGGGTTGCAAAATCGCCGGTGGCGGGCCCCGTCTTCGCCCCCCACGGCAGCAGCTTTGCCACCGCGGGCGCCCAGAACGGCGCGAGCAGCACGCCGGCGATCACAACAACCAGCAGGACCGCGAATGCGGCAGCCACGATGCGGGCAGGACCCCCTTGGCGCGCCTCGGCCGGAGCCTCGCGCGATGCCGCGGCGGGCGGGTGATCAGCGGAGGGTTCGGTGGCGCGCTCGCCGGACATTTTTGCCTGCGGCTCAGCCTGGCATGAGGGCGAGCCGCGTATCGAGCGCGTCGAGCAGCGCCGCCTGGCTGGGCCGCACCGCCACGACCCGCTCGCGCCAGCTGAATGCAGCAACGGCGTTATCGACGGCCGCGCTGATCGACAGGGCCACGATCGCCGCGCAGCTTTGGCCGAGACCCGCATCGCCGGCCAAGCCGACAAAGATCGCGGCGGTGCGCGGCGAAAAAAACAGGGCGAAGTCGATGTCGCCGCGGCGCAGCGCGGCGGCCGCCGGATCACTCAGCGAGGCTACGGGACGCGCGTCGTAAAGCGCGTATTGTTCGGCGGTGAAGCCCAGCGCGCGCAGGCGGCCGACGAGACCGCCAGCAACCGCGGTGCCGCAGATATGCAACAGCTTTCCAGCCCCCGGTTGCAGCCGTTCGGCGATCAGGTGGACGAGATCATCCATGTTGCCGCTGGCGCTCGCGACCGTCGCAAATCCCTCGGTCCGCGCCCGTGCCGCGGTGGAGTCGCCGACCGCGAACAGCGGCACCTGGCGCTCGGCGGGGATCCGTGCCAAAGCGCGGACCCCGTTGCCGCTGGTGCACAAGATTGCTTGCACACCGGTCAGATCAATTGGCGCCGCGGGGCAAAACCGCACCTCGAGCAGTGGCTCGATCAGCGCTCCGACGCCACGCGCGGCGAGTGCCGCCGCCAGCGTCTCCGCCTCCTCGCGGGGGCGAGTGACGAGCGCCTGCAATCCGCGCCGCGGGGGGATCGAAGCCATCGGCCTTCATCGCCCAAACCCGTCGATGCCGCAAGGGCCTGAAGAGTGGCCGCAGCGGTCGGACCGGGCCATAATCGGAGACGACCCGGCCGGTCGGGCCGCCAGCTCCGGAGGATCGCAGATGGTGCTCGCGTGCCGGCCCGATCGCCGCCGCGGCGATGCGCGCAGGTTCGGCGCGAGCGGACTGCTGCTCTTCGGGCTGCTGCTCGGCGCGCCGGTCACGGTGCTGGCGCAGCCGACAGAGCTGCCGCCCACCGTGCTGCATCTGAGCCAGACCGCCGAGCAAAAGGTCGTGCGTGATGTGCTGCGCGTGGAGCTGAGGGTCGAGGAGACCGGAACCGACCCGGTGGCAGTGCAGGCGGCAATCAACCGACGGATGTCTTCGGCGCTCGACCGGACGCGTCGCCAGCAAGGGGTCGCGGTCGAGACCGGGACCTATGCGGTGGACGAGGAGCAACCACAGCCGCCACAAAAAGGGCCGTCGCGCTGGCACGGCAGCCAATCGCTGATCCTGCGCGGCCAGAACGCGGATGCGGTGTTGAAGCTTGCCGGAGCCTTGCAATCCGGCGGTTTGCTGATGTCGTCGATGAGCTATGAGGTGTCGCCTGAGACGGTTCGTGGCGCCGAAGAGGATTTGACCGCCGAGGCGCTAGCCGGGCTCGCCGAACGCGCCGCCACAATCGCCGACCGTCTGCATCTCAAGATCCTGCGCTACCGCGAGCTGCGGGTCGGCAACGCCGAGACCGGAGCGGCACCGATGCCGCGTTTTGCGGCGATGGCGATGGCGGCGCCGGTCGCTGCACCGGGCGAGGCCTCGATCCGGGTTACCGTCACCGCTGCGCTGCTGCTCGGTCCCGAGCCCCAGAGCGCGCCGCGATGAGACTGCCCGAACCGCCGCTGCTCGTCATCTCCGACCGCCGCCAGGCGCGGCGGCCACTCGAACAAATCGCCGAGGCGGCATTCGCCGGCGGCTGCCGCTGGTTCAGCCTGCGCGAGAAGGATCTGCTGCGACCGGAGCGGCAGGCGCTGCTCGCGGCGCTGGTGGCGTCTGGCCGCCGCTTTGATGCGACGGTCACGGTGCACGAGGATATCGCGACGGTGGCCGCAGCAGGTGCCGCGGGCGTGCATCTGCCGAGCGGCAGCGACCCGCGGGCGGCACGGGCCCTGCTGCCGGGGCGACTGATCGGCGCCTCGGCGCACTCCGCGGCGGAGGCTAGATCGCTGCTGCACGCCGGCGCCGATTACGTCACGGTGAGCCCGGTGTTTTTGACCGCGAGCAAGCCCGGATACGGTCCGGCGCTGGGGCTGCGGGGCCTCGCGGCGATCGTCACCGAGGCATGCGGACCAATCGTCGCGCTGGGCGGCATTACACCGGACAACGCGGCGCAGTGCCGCGCTGCGGGCGCGGCCGGCATCGCGGTGATGGGCGAAGTCATGCGGGCCGCCGATCCGCAGCTGGCGGTCGAACGCCTGCTCCGCGCGCTGTCGTCTGATGCCGCCGCTTAGCCTACAGCAATCGGGGGCGCGGCGGCCGGATCGGGCGCCCGGCCCTTCATCGAGAGTGCCTGGCGGTTTAAACTCGTCTGAGCCTGCGGCTGCGGACACTCAACCGGCTCGAAGGCCGGGGAGTAAATGCCAGGGAGTACATGATGGATCTGCGTTTCACGCCCGAGGAATTGGCCTTTCGCGACGAGGTGCGGGACTTTTTCCGCGACAACCTACCCGCGTCGATCCGCGCCAAGCTGGTCGCGGGCAAGCGGCTTGCCAAGGATGACATCGTCATCTGGCAGCGCATCCTCAACAAAAAGGGCTGGGCGGTCGCCAACTGGCCCAGAGAGTGGGGCGGCACCGGCTGGTCGCCGGTCCAGCAATACATTTTCCAGGAAGAACTGCAGCTGACCCCGGCGCCGCAGCCTTTGGGGTTTGGCGTGACGATGGTCGGACCGGTCATGATCGCGTTTGGGTCGCAGGTGCAGAAGAGGCGATTTTTGCCGCGCATCGCCAATCTCGACGATTGGTGGTGCCAGGGCTTCTCCGAGCCGGGCGCCGGGTCCGACCTCGCCTCGCTCAGAACCGCGGCGAAGCGCGACGGCGGCCGTTACGTCGTCAATGGCCAGAAGACCTGGACCACACTGGCGCAGCACGCCGATTGGATTTTCTGCCTGGTGCGCACGGATACCGAGGTAAAAAAGCAGGAAGGCATCTCGTTTCTGCTGATCGACATGAAGACGCCCGGGATCACGGTGCGCCCGATCATCACGATCGAAGGCGGGCATGAGGTCAACGAGGTGTTTTTCGACGATGTCGAAGTGCCGGCCGAAAACCTCGTCGGCGAAGAAAACAAGGGCTGGGATTACGCCAAATACCTGCTCGGCCGTGAGCGCACCGGGATCGCCCGGGTCGGGCTGTCGAAGGAGCGCATCCGCCGGATCAAGGAATTGGCGGCGTTGGAGCGCGACGGAGAGGTGCCGCTGATCGAGGACGAGCGGTTTCGCGAAAAGCTCGCCGCGGTCGAGGTTGAACTAAAGGCGCTGGAAATGACCCAGCTGCGGGTCGTCGCCGCCGAGCGCCACCGGACCGACAACAAGCCCGATCCGGCTTCCTCGATCCTGAAGATCAAGGGATCCGAGATCCAGCAGGCGACGACCGAATTGCTGATGGAGGTGGTCGGGCCCTATGCGCTCCCCTATCAGCCCGAGCGCGAGGGTGACGAACGCTGGAACGAGCCGCCGATCGGCCCCGAATGGGCCGGCCCGGTGGCGCCGACCTATTTCAACTGGCGCAAGACTTCGATCTATGGCGGCACCAACGAGATTCAGAAAAACATCGTCGCGAAGGCGATCCTCGGGTTGTGAGACCGCTAATCAACCCTCGCGGGTGCCGCTCATGCTCCCGTTGTCGGCATGCGGGGAGAGGTTTGGGTGAGAAGCCGACGAGGGTACCGGCAGGGACTTAACGATGGACTTTGATCTGAGCGACGAGCAGCGGCTGCTGGAGCAAAGTCTCGATCGGCTGATCGCCGACCGCTACGGCTTCGAGCAGCGCAAGATATATGCAGGGCAGCCTGACGGCTGGAGCCGCGAGCTGTGGGCGCAATATGCCGAGCTCGGTCTGCTTGGTCTGCCTTTTGCCGAGCAGCTTGGCGGCTCTGGCGGCGGTCCGGTGGAGACGATGCTGGTCATGGAGGCGTTTGGCCGGGCATTGGCGCTCGAACCTTTTTTGGCGACGGTGGTGCTCGGCGGCGGCTTTCTGCGACATGGCGGCAGCGAGACGGTGTGTGCGGAGCTCGTTCCGAAAATCGCCGATGGGAGCCTGACCCTCGCATTTGCCCAGACCGAGCGGCAGTCGCGCTGGAACCTCGCCGATATCGCGACGACGGCGCGGCGCGATGGCGATGGCTGGGTGCTCGACGGCGAAAAGGGCGTCGTGTTGCATGGCGCCAGCGCCGACAAGCTGATCGTGACCGCACGGACCGGCGGCGGGCGACGCGACCGTGACGGGATCGGCGTGTTCATCGTCGATGGCGAGGCGCCGGGCGTGTCGCGGCGCGGCTACCCGACCCAGGACGGGCTGCGCGCGGCCGAGATCGCGCTTTCCGGCGTGCGGGTCGAACCGCAGGCCGTGCTGGGCGATCCCGGCGCCGCTTTGCCGCTGATCGAGCGGGTGGTCGGCGAGGCGATCGCAGCCTTGTGCGCCGAGGCGGTCGGAGCGATGAGCGTCATGCACACGCTGACCGTCGAGTACCTGAAGACGCGTCGCCAGTTCGGCCGCGAGATCGGCAGCTTTCAGGTATTGCAGCATCGGGCCGTGGACATGCTGGTGGCGCTCGAGCAGGCCCGCAGCATGGCGATGTTCGCGACGATGATGGCGGGCGAAGAGGACGCCGAGGAACGGCGCAAAGCGCTGTCGGCGGCTAAGGTGCAGATCGGGCGCTCGGGAAAATTTGTCGGGCAGCAGGCGGTCCAACTGCATGGCGGCATTGGCATGACGATGGAATACAAGCTCGGTCATTATTTCAAACGCGTGACGATGATCGACATGATGTTCGGCGATGCCGATCATCATCTGCGCGTCATCGGCCGCAGTGGCAGATCACCGGCCGCCACGTGACGCGGCCCTCGGATGACCGGCTGCAGCCGATCTCGGCGCCGAGCTGCGATGATCCTCTCCTGCCCGGCCTGCGGCACCCGCTATCGCGTCGACGAACGAGATCTCGCCGTGCCATCCGGGCGCACGGTCCGCTGTGCCAGCTGCGGCCACCTTTGGCTTCAAGAGCCACCAGTGATCGGCGACCAGGCGGATCACACCAATTCGCGTGCCGGCGCAGCGCGCGTGGAGCCCGTCGGTGTCACCCGCCCACCAGCCGCATCGGCCAGCGACGATCTGCACCAGCAGCAAACGGACCCGCGGCGATCGGCAAACGGGCAATCGGCAAAGGATGGACTGAGCCTAGCACAAAGGCGCGGCCGGGCGGTCGTGCCAGTGCTCGTGGTCGCGCTGCTGCTGACGGCCGCGGTACTGCTGACGGTCGTCGCCGGGTTTTTCGCGCGCCGCGAGCTCGTTTCGGTCTGGCCACCCGCCGGGCAGCTCTTCGGTGCGATCGGTCTCGGTGTCGAGCCGATCGGGGCCGGGTTGGCGATCGAGAAAATTGTGCCGGCACGCACAGCCGACGGGCTGATCATCGATGGTGAGATCGCCAACCTCGGGAAGACGCCCGCAGATGTCCCGCGCTTGCGGGTGGCGTTGCAGAATGCCGCGGATCAGGATCTCCAGTCCAAGATCGTCGATCCACCAAAGACACGGCTGCAACCGGGCGAGACCGCAAATTTTTCGACCCCCTTCGCCCATCCCGGCGACGGCGCGACCGGTGTCGTAGTAACGTTTGTCTCGCGGTGATCCCGGATCACTGCCCGGCGATCACGGACGCGTGACGGAGAGGCCGATGGCGGACAAAGAGTCGCGGCAACGCTACACCGCTAATCTTCAGGGAGAAATCAACAGCGCCGCACTCTATGCGACCTTGTCGAAGACCGAAAAGAACCCGCAACTGGCCGAGATCTATTCCCGCCTCGCCGCCGTGGAAGCGGCGCATGGCGAATTCTGGAAGAACAAGATCGCCGCCCTCGGCGCGCGTGTGCCGCAGCTGCGCCCCGGCTTCCGCACCCGCGCGCTCGAATGGCTGGCGCAGCGCTTTGGCCCGGCCTTTGTGCTGCCGACCGTCAACACCCTCGAGCAGATGGACAGCGGCAGCTATAACGCGCAGCCCGACGCGGTGGCCGGCGGGCTGCCCGCGGCCGAGCGCTCGCATGCCCGTATTATCGAAGCGCTGGCTTCGCCGTCGCAGGCCGGGTTCAGCGGCCCGACCCTCGCCCGTCTCGAAGGCCGGCACCGCGGCATGGGCGGCAACGCACTGCGCGCCGCGGTGCTCGGCGCCAATGATGGGCTCGTCTCCAATCTGAGCCTCGTGATGGGGGTCGCGGGCGCGGATCTGGCGCCGCGCACAATTCTTGTCACCGGCCTCGCCGGCCTCTTGGCCGGGGCCTGCTCGATGGCGCTCGGCGAATGGCTGTCGGTCAACACCGCACGCGAATCGGCACAGCGCCAGATCGATACCGAGGCCGCCGAGCTCGAACAGGTTCCCGAGGAGGAGCAGGAAGAGCTGGCGCTGATCTACCAAGCCAAGGGCCTGCCCGAGGAGCTGGCGCAGACTCTGGCTCAGCAGCTGATTGCCAACAAGAAGACGGCACTCGACACGCTGGTGCGCGAGGAGCTCGGGCTCGATCCCGAGGCGCTCGGCGGCTCGGCCTGGATAGCGGGCGGCACCTCTTTTTTGCTGTTCGCGGCGGGGGCGATCTTTCCGGTCGCACCCTATCTGGCTTTGACCGGACCGCTGGCGCTCGGCATCAGCCTCGCGGCGAGCTGTCTCGCGCTCATTCTGATCGGCGCCGGCACCGCGTTGTTCACCGGGCGCGGTGCGGTTTTTTCGGCGGGCCGCCAGCTAATCGTCGGGCTGGCCGCCGCCGGGGTGACATTCGGCCTCGGCAAGCTGATCGGCGCCGCGATCGCCGGGTAAGCGCCGCGTCTGCCGGCCCCCAGCCTTTCACCGCTGCCACGGCTCCGCCGATGCCGCATCGATCTTGCACGAGCCGCGCGTCGGGCTACATATCCTCGGCGCGTCAACGCCAACCGCGACGGCAGATAATGACCCAGGAAACCAGGAGCTTTCAGGCGGAAGTGAGCCGCCTTCTCGACATCGTCGCCCACTCGCTCTACAGCGAAAAAGAGATCTTTCTGCGCGAGCTGATCTCGAACGCCTCGGATGCGTGCGACCGGCTGCGCTACGCGGCGCTGACCGAGCCTCGCCTCGCCGAGGGCGACACTGCCTACCGGGTCGTGCTGAGCGCCGACAAGGCGGCTCGCACCTTGACCATTTCCGATAACGGCATCGGCATGAACCGGGCCGAGCTGATCGAGAATCTGGGAACCATCGCGCGCTCCGGCACGGCGGCTTTCGTGGGCCAGCTGTCCGGCGATTCACGCAAGGATATGAGCCTGATCGGCCAGTTCGGTGTCGGCTTCTATTCTGCCTTCATGGTCGCCGACAAAGTGGAGGTACGGGCCCGCAAGGCCGGTGAGGTGGAAGGCTGGTGCTGGGTTTCCGACGGCAAGGGCGAATTCACTATCGAGCCTTTTGACGAGGCGGCTCGCGGTGCCGCTATCACCCTCTTCTTGCGCGAGGCCGAGGACGAATATCTCGACCCGGCCCGGCTGCGCCAGATCGTGCGCACCTATTCCGATCATATCGGCCTGCCGATCGTATTAAAGGAGGGTGGCAAGGAAGACACGATCAACACTGCCTCGGCATTGTGGACCCGGCCACGCTCGGAGATCACGCCGGAGCAATACAACGAATTCTATCATCATGTCGGCCACAGCTTCGACGATCCGTGGCTGACCTTGCACAACCGGGCCGAAGGCGTTCTGGAGTATACGAGCCTGCTGTTTGTGCCGTCGTCGAAGCCGTTCGATCTGTTCGATCCCGAGCGCAAGAGCCGGGTCAAGCTCTATGTTCGTCGGGTGTTCATTTCGGATGAGGGGACCGGGCTGCTGCCGGCCTATCTGCGCTTTCTGCGCGGCATCGTCGACAGCGAGGACCTGCCGCTCAACATCAGCCGCGAGATGCTGCAGGCGAACCCGACGACCGCGCGGATCTGCCAGCAGCTGACCCGCCGCGTGCTGACCGAACTCAGCAAGAAGGCGACCGATTCGCCCGAGGATTACGCGAAGTTCTGGGACAATTTCGGTGCGGTGCTGAAGGAGGGGCTGTACGAAGACCGCGAGCAGCGCGATGCGCTTCTGGGGCTCGCCCGGTTCCGTTCCACCAGCCGTGACGGGCTCGTTTCGCTCGACGAGTATGTCGAGCGGATGCGCCCGGGACAGAACGCGATCTATACGATCACCGGCGACAATCTCGAAATCGTCAAGCGCAGCCCGCAGCTCGAAGGGTTTCGCGCGCGTGGCGTCGAGGTCCTGCTGCTGACCGATCCGATTGACGAGTTCTGGGTGCCGACAATCGGTTCTTTCAGGGAGAAGCCGTTCCAATCAGCGACCCGCGGCGGGGTCGATCTTGACAAGATCGAGAAGCCCGCGGAGGAGGTGGCCGACAAACCGCCGGCGCCGGCGAAGCTCGCCAGCCTGATCGCGATCTTCAAGCTGGCCCTTGGCGACGCGGTCAAGGATGTGCGCAGCTCGGCGCGGCTGACCGACAGCGCCGTCTGTCTCGTCGCCGACGAGGGTGATGTCGACATGCACCTCGAACGGCTCTTGAAGCAGCATCGCCAGCTCGACACGACCGCCAAGCGCATCCTCGAGCTGAACCCGACCCACCGGCTGATCGAGCGCCTCGCCGCAGCGGTCGGCGAGAGCGGCGCCTCCGATCAGCTCGGCCAGTTCGCCTGGCTCTTGCTCGACCAGGCGCGGATTATCGAGGGCGAGCAGCTACCCGACCCGCCGGCCTTTGCCCGGCGTCTCGCCGAACTCTTGGAGCGCGGGCTGCCGCAGGCGGTCTGAGCCGCCGCCGGGTGCGCGGGGCGCTGTCGGGATATTCGGGGTCTGGCGATTCGGGGTCTGGCGATTCGGGGAAGGGCAAGCGGCGCGTGGGCATGCCACTCGGATTGCGCGCGCCAGAACCGGGCGGTGATGATGATCGCCAGCTCCGAGAGGCGGTTCGACAGTCGGCTCCCCGAACGCAAACGCTCGTCGCGCAGCACCACATGGGCGCAGATCTCCGGTGCCCGGATCGGGAGCAGGAATGGGCCGCCGAACCGGCCGCGGCGACCGGAAACGATCATATCGTGCACCCGGGGCTGGGCCTGGGTCATCGCGGCGAGCGTGATCTCGCGATACCCTCATCTTCCACCCCGTCGCGCGAGTCCCGGCCGGAGGTTACAGCGAATTAATCCGTGCGAAAGCCCGCTGTTACATGCTCGCCCCAATTGTCTTGTCGGTTCCACTCTCGCCGGTACGCCGCGGCGGTCGGCGCGGGTTTCCACTGCTCGAAATGAGGATCGAATGGCAAATTCTCTCGCTGACACGACCCGCCGGCGCGGGGTCACCCGCAGCCGCGCCGCGGCCACCGTCTTTGGGCTCGGCGCGAGCCTGGCGTTGTCGCCGATGGTTTGGGCGCAGAGCCCGATGCCGCCGACACTACCGGCAACGACGATGACCTCGCCGGTCGCGCTTATTCAACAGCAGAGCTTTGCACCCTTGGTCAGGAAGGTATTGCCGGCGGTCGTGAATATCTCGGTTACCGAGAAATCCGGCGCCGATCAGATGTCGGAAGAGCAGAATGACCCGTTCCAGGGCTTTCCGAATTCGCCATTTGATGAAATGCTGCGGCGTTTTTTTGATCAGCAGGGCCCCGGCGGGCAGCATTATTCCTTCCCCCGGACTCCGCAAGCCCAGGCACAACAGATCGCGCTCGGCTCGGGTTTCATCATCGATCCGTCCGGCTATATCGTGACCAACAACCACGTGGTCGGCGACGCTGCAAAGGTTCAGGTCATCCTGCAAGACAAAGCCAGATATACCGCCAAAATCGTCGGCCGTGACCCAAAGACCGATCTTGCCGTGCTGAAGATCGATGCCGGCAAGCCGCTGCCCTATGTCACTTTCGGCGACAGCAGCGTCGCCCAGGTCGGCGATTGGGTCATGGCCGTGGGCAATCCGTTCGGATTGGGCGGAACGGTCACGACTGGGATCATCTCGGCCCGCGGGCGGGACATCAACGAGGGCCCCTATGACGACTTCCTGCAGATCGACGCACCGATCAATCGCGGGAATTCGGGTGGGCCGACCTTTAATCTCGACGGTCAGGTCATCGGCATCAACACCGCGATCTACTCGCCCAACGGCGGCAGTGTCGGCATTGGCTTTGCGATCCCGTCCAATGTCGCCAAGACCATCGTCGCGCAGCTCGAAGCCCACGGCAAGATCAGCCGCGGCTGGCTCGGGGTGCAGATCCAAAAAGTGACCCCGGCGATAGCCGCGAGCCTCGGCCTGCATGGCGATCACGGTGCTCTTGTCGCTGTCGTCAGCCCGGACAGTCCGGGCGCGCGGGCCGGTCTTAAGCAGGGCGATGTGATCCTGACGTTCGACGGGTCCAAGGTGAACGAGCTGCACGACTTGCCGCGGCTCGTCGCGGCCGCTGCGCCCGACAGCAAGGCGACGATGACGGTGTGGCGCGACGGCAAAACCGCCGAGCTTCAGGCAACGCTCGGGACACTGCCCGATAACAACCGGATCGCTTCGGCAGAAGACCAGCCCGCCGAGACGCAATCGGCGCAGGCCGCGGCCGAAGGGCTGCATTTTGCGCGGCTGACGACCGATTTACGACGCGAGCTGCATGTCGCCAAGGGCGTCGAGGGCGTGGTCGTCACAAAAGTCGACAACGGCAGCGCTGCCGACGATGTCGGTCTTACTCAGGGCGACGTCGTGATCGCGATCAACCAGCAGCCGGTGCGCACCCCCGATGACGCAGCGGCCAAGCTAAAGCAAGCCGCGCACTCGGCAAAAAAGACCGCGCTCCTGCTGCTCGACCGGCACGGTGTGACCCAGTATGTCGGGATCAGCTTCGGAGCGAACCAGGGTTAGGCCGGACCACCGCTCCCGGCATCCAAGCGAACCTTCGCACGCCATGGTCCTCGGTGGAGGCGGCCCGCTCGCGACCTGGGCGCGCCGTTCCGCCGGCGGCACCTCGAGGAGGATGTTCAGCGCCGCAACGGCAAGCGTTCCTGACCGTTTTTGTCGCGCATCGGCAACGGTGCACGCGCCTCCAGCCGCTCAAGCTCGATTCGCGTGCGTGCCCCAGCGCGCAGCAATCGGTCGGTGGCCTCGCGCAGCCCACTACGGCTTTCCGGTGTATCGCCGGCTAGCGCGGTGTCGAAGGCTGCGAGAAAGGCCGTAATATCCCCGGCTACCCGCTCGCGCAGCGCCTGATCGATAAAGGCCCCGCTCTCCTTGTCCCGTTCTCTGTCGCGTTGCGGCGAGGCGGGGTTTGGTGTCCCGAACCTGGCCGGCGGATCTGCTGCCCGATTGACCGGCGCGTTTTGGCCGAGACCGGGGCGCCCGGAACCGGTGCCCGGCGGCCAGCCCGCTGCGCGCTGACTCGGCCGGTTGCCGGGGCCGAAGCCGAAATTTGGCGCATTGCCCCCGCCCGTCACAGGCTCAGACCCGTGCCCGCCATCACTCCCCTGCGCCATGGGCAGGTGCAGCCGGCGCCGCGCCTCGTTATTATGGGGTGGTTCCGTCACACCAAACGCGCCGCCGCCGGCACCGTTCCCGGTCGCGCCAGGCGGGGTCCGGGCATCATGCGCGGACAGGCTGGTTTCATCGAGCCCTGCGTTTCTCCCGTGTGAAGCATCCAAACTGTTCGTCTGTGCGGCAAATGGCGTGAGCTCAGCCGGTCGGGCTGCCTCGGCCGGCTGCTCGAACAATTGCGGCGGGGTGGCCGGGACGGATAATTGCAGGGGTTCGGCAATGGCCGCTCTGCGATGCGGGGCATCATCGGCTGCCATGCCACTGACGGGGATCTCGGGGGCTGACGCCTTGACCAGCTGCGGCTCTCCGGTGGCCGGCACGCTGTGTCCCATCGCCTCGCCGGCAGCGCTGCGGGCCCGGCTCCGGCTCACGATGTAACTTATTGCCGGCGGCGAGCAGTCATAAGTACGCGCAATGCTCGCCAAGGTTTCTCCAGCTTCGTATCGGCTGATGATCGACGGCCAATCCTGCTGGGGGATCTTTCCTCTCTTGCTCGACTTCTCCATTCGAAAAACCTTTGGCTGCGATGCTTGAGTTGGTCTTCTCGCCTTCGGCTCGCACGCGGTTCCGATGCGACACCGATTCAGTATCAGGGAAACACAAAGGTTGGGAATCGAGGGCTAGCACACCACTTGCGCCGCCGATCTCCCGAGGCCCGACCGGAACACCGCAACCCGAGCCCGTTTTCTGATGCTGATAATACCCTCACGCAAGTAAACAGTGAAGCCGTTAATTGGTTCCGGCGGCTAGCAGCGGACCCGTCGCGGCAGCGGCAGGGCGATCAGACCCGGACAATTTTTCCCGGGTTCATGATGCCATCGGGATCGAGCGCGCGCTTGATCGTGCGCATGACACTGACCGCCTCACCGTGTTCGGCCGTCAGGAACTCCATTTTGCCGTACCCGACCCCGTGCTCTCCAGTGCAGGTGCCCTCCATCGCCAGCGCGCGGGCGACCATCCGGTCGTTCAGGCGGGCCGCCTCGGCGATCTCTTCCGGCCGATTCGGGTCGATCATGAATACCAAGTGAAAGTTGCCGTCACCGACATGCCCGACCAGGGCCGAGGGAATCGCCGACTGCACCAAATCCTGCTTCGTCTCGCGAATGCAATCGGCGAGCCGCGAGATCGGCACGCATACATCGGTGGCCCAGCCCTTGGAGCCCGGCCGCAGCGCCAGCGCCGCGTAATAGGCGTCGTGCCGCGCCTGCCACAGCTTCGAGCGCGCCTCCGGGGTCGTCGCCCAGCGAAAATCGTCACCGCCATGCTCCGCCGCGATGGTCTTGACCATCTCCGATTGCTCGGCGACACCGGCAGGGGTGCCGTGAAACTCGAAGAACAGGGTGGGGGCGACTTTGTGGTCGAGCTTTGAATATTTGTTGATTGCCGCGATCTGCTGTTCGTCGAGCAACTCGATGCGGGCGACCGGCACCCCGCTCTGGATCGTCAGGATCACACTATCGACCGCGGCTTCGAGGGTCGCAAACGCGCACACCGCGGCCGAGATCGCTTCCGGGATGCCGTAGAGCCGCAATGTCAGCTCGGTGATCACCCCGAGCGTCCCTTCCGAGCCGACAAAGAGCCGGGTGAGGTCATACCCTGCCGCGGATTTGCGAGCCCGCCGCGCGGTATGGATCACCCGGCCGTCGGCGAGCACGACGACCAGCGACAGCACGTTCTCGCGCATCGTGCCATAGCGCACCGCATTGGTGCCGGAGGCACGGGTCGCCGCCATGCCGCCGAGCGAGGCATCCGCTCCCGGGTCGATCGGAAAGAACAAGCCGGTATCGCGCAGATGTTCGTTCAGTTGCTTACGGGTTACGCCGGCCTCGACGGTAACGTCGAGATCCTCGGCGTTGACTCGCAGGATCTGGTTCATTCGGGTCATGTCGATCGACACGCCGCCGGCGAGCGCGGCGACATGGCCTTCAAGCGAAGTGCCGGTGCCGAATGCGATGACCGGGGTGCGATGCTCGGCGCAGAGCTTGACGATCGCTGCGACCTCCTCGGTCGTCTGCGGGAACGCGACCGCGTCCGGCGCGTGGGCCGGATGGTAGGATTCGTCCTTGCCGTGCTGAGCGCAGATCGCGGTCGCGGTGGAAACCCGGTCGCCCAGGAGCTGGCGCAGCCCAGCAACCAATGACGGTGCGATAGGGTAGCGGCGAAGCGCGGATGCGAGCATGGCGGCGACCGGAGATTAAAAAGTAACGCTGAATGTCGAGGATTACTCTTGTCGCGTCGCAACTGCAATGCGCATCGTCACGGGTTCCCCGGCCGGACCGGTCGCCGCTTGACGAAGATCATCATTTCCGGCCGGAACATGCCCCCGGCGGAGCGGTTTGTTGCCTTTGCGCGGTTCGGTTGCAAGCGTCATTGAGCGGCCAGCGCGGACACACTACGTTTGGCGAGACAGACGCGGTGGGTGCGGGAGGCAGTAATGGCGCTGATGCCGGTCACGCTCGACGACAAATTCGTTCTCGACCGGGGGCGCGTCTACCTGACCGGGACCCAGGCGCTGGTCCGCCTGCCGATGATGCAGCGCCAGCGCGATGTCGTCGCGGGGCTCAACACCGGATGCTTTATTTCCGGCTACCGCGGGTCACCCTTGGGTGGGCTCGACCTGGCATTGTGGCGGGTGCGGCGCTTTGTCGAAAAAAACCACATCCGCTTTCAGCCGGCGATCAATGAGGAACTGGGTGCCACCGCGGTCTGGGGCAGCCAGCAGCTGGGCCTCTTTCCCGGCGCCAGATATGACGGCGTCTTTGCCATGTGGTACGCCAAAGGACCGGGGGTTGATCGCAGCGGCGACGCGCTAAAGCACGGCAACGCCGCCGGCTCGGCGCCTCATGGCGGAGTGCTGCTGCTCGCCGGCGATGACCACACCTGCAAATCATCGACGCTGGCGCATCAGTCCGAATACGCTTTCATGGATGCCGCTATTCCGGTGCTGAACCCATCTGGGGTGCAGGAATTCCTGGATCTCGGCCTTTATGGCTGGGCGATGTCGCGTTATTCCGGGTGCTGGATCGCCTTCAAGACGATCGCCGAGACGGTCGACAGCTCGGCCTCGGTCGAGCTTGATCCGCAACGAACCCGGATCGTGCTGCCGCAAGATTTCGAGATGCCGCCGGGCGGGCTCAACATCCGCTGGCCGGACCCGCCGCTCGACCAGGAATACCGGCTGCACAAATACAAGCTCTATGCGGCACTCGCCTTCGCCCGCGCCAACCGGCTCGACCGGATCGTCATCGACAGCCCGTATCCGCGGTTTGGCATCGTCACCACCGGCAAATCCTATCTCGATGTGCGCCAGGCCTTGGACGATCTTGGCATCGACGAAGCGCATGCGGCCGAAATCGGGATCCGTCTTTACAAGGTGGCGATGTCGTGGCCGCTCGAGCGTGAGGGCATCCGCCGTTTCGCCGAAGGGCTCGAAGAAATCCTGGTCATCGAGGAAAAACGCGCGGTCATCGAGAACCAGTTCAAAGAGCAGCTCTATAATTGGCGTGAGGATGTGCGGCCGAGAGTGGTCGGCAAATTCGACGAGAACCACAACTGGATTCTGCCATCGAACGGCGAACTGACCCCGGCGATGATCGCGCGGGTCATCGCCCAACGGATCGCCCGCTTTCACACCTCGCCGCGGGTTCAGGAGCGGCTCGCCTTTCTCGAAGCGAAGGAGCGCCAGCTCGGTGGCAACGTCGTGCCGTTTGCCCGCACTCCCTATTTCTGCTCGGGCTGCCCGCACAACAGCTCGACCAAGGTGCCGGAGGGCAGCCGGGCATTGGCCGGGATCGGCTGCCATTACCTGGCGCAGTTCATGGACCGGTCGACCGCGACCTTCACCCAGATGGGTGGCGAGGGGGTGCCGTGGATCGGCCAGGCGCCATTCACCGAGACGCCACATGTCTTCGCCAATCTCGGCGACGGCACCTATACCCATTCGGGTGTGCTGGCGGTTCGCGCTGCGGTCGCGGCCAAGGTCAACATCACCTACAAGCTCCTGTTCAATGACGCGGTGGCGATGACTGGCGGCCAGCCGATCGATGGCGGGTTGACCGTACCGGTGCTGACGCGCCAGCTCGCCGCCGAGGGTGTCGCGCCGATCGTCGTCGTCACCGACGAGCCCGACAAATACCCCTCGGGTGTCGATTTCGCCGAAGGGGTCAGCGTCCGCCACCGCGACGATCTCGACGCGGTGCAGCGCGACCTGCGCCTGGTTCACGGCGTCAGCGCCATCGTCTATGACCAGACCTGTGCTGCCGAGAAGCGCCGCCGCCGCAAGCGCGGCCGGTTTCCCGACCCGGCCAAACGGGTGTTTATCAATGATCTGGTGTGCGAGGGCTGCGGCGATTGCTCAAGGACGTCGAACTGCGTTTCGGTTGTGCCGGTCGAGACCGAGCTCGGCCGCAAGCGGGCGATCGACCAGTCGAGCTGCAACAAGGATTATTCCTGCGTCGAAGGGTTCTGCCCAAGCTTTGTGACGGTGCATGGCGGCGGGCTCAAAAAGCACCCGGCCGGCGAGTTCGGCGAGGACGGGCTGCCGGCCCTGCCCACACCATCCCATCCGACGGTCGACCAGCCTTACGGCATCCTCGTCACCGGTGTCGGTGGCACCGGGGTTGTGACGATCGGCGCGTTGCTCGGGATGGCAGCTCACCTCGAAGGCAAGGGCTGCACGGTCCTCGACATGACCGGGCTCGCGCAAAAGGGCGGTGCCGTCTACAGCCATATCCGGATCGCCCGCGAGCCCGGCGAAATCCACGCGGTGCGGATCGCCGCCGGTGGGGCACGTCTGCTGCTCGGCTGCGATCTCGTCGTCGCTGCGAGCGCCGACGCGCTATCGAAATTGCAGCCTGGGCTGAGCCGCGCGATCGTCAACAGCCACGAGACGATCACCGGCGATTTCACCCGCAACCCCGATCTGGTGTTCCCAACCGGGGCAATGGAGCGCAGCATCGCCGCTGCGACGGGACCGGACGGCGCCGAATTTCTTGACGCGACCCGGCTTGCCACCGGTCTCTTTGGCGATTCGATCGCCAGCAATTTGTTCATGCTCGGCTATGCCTATCAGCAGGGGCTGGTGCCGCTGGCGGCCGAGGCGATCGAGCGCGCGATCGCGCTGAACAGCGTCGCCGTCGAATTCAATCTCGGCGCATTTTGCTGGGGCCGGCGCGCCGCAGTCGATCCGGCTCTGGTCGAGGCGCGGGCGACCCCGCGGCAAGCGGCGCCGGAGAGCCACCGCCTGTCCGAAACCCTCGGCGAAGTGATCGCACGGCGGCTGACTTTTCTGACCGGCTACCAGAATGCGGCCTATGCGGAGCGCTACGCGGCTACGGTCGAGAGGGTGCGGCAGGCCGAGACGGGATGCCTGCCGGGCGAGACCGCCCTGACCCACGCGGTCGCCCGCTCGCTGTTCAGGCTGATGGCCTACAAGGACGAATACGAGGTGGCCCGTCTCTACACCGATGGTGAGTTTCTGCGGCAAGTGGCTGGCCAATTCGAGGGACCCTACGAGCTGCGTTTCCACCTGGCGCCGCCAATCCTCGGCGATCGCGATCCGCGCACCGGGCATCTCAAAAAGCGCGAATTCGGTCCGTGGATGCTGACAGTCTTCCGCATGCTGGCGCGGCTGCGCTGGTTGCGCGGCACCCCATTTGACATCTTCGCGCGCAGCGAGGAACGCAAGACCGAGCGTCGGCTGATCGGCGAATACGAAACGGTGATCGATGAAATCATTGCCAGGCTCTCGGCTGCCAATCACGCGATAGCGGTCGAACTCGCTTCCCTGCCGCTCGAAATCCGCGGCTTTGGCCACATCAAGGAGGCGAACCGCGCTCGCGCCAAGATCAAGGAAGCGAGCCTGCTTGCCCGCCTGCGCTCGCCCTCGGCGACACCGGCGATGGCAGCGGAGTAGCTCTCAGCCGCCTTCGACCGGCAC
>JBOHME010000032.1:0-38333 GCA_050729795.1 Allostellaceae bacterium | reverse complement strand
CTGCCGCACGTTCCGATGCCGGTCGATCGGCCCGCTCACCCGATGACGGTCGGTCGCTCCGCTCGCCGGCATCCCGGGCATCGCGCGATTCGCCGTAGCGGTCACGGTCGCGGTCACCGCGGCGCTGGCGGTCGTCCCGGCTGCCGCGGCTCAGCATCACCGCCGAAGCGCCTTCCTCATGCGTCTCGACCCGGATCGTCAGATAGCGCAGCACGTCCTCATTGATCCGCATCGTGCGTTCGAGCTCGGCGATCGCCGGCGCCGGCGCCGCCAGATTCATCAGCACATAGTGACCCTTGCGGTTTTTGCGCATGCGGTAGGCGAGATTGCGCAGCCCCCAATACTCGCGCTTCTTGACCTCGCCACCCTGGCCGGCGATCAGCTCGGCAAAGCTGTCGGCAAGGGCATCGACCTGCGCGCCGGAAATGTCCTGGCGCGCGATGAACACGTTCTCGTACAACGGCATTGGAACCCGATCCCTTTTGGCTGATAAGCTCCCGCCGCGCAGGCGCCGGACGGGGCGAGCCGGCCGCAGCCGGCAAGGGCACGCCGCGCACTATACAGAAAGCGGAGGGCGGGACAAGATGCCGGCCGCCGCTGCAGACTGACGCCGAGGTTTCGGGGGATGGGGGATGCGTTCGGAATGAAGCGAGCATTGGTGTTCCCGGGTCAGGGATCGCAGGCCGTCGGCATGGGACGCGATCTCGCTGCCGCCTTCCCGGCCGCCCGCCGCCTGTTCGACGAGGTGGACGACGCGCTGTCGCAGCCGCTGTCGCGGTTGATGTTCGGCGGACCGGAGAGCGATTTGACCCTCACCGAGAACGCGCAGCCGGCGCTGATGGCGGCCAGTCTGGCGGCGATCCGCGTACTCGAAACCGAAGGCGGTCTCGATTTGTGCCGGCATGTTGCGTTTGTCGCCGGACACTCGCTCGGCGAATATACCGCACTGGCTGCGGCGCGAGCACTCGGCGTCGGCGATGCGGCGCGGCTGGTCAAACTGCGCGGGCAGGCGATGCAGCGCGCGGTGCCGCCGGGCGAGGGCGCGATGGCGGCGTTGATCGGGCTCGATGTCGCGAGGGCACGCGCGGTCGCGGCCGAAGCGACGCAGGCCGGGGTGGAGAAGGACGAGCTGTGCGCGGTTGCCAACGACAATGCCCCGGGCCAAGCCGTGGTCAGCGGTCACCGGGCTGCGGTCGAGCGTGCCATCACGATCGCGCGCGCACACGGAGCGCGCCGGTCCGTCATGCTGCCGGTCAGCGCCCCGTTTCATTCCCCGCTGCTGGCGCCCGCGGCAACGGCGATGGCCCAGGCGCTCGGCCAGATCGCGCTGCGGCCGCCGCTGGTGCCCCTGGTCGCCAACGTCTCGGCCCGCGCGATCGGCGCACCGGCCGAGATCGAGCGATTGCTGATCGAGCAGATCACCGCCATGGTGCGCTGGCGCGAGAGCGTGCTGTTTCTGGCCGATAGCGGGGTCGCCCAAATCGTCGAAATCGGCGCCGGGCGGGTTCTCGCGGGGCTCGTCAAGCGCATCGCCCCCGATCTCGCGGCGCTCTCGGTCGGGCTGCCGAGCGAGATCGAAGCGCTGATCCGCGAGCTCTGACAGCTGCGCCGCGATGTTCGATCTGACCGGCCGGACAGCGCTGGTGACCGGGGCCTCGGGCGGCATCGGCGGCGCCGTAGCCCGCGCGCTGCACGCGCAGGGTGCCGTGGTCATGCTGAGCGGCACCCGGGAGACGGCATTGCAGGTTCTCGCCGCCGAGCTCGGCGAGCGCTCACATGTCGCGGTCGCCGATCTCGCCGATCCCGCAGCGTGCGAGCGGCTGGCGCGGGACGCGGAGGCGGCGATGGCGCACCTCGACATCCTCGTCAACAATGCCGGGCTCGCCCGCGATGCGCTGGCGTTGCGGATGAAGGACGAAGAGTGGCGCGCGGTCCTCGAGATAAATCTGAGCGCGGCGTTCCGCCTGACCCGCGCGGCGCTGCGCGGCATGGTGCGGCGCCGGCACGGCCGGATCATCGGGGTCAGCTCGATCGTCGCGGCAACCGGCAACCCTGGCCAAGCCAATTACGCTGCGGCCAAGGCGGCGATGATCGGCATGTCGAAGTCGATCGCTGCCGAGGTTGCGACGCGTGGCATCACCGTCAATTGCGTCGCCCCCGGTTTTATCGAGACGGGGATGACCGGCGCACTTCCCGCCGCCCAGCGCACTCGGCTCGGCGAGGCGATTCCGGCGGGACGGTTCGGCAGGCCCGAGGATGTCGCCGCCGCGGTGGTGTATCTGGCGAGCAGCGAGGCCGCCTATGTCACCGGTCAGACCTTGCACGTCAATGGCGGGATGGCCATGCTGTAGCCCCAGCCATGCTGTAGCGTTGGGCCCGCGGCCCGCCCGACAGGCGAATTGGCAGCGCCGCGAGAATCATGATATCTGACGCGTGCCTTGATCGCGGCCCCGACGGCGACAACTATGACGGCGGATGGCGCCCGGATTTGCGTGAAAACCAGCTTCAAGCCAGCCACTGAGGGGAAGAACGGATGAGCGATGTCGCCGAGCGGGTCAAAAAGATCGTCGTCGAACATCTGGGCGTCGACGAATCGAAGGTGACCGAGAATGCGAGCTTTATCGATGATCTCGGCGCCGACAGCCTCGACACCGTCGAACTCGTGATGGCCTTCGAAGAAGAATTCGGCTGCGAAATTCCGGACGATGCGGCGGAAAAGATCGTGACGGTCCGGGATGCGGTCAGCTTCATTGAGTCGCATGGCTGACGGGTCGGTCTACTCAGCCAACCGCCTGACCCGCCTTCGCATCGGGCTGGCGGCAGCCGGTCCGCAGACGCGGATTGGCAGCCTCCCGCGCTTGTGAGTTCCGGCATGCGGCGCGTTGTCGTGACCGGCATGGGGCTGGTGACGCCCCTTGGCATCGGTCTGGAGCGGAACTGGCAGCGACTGACCGGCGGTGCCTCGGGCATCAGCGCGATCCAGTCGTTCGACGTCTCCGATCTGCCGGCCAGGATCGCCGGTCAGGTGCCGCGCGGCGATACCGCCTCGGGGCTGTTCAACACCGATGACTGGGTCCCGCCGAAAGACCAGCGCAAGATGGACGGGTTCATCGTCTTCGCACTGGCGGCGGCGGCCCAGGCGGTCGAGGATGCCGGTTGGCTGCCACAGGATGAGGTGGAACGCGAGCGCACCGGGGTCATGATCGGCTCCGGCATCGGTGGGCTGGCCGGGATCAACGAAGGGGCGCTGATCTTGCACGAGCGCGGCCCGCGCCGTCTGACACCATTCTTCATCCCGGCCAATCTGATCAACCTGGCCTCGGGCCACGTGTCGATCCGCTACGGCTTCAGCGGCCCCAATCACGCGGTCGTCACGGCGTGCTCGAGCGGCGCTCACGCGATCGGCGACGCTGCGCGGCTGATCATGCTCGACGATGCCGACGTCATGGTGTGCGGCGGCACCGAGGCGGCGATCTGCCGGCTCGGCCTCGCCGGCTTTGCCGCGGCGCGGGCGCTGTCGACCGGGTTCAACGACGAGCCGGAGCGTGCCTCCCGGCCCTGGGACCAACGCCGCGACGGTTTTGTCATGGGCGAAGGATCGGGGATCCTGGTGCTCGAAGAGCTCGATCACGCCAAGCGCCGCGGTGCGCGGATCTATGCGGAGATCATCGGCTATGGCATGTCCGGGGATGCGTATCATCTGACCGCCCCGGCCGAGGACGGCAACGGCGCCTATCGCTCGATGCGCAACGCATTGCGGCGCGCCGGCATTGCTCCCGAACGCATCGATTACATCAACGCGCACGGCACCTCGACCCCTCTCGGCGACGAGATCGAGCTCGGCGCGGTCAAACGGCTGTTCGGCCGGCATGCCTATGAATTGTCGATGTCGTCGACCAAATCGGCGATCGGGCACCTGCTGGGTGCGGCGGGCAGCGTCGAAGCGATCTTTTCGATCCTGGCGCTGCGCGACGGGGTGGTGCCGCCGACCCTGAATCTCGACGATCCCTCGCCGTCCTGCGACATCGATCTGGTGGCCAAGACCGCGAAGGAGCGACGCGTGGAGCACGTGCTGACCAATTCCTTCGGGTTTGGCGGCACTAACGCCTCGCTGGTCTTCACCACCCCGCCCTGAGCGGCTGCACTCTGCCTCGGCGCCACGGCAGGTTTTCGGATGCGTGGCACGCTTCGCCTGGTCGGCTGGGCGTTTTTGGCGGTCGCGGCGGTGCTCGCGATCGCCGGCGGCGGCGGTTGGTGGGTGTATCAGGAAATGATTGGCCCCGGGCCGCTCAGCGTGGCGCGCACGATCGTGATCCCGCCGCGCACTGGTCTCGCCGGCATCGCCAGACTGCTCGAGCATGAAGGGGTGATCCGGCACCGGCTGCCGTTCGAGCTCGGTGCCGACTTGTCCGGCCGCGGTGCTGCGCTGCAGGCCGGGGAATACCGGATCCCGGCCGGAGTGAGCCCGCTCGCTGCTGCGGGGATTTTGGCCAGCGGCAATACCGTCAAGCATCGGCTGACGATCCCCGAAGGGCTGACCAGCCCACAGATCGTGGCACTCGTCGCCGCCGCCCCGGAGCTGACCGGGAGCCCGGGCCCACCGCCGCCGGAAGGCGCCCTGCTGCCCGAAACCTACATCTACAGCTATGGCGACACGCGCAAGGAGATGATCGGCCGCATGCAGCACGCGATGGCCGAGGCGCTCTCCGCCGCCTGGGCCGAACGGCGGCCCGATCTGCCACTTGGCGATCCGGAGCAGCTCTTGATCCTCGCCTCGATGGTCGAGCGCGAGGCGGCGCGGGCGAGCGAGCGCGCCCATATCGCCGCCGTGTTCATCAACCGGCTGCGGCTCGGCATGCGGCTGCAATCCGATCCGACCGTGCTTTACGCGTTGAGCGACGATGGCACCAGAAAGCTCGGGCATGAGCTGACGCGCGCCGATCTCGCCGTCGCCTCGCCCTACAACACCTATTTTGAAAAGGGGTTGCCGCCGGGGCCGATCGACAATCCCGGGCAGGCGGCGCTGCGGGCTGCGGCACGGCCGGCGCCGAGCGATGATCTCTACTTTGTCGCCGATGGATCGGGGGGCCACGTCTTTGCCCGGACCCTCGCCGAGCAGAACCGTAACGTCGCCCAGTACCGCCGCTTTCTCGCCACCGAGCCCGATCCGGCCCCGGCTGCGCCGCATCAATAGGAGTGGGCCCGGATCAATCCGCATCAATAGGGATGGGAGGGCACGTATCGCCGTCGTCGCGCGTGTGGATGCAGAACCCAGGGCCGGTCGCCGCGGCTCGCATTGGCGCTCTCGATAGTCACCCCATCTCGGTCGAGCCACAACGCCACCGCGCCGAGCCGCCAGGAATCGATGCGGTCGATGACCGGCACAACGGTGCGACAGCGAAAGCCCGCCGGAACCTGGGCGACGATCGCGTCGACGCCGTCACAATAGACGGGGAGCCCGGCGGTCCCGGTGACGATCTCGATGCTGCGCCCCCGCGCCGAGTAGCGACACCGCTCGCCGGTGCAGGCGAGACCGCCTTCGGGGCCGGTTGGCCACACCGCCAAGCCCAGCCCGGTTTCCTCGGCGAGAAACGAGCTTTCGATCCGCTCGCGCCGGTCGGCGACAAAATAGCGACCATCCGGGGCGCGCACCGCGAGAAACCGGCCGATATCGGCGAGCACGATGTCGGGCGGGCGGGTCAGCGCCATGCCGGCGAGGCCCACGGCGATCGCCAGCAATCCCCAGCGCCGCCAGCGCCCCTGCCATAGGCAGAGCCACAATCCGCCGAGCGACACCAGCACCAGTCCCGCGGCCGGAAGCCGCGGCATCGGCCAGACGTTGCCCGGCAGAGCCGAGACCGCGCGCGCCACCCAGATCGTCGCATCGATCCCCCATCCCATCGGGATGAGCGCAAACCGTTCGAGCCCGAACGGCATCAACAGGCAGGTGGCGAGGCCCCACGGCAAGGTCCACATCGCGCTCAGCGGCACCGCCACCACGTTGGCGAGTGGCGAGTAGAGAGCGATATGGTGAAAATGGTAGATCGAGAACGGGTCGGTGCCGATCGTGACGACGACCGTGGTGACGACCACGGCACCGGCATAGCCGAGCACCCGTCCCGGCAGTGACGGCCGGTGCAGCAGGTAGCCGAGCCGCCGGCCATAGGTTTCGTACACGGCGATCAGCGCGACGACGGCGCCAAACGACATTTGAAAGCTGACGCCGACCAGGCTCTCGGGTTCGATCGCCAGCACGAATGCGGCAGCGAGCGCGCAAATCCGCATCGAGATGCGCAGCCGGTCGATCAGGATCGCGGCGAACACCAGGCCGTTCATCACAAAGGCGCGCTCGGTCGGGATCTTGCCGCCCGACAGCAAGAGATAGCCGGTCAACACCGCGAGCGTGGCGGCGGCGGAGATCTTTTTGATCGGAAAGCGCAGCGCCACCCAGGGGATCAGCGCGAGGCCGGCGCGCACGGTGAAGAACACAAACCCGCCGACGAGACCGAGATGGAGCCCGGCGATCGCCAGCAGGTGCTGCAGGCCGGACTGGCGGAACGCGGTCTTGACCTGCTCGGAGATGGCACCCCGCTTGCCGGTGATCAGCGCCGAGGCGACGCCGCCGGTCGAGCCGGGCAGCACCGCGATGATCCGGCGCGACATCACCGTGCGCAGATGGCGCAGCCGCTCGCGCCAACCGCCGTCGCTGCCGGGGCCGGCCGGGGCGATCAGGCGGGCCGGACCATAAGTGTAGCCGACCCCGCCGATTTCCGCGAAATAGGCTTCGCGCTGCAGATCGTGCGCGCCGGGCAGGATCTGACCCGGCACCGGATAGAGCACCGCGCGCATCGCGACGCGGTCGCCGGGCGCGAGCAGGTCGCTCGACGCCGCGATGTGCACGCGCAATCGCCGCGGCTGCTCGTCGGTGGCGAGCCCGGGCAGCGGGTCGGGGGCGACGATCACGCGCCAGCCGCGATCGAGCTGGTCGATATCGACGACGCGGCCGGTCAGCATGACCGGGCCGAGGCGGCGCTGCAGCATCGGCGCCTGACGCTGCCAGCTGGTCTCGCCGATCAGCGCAAAGCCGGCGCAAAACAGTACTAGCGCCAGCATCGCCTCGCATGGCAGCGGATGACGATGCAAAGCAAAGGCGGCACCACCAGCAAAGAGCGTGGCGCCGGCGCCGAGCCACAGCGGCGGCTCCACGGTGAGACAGAAATAGACGCCGATCCCGGCGCCAAAGCACACCGGCAACCATAACAGCCGGCGTTCGCCCTCGGCGGTGTAGGCCGCTGCGGCGGCCTTGATGAGCCGGGCGCCCGAGGCCGCGCCGAGCCCGCCGCCCGTGATCGCCGCATCCGCCATCGCCGCCCCGCCGCCCCGCGCGCGGCGAAGCTAACGGGTCATATCGCTTGGCGATAGCTGGGCGAGCTCTGCTGACGCATTATTGACGATCGCGGGAACGGCAGCTGCTAAAGTTCTCCCTCCTGCCGCAGCAGGCGCACGGTCTTGCGGACCGCCATGAGCGTATCTTCGAGCTCGGCCGCGTCATGGGTGGCAGAGACAAGGCCGCCAGGGCTGCTGTTGAAATCAACGCCGTTGGTCATCATGCCGAGACGGAATTTGCCGATCAGCCCGGCATGGCGGGTGCTGGTGAGGGTTTCGGCCGGCTGGCCCTGCGGGTCGAACCGGGTCGGGGTGATCGGCTCGCCTTCGGGGTTGGTGAAGATATGGAGCATCGAGAACGTGCCGTATGCGGCCCAGGGGATCCGCTCTTCCTCAAACACCTCGTTGATTCGGCGGCGCACCGCATCGCCATAAGCGTTGGCGCGGGCGCAGGCATCGGTGGTGCCGACGACCTCCAGCGCCGCGATCCCCGCCGCGGCCGACAGCGGGTTGGCGTTGAACGTCCCCTGATGCGCGATCTTCTCGCGGTCCGACGCCCTGGTGACACCGAAATCCAACAGGTCGAGGACGTCCTTGCGCCCGGTCACCGCGGCACCCGGCAATCCCCCGGCGAGGATTTTGGCGAGCGTCGTCAGGTCGGGCCGGATGCCGTAGACCGACTGCGCCCCGCCCGGCGCCACGCGAAAGCCGGTCACCACTTCGTCGAAGATCAAGAGCGCGCCGTGCCGGCGGGTCAGCTCGCGCAGCGCCTCAAGAAAGCTTGGCTCGATCGGCAGCCGGGCGCCATGCGCGCCGGTCGGTTCGAGGATGACGGCGGCGACATCGTCATGCTGCTCCAACAGCCGAGCGAGACCCGCGACATCGTTCTGGTCGGCGAGCAGCACATTGCCCGCGACCCCCGGCAGCACACCGGTCGTCGGGGTGCCGTCGAAATGGCTCGCGTAACCCGAGGTCATGTGGTCGTGCCAGCCGTGGAAATGGTGCTTGAAGCGGATGACCTTGTTCCGGCCGGTAAAGGCGCGGGCGAGCCGCAGCGCCATCAGGGTCGCCTCGGTTCCGGACGAGGTGAAGCGGACCCGCTCGGCCGACGGCACCAGCTTCATGATCCATTCGGCCCAGGCGATCTCGCTCTCGTGGCAAGCGCCGAAATGAGTGCCGCGCTCGATCTGCTGATGCACCGCGGCCACGACCGCCGGGTGCGAATGTCCCAGCAGCAGCGCCCCGTGGCCGCCGAAATAATCGACATACTCGTTGCCGTCGACGTCCCATTTGCGCGGACCCTTGGCGCGCGTGATGTAGGGACCGTAGGGTTCGATGTAACGCGAATCATGAGTGATGCCGCTGGGAAACAGCCGGCTCGCCTTTGCCGCGGCGGCAGCCGAACCCGGGGTCGCCGCGCGATAGGCGGCAATGATCGGCGAATTGGTCATCGTGTCGGGCATCGGCAGCGCTCCTCGGCGGAACAGCGATCGTGCTGCGAGTTTTAGGCGCTCCACCCGACCCGGCAAAGCCCGAAACCAACTTCGCGCGTGCCCGCGGCACCGACCTCGCGCGTGCCCATGGCACCGACCTCGCGCGTGCCAGCGGCAAGGCCGCGGCCCGATCCCCACGCCTCTCGGAAAGCCGAAAGGCCGCCCCGAAGGACGGCCTTTCTTTACCCAATTACCAGCGGCCGATCACGGCCGCGCCGGCGCCCTCAGTCAGGCGCGGATCTCCAGAGAAGCGGGGATCCTGGTCACGGCTGCGGACGACCGCGGTGTAAGGTCAGACACAGGATCACCTCCTTTCAATTGTTGCGCCGAAGGCGGAACTCTACGAGGCGAGCGACGGGCAGGCAAGCGGCTTGTTCTCGCAATCACGCTGGTGGTCCCCACCGGGTTTGGCGTAAGAGTGCAGATCTGCCGATTACCAGGGGAAGGAGCGACGATGCGCCGCAGCGAGGAGCGAATTCTGACCACGCACACCGGCAGCCTGCCGCGCCCGCCCGAGCTGGCCCGGCTGCTGATCGCGCGAACCCGCGGCGAATCGGTCGATCCGGCCGCGCTCGATCGGCTGGGGCGGGACGCGACGCGCTGGGCGGTACGCCAGCAGGCCGCCTCGGGTGTCGATATCGGCAACAATGGCGAGCAGCAGCGCGAGGGGTTTTTTCTGCATATCCGGCACAGGATGAGCGGTTTTGGCGGGTCGTGGCAGCGCCGTACCCGCGCCGATGCGCTGCGCTACCCGGTGTTCAAGCAGCAGATGGAGGAGCAGCTCGCCGCGCGTGCCGCGGTCAGCAACATGGGGCCGCCCAAGGCGGTCGCCGCGATCGGCTATCTGGGCCGCGGCGCGGTCGAAGCCGAATGTGCCGAATTCAGCGCAGCACTCGCCGCGACCGGCACGCAGTTCGCCGAAGCGTTTCTGACCGCCCCCTCGCCCGGCATCATCGCCGGCGCGATGAAGAACGAGCACTATCCGACCGAGCAGGCCTATCTCGATGATCTCGGCACCGCCTTGCGCGAGGAATACGAAGCGATCGTCGATGCCGGGTTTCTCCTCCAGCTCGATTGCCCGGATCTGGCCCTCGAGCGCCACCTTTCTTACCAGGACCAGCCGCTCGGCGATTTTCTCGGCTTTGTCGAGCGGGTCGTCGGCACGATCAACGCAGCACTTGTCAACATCCCGCGCGATCGGGTGCGGCTCCATGTCTGCTGGGGTAATTACGAGGGGCCGCACGATTGCGATGTGCCGCTCGCCGACATCTTGCCGATCCTGCGGCAAGCCAAGGTCGGCGCGTTTTTTCTGCCGTTTGCCAACCCGCGCCACGCGCACGAATATCGCGTCTTTGAAAAGCAGCCCTTGGCCGACGACCAGCTGCTGATCGCCGGTGTCATCGACAGCCTGACCAATTTTGTCGAGCACCCGGAGACTGTCGCCGAGCGCATCGAGCGGGTGGCGCAAGTCGTTGGCGATCCGAAGCGGGTCATCGCCGGCACCGATTGCGGTTTTGGCACCTCGGCCGGGTCGAGCCGGGTCGCCGAGGACGTGGTCTGGGCCAAGCTCGCTGCGATGGCCGAAGGCGCCCGCATCGCCTCCGAGCGGCTCGGGATGGGCCTCTGAAGCAGGCACCGGTCCTGCCGCTGTTTATTGCGCGCGCCATACCGATGCGGTGATCCGCCGGAGGTAATACGATGAAAGTCTTTGTGTTTGATCTGCTGGCGTATGGCGAGCAGCTCGATCATCTAAAGGTCGGCAGCGAGCTGCCCTACCCGCTGGCGAGGCGGCATTTCGAGCCCTCGGTGGCGGCGCGAACCTATGCCGAGCATCTGGCTGCCTGGGAGGAGCTCGACCGGCTCGGCTATGACGGGGTCGGGTTCAACGAGCACCATTGCTCGCCCTATGGGCTGATGAACTCGCCCAATCTCCTGGCGGCGGCCGCAGCACAGCGCACAAAGAACCTGAAGCTGCTGATTTACGGCAATCTTTTGCCGTTGCACGAACCGCTGCGGCTCGCCGAAGAATTGGCGATGCTCGACTGCATGTCGAATGGAAGGCTGATCTCGGGCTTTGCCCGCGGCATCCCACGCGAATACCAGGTGCACAATGTGCCGCTGGCGCAGTCGCGCGCCCGTTTCGAGGAAGCCTTCGAGATCATCACCCGCGCCTGGCGGGAGGAAGTCTTTTCGTTTCACGGGCAATTCTGGAACTACGAGGATGTGGCCCTGTGGCCGCGTCCGGTGCAAGAGCCGCGCCCGCCGATCTGGATGCCGATCGTCGGCAGCAAGGAATCGATCGAGTTCGCGGCACAGCACGATCTGCCGATCACTCCCGGTCTCGGACGCTCGCGCGGGCTGCGCGACGACATCATCGCCTATTACGCGCGCTGCCTCGAACGCGCCGGGCACCGGATCACCCCGGACCATCTGTCGCTCGGGATCAGCGCCTATGTCGCCCCGAGCAAGACCGAGGCGGTGCGCGAAATGGGCCCCCACCACCTCTATTTCAACCGCACATTGTTCAGCCACGGCAATTTCACCGAGACCAGCAGGCAGCGCGAGACGGGTTATTCGACCGCCGCGTCTACCGATTATGTGCGCCCGGAGAATCTGCGGGCCGCGCAATTTTCCCGCGAGGATTTTCGCAATCTGACGATGGCAGATGTCGAGCGCCAGGCCGAAGAGATGCCATGGGGCACGGCCGAAGAGGTGACGCGGCGGATCATCGCTGCCGCCGACGGCGCCGGCGCCGACAATGTGCAGGTCAGCCTCAACCGCGGGGTGCTGCCGCACGAGATGTTTATCGAGCAGATCCGCCGCTTCGCCCGCGACGTATTGCCGGCGCTGCAGGCGCACCGCGTCACCCGCGTGCCAGTTGCGGACGAGGCTGCCGCGGCGGGTTAGTCGCGCGATCGATACCGGGACGGATTATTCCGGCAGATCGCCGGGCGGACCGGCACGCGCGGCGATACGCTGGATCATCGCCGGTCGCGGCCGGACGACCTCCCCCTGCTCGAATGCGACGATCGTGAGCCCAGCAAAGGCTTCGAGCAATTCGCCGGGGTGCAGCAGAAAATCGGGGTTGCGTGGCTGGCCGAAGCGCTCGTTGCCCAAGGCGAAGGTTTCGTAGATGACGATCCCGCCGGGTGCTAGTGCCGCCGCGATCGCGGGGAGCAATGGCCGGTAGAGATACGAGGTCACGACGATCCCGTCATAGCCGCCGCCGAGCGACCAACCGGCGCCGCTTTCGAGATCGATCTCGGTGATGTCGCAACCGGTCGCGGCAAGCGAGCACAACTCCGAGATATCGCGATCGACGGCGCGCACGGCAAAACCGTGACTGCGCAACAGCCGGACATGGCGGCCGGCGCCGGCTGCCAGATCGAGGACCAGGCCGCCGGGTCTGACGAGCGCGAGAAACCGGGCGACCCACGGCGAAGGCGGCAGTGTCGCGTCGGCGAAGGCTCGCGGGCTCGGGCTCATCTGGGGAGATGCGCTGGAATTGCTAAGGCTGTGAAAGCGGGTGTAAAATCCCGCATAGGAGGTCCACTCGATGATCTTGTTCACCTTGCGCTGCGGCCGGGACCACGAGTTCGAGGCCTGGTTCCGCAACGGAGAGGGGTTCGAGGCGCAGCATGCGGCCGGCGAAATCGCTTGTCCGCATTGCGGCGACACTGCGGTCGAGAAGGCGGTGATGGCGCCCCGGCTCGGCCGCTCGCGCGAACCAATGCCGCCGGCGGCGCTGGCGCAGATGCGCAAAACCCTGATCGCGATGCGCCGGCAGATCGAGACCAATTGCGATTATGTCGGCACCCGGTTTGCCGAGGAGGCTCGCCGCATCCACTATGGCGAGACCGATCCGCGCGGCATCTATGGCGAGGCGAGCGCCGCAGAATCGCGTGAGCTTACCGACGAAGGGGTCAGCTTTGGCCAGATCCCCTGGATCCCGCAGACCGACGGCTGAAGAACCGGCACCGCGCCTCACCGCCGCGCCACGACCAGATAATTGACGTCGAGGTTCGACGACAGCGCCCACCCGCCGCGGATCGGATTGTAGCCGACGCCGGCGATCTCGGTCGCGCGCAAATGATTGCGGCGCAGGCCCAGGGCCAGCTCTGACGGGCGCACGAATTTGCGCCAATCGTGCGTGCCGCGCGGCAGCCAGCCGAGCAGATATTCTGCGCCGACGATCGCCAGCGCGAAAGATCGGGCGGTGCGGTTGAGAGTGGCGACGACAGCGACCCCTTCGGGAGCCAGAAGCCGGGCGAGCGCGCCGAGAAACGCATCACGATCGGCGACGTGCTCGACCACTTCGAGCGCCAGCACCGCATCGAAACACAACCCGGCATCGGCCATCGATTCGACATCGGCGACCCGATAGTCGATATCGAGACCAGCCGCGGCGGCATGCACCCGAGCGGCGTCGATCGCTTCGGATCCCGCATCGATGCCGGTCACGTTGAAGCCCAACCGTGCCATCGGCTCGGCAACGAGCCCGCCACCGCAGCCGATATCGGCGAGACCGAGCCCGACAAACGGCCGCAGCTGGCTCGAATCGCGACGGAAATGCCGTGCCAGCCGGGAACGGATGAACCCCACGCGGACCGGATTAAGCCGATGCAGCATCCGCAAGCTGCCGGCCGGGTCCCACCACGCATCCGCCTGTGCCGCAAACCGGCCGAGCTCGGCGTCGTCGATGGTGGAGCCGCCGGCATGCAAGACTGATCGTCTCCCTCGGTGCGCGGTCCAGGGCCGTCCACCCGATGGCTTGTTTGCGACCCGATGGCTTGTTTGCCCGGATTGGAGTATGTGCCCTGACTGGAGTATGTGATGGAATCTGCAACCCGGCAACGGCTTGGATGGTGCTCAACCCGATGGCGCGCCTCGTGCAGAAGTTCGGTGGCACATCGCTCGCCGATATCGAGAGGATCAACGCCGTCGCGCGCCGAGTCGGCCGCGAGGTCGATGCCGGACATGAGGTCGCGGTCGTGGTTTCGGCGATGGCCGGGGTCACCAACCAGCTGGTGGAATGGACCCGGCAGACCAGCCGCATGCACGACGCGCGCGAATACGACGTCGTGGTTTCCTCGGGCGAGCAGGTGACCGCCGGTCTCTTGGCGCTGGCGCTGCAAAATCTGGGGATGGACGCGCGCTCGTGGCTCGGCTGGCAGGTGCCGATCCGGACCGACGGCGTCCACGGCAAGGCGCGCATCGAAGCGATCGACATCGCCGAGATCGGCCGCCGCCTCGAGCAAGGCCAGGTCGCGGTCATCGCCGGATTTCAGGGGATCGATCCGCGCGGCCGGATCACCACCCTTGGCCGTGGCGGCTCCGACACCTCGGCGGTGGCGCTCGCCGCCGTGCTCAGGGCCGATCGCTGCGACATCTTCACCGATGTTGACGGGGTCTATACGAGCGATCCGCGGATCGTTGCGAAAGCGCGCAAGCTCGGTAGAATAACTTACGAAGAAATGCTGGAGATGGCCTCACAGGGCGCCAAGGTCTTGCAGACGCGCTCGGTCGAGATGGCGATGAACCACCGGGTGCGGGTCCAGGTGTTGTCGAGCTTCAGCGACGCTCCCGGTACCCTCGTGGTCGACGAGGACGAGATCGTGGAGCAGCAGGTTGTGAGCGGCATCGCGTACAGTCGCGACGAAGCCAAGATCACCGTGCAGAAGGTGGCTGATCGGCCGGGCGTCGCTGCGGCAATTTTCGGGCCACTGGCCGATCACGCAATCAATGTCGACATGATCGTCCAGAATGTCTCGGAGGATGGCCGCGCCGATCTGACCTTTACTGTCGCACGCGCCGATCTCGACCGTGCCGTCGCGGTCCTGGAAGAGCGGCGGGCCCTGCTCGGGTTTGCCGCGCTAAAGCCCGATTCGAATGTGGTCAAGATCTCGGTGATTGGTGTCGGGATGCGCAGCCACGCCGGTGTTGCCCAGCAGATGTTTCAAACGCTTTCGCAAAAGGGGATCAATATCCAGGTGATTTCGACCTCGGAGATCAAGGTCAGTGTCTTGATCGCCGCGGAATATACCGAGCTTGCGCTGCGGGCGCTGCACACCGCCTACGGGCTCGACGTCGAAGGATGACACGAGGCGGCGCGGAGGCGGAAGCGAGCGAATCCGGGGCACACAGGGCGAGCGCTGAACCCCTTGGGGACGAGGGACGCCGGGGCGTGCTCGAACGCCTGTGGGCGCGCGGCCGCGATGTGCTCGGCTGCGACGTTGCGATCATGGGCGGGGCGATGACCTGGGTGTCGGAGCGCCACCTGGTCGCCGCCATTTCGAACGCCGGCGGCTTTGGAGTGATCGCCTCGGGATCGATGTCACCCGAATTGCTTGCGGAGGAAATCAGCGCCACGCGAAGGCTGACCGCGCGTCCGTTCGGGGTCAACCTGATTACCTTGCACCCACACCTCGACGCGCTGATCGAGGTGTGCACCGACCATCGCGTGGGCCATGTCGTGCTGGCGGGCGGCCTGCCGAGCGGGGCGGCGATGAACCGGATCAAGCGCAGCGGGGCGCGGGTGTTCTGTTTTGCCCCGGCGCTCGGCTTCGCGCGCAAGCTCGTGCGCATGGGGGCCGACGCGATCGTCATCGAAGGCAGCGAAGCCGGCGGGCATGTCGGCCCGGTATCGACCGGCGTCCTCGCCCAGGAGATCCTGCCGCATATTGCCGAGGTTCCGGTGTTTGTCGCCGGCGGCATCGGGCGCGGCGAGGCGATGCTCGCCTATCTCGAAATGGGAGCGGCCGGCGTTCAGCTCGGCACCCGCTTTGTGTGCGCCACCGAATCGATCGCCCATCCGCGCTTCAAACAGGCTGTTATTCGCGCCGCCGCGCGTGACGCTGTGACGTCGCTGCAGCTCGACCCGCGATTTCCGGTCATTCCGGTCCGAGCTCTCGCCAATCCGGCGACCGAACGGTTTCTTGCAATGCAGCGTGAGGTTGTTGGCCGGTTTGTGCGTGGTGAGGTTTCGCAGAAGGATGCGCAGCTCGAGATCGAGCATTTCTGGGCCGGCGCCCTGCGCCGCGCGGTCATCGACGGCGATGTCGAAGCGGGCTCGCTGATGGCCGGGCAGAGTGTCGGGTTTGTGACCCGTGAACAGACCACCGCCGAAATTCTCGACGAGCTGATCGGTCAGGCCGTCTCGGTGCTGGCTGCGCGCGGCGGCGCCTGGGACCGGCCGGTGAAAGCCACGCCGACCCCGCTCAAGGGTGCCGCGAAATGAGCGAGGTGCGCAGCCCCGAGGCGCCGGGCGGCATCGGCGCAACCCGCCGCTTGCTGCGCCGGCTGCGCGACATCATGGCCGGCTCCGCGACCGCGCAGGAACGGCTCGACCGCATCACTCGCATCGTCGCCGGGGAAATGGTCGCCGAGGTTTGCTCGGTCTACGTCATGCGCCCCGGCGAGGTCCTCGAGTTGTTTGCCAGCGAGGGGCTGCGGCCCGAAGCGGTGCACCGGACCCGGTTGCGGGTCGGCGAGGGCCTGGTCGGATTGATTGCGGCAACGGCGCGCCCGCTGGCCCTGGCCGATGCGCAGGCCCATCCCGAATTCGCCTATCGGCCGGAGACCGGGGAGGAAATCTACCACTCGCTGATGGGTGTGCCGATGCTGCGCGGCGGCCGCGTGCTCGGCGTGCTGGTGGTGCAAAACCAGACCCTGCGCCATTATGACGAGGACGAGATCGAGGTCCTGCAGACGATCGCGATGATCGTCGCCGAGCTGGTCGCCGGCGGCGAGCTGGTCAACCCGCTCGAAATCGCGCAGAGCCAATTCGGCGGCATGCTTCCGGCGCGGCTGCTCGGCGTCCGACTCAATCCTGGGCTGGCGATCGGACCTGCGGTGCTGCACGAGCCGCGCCTCCCGATCCGCCAGATCATCGCCGAGGACGTCGCCGCCGAGCTTGCGCGGCTGCGGCGGGCGATCACGGCGATGCGCGAATCGATCGACCGGCTGGTGGTCACGAGTCGCGATCTGGGTGACGGCGAGCACCGCGATATTCTCGAAGCCTATCGCATGTTCGCCGACGATCATGGCTGGATCACCCGGATCGCCGATGCGATCCGCAGCGGTTTGACCGCCGAGGCGGCGGTGCACAAAATCCGCGACGAGACCAGCACGCGGATGATGCAGGCGAGCGACCCGTATCTGCGCGAACGGATGGTCGATCTCGAAGACCTCGCTAATCGCCTGCAGCGGCATTTGTCGGACCAGCTGCCGCGGGCCGATCGGGCGGAATTGCCGGTCGCGTTCGTGCTGGTCGCCCGTGCGATGGGCCCCGCCGAATTGCTCGATTACGCGCACCATCGCATCATCGGACTCGTCCTCGAAGAGGGGTCGCCGACCGCTCATGTGGCGATTGTCGCACGCGCGCTTGACATCCCTGTCGTTGGTCGGGTCGAAGATGCGGTGAGCCGGATCGAGAACGGCGACATTATTGTCGTCGACGGCGATCATGCGCAGATTCTCATCCGGCCGAGCGCGGACCTCCAGCAGTCGACAGCCGCCGCGGTCGAGGCGCGAAGCCGCCGGCGGGCCTTTTACGACAGCCTGCGCGACACTCCGGCGGTGACCCGCGACGGGGTCGGCATCCGCTTGTTGTTAAACGCCGGAATGCTGCTCGATATGTCGCAGCTGGCGGCGACCGGAGCCGAGGGGGTGGGCCTGTTTCGCACCGAAATTCCGCTGATGGTGCGCGACACCTTTCCGGCTGTTGCGGAGCAGACCGAATTTTACCGGAACGTCCTCGACCAGGCTGGTGGCCGCCCCGTGATCTTCCGCACCCTCGATATCGGCGGTGACAAAGTGCTGCCGTATCTGCCGCATGTGCTCGAGGACAACCCGGCGATGGGCTGGCGGGCGATTCGCATCGGCCTCGATCGGCCGGCGATGCTGCGTGAGCAGCTGCGCGCATTGGTGCGCGCCGCGGAGGGGCGCGAGCTGTTTGTCAAATTTCCGATGGTCGCCGAGATTCCCGAGCTCGACCGGGCCCGCGCGCTACTCGACATGGAGCTTGCCCGCGCCGCTTCCGCCGGCTGCAGGCTCCCCGCCGCGGTCAAGATCGGCGTCATGCTGGAGGTGCCGGCGCTGTTGTGGCAATTGCCGGCGTTGTGCCGACAGATCGACTTTCTTTCGATCGGCACCAACGATCTTCTGCAGTTTCTGTTTGCCTGCGACCGGGGCAACCCTCGTCTCGCCGATCGCTATGACCCACTCTCTTCGCCGATGCTGGCCCTGCTGCGCGAGGTCGTCGAGCAGGCGCGCCACGCAGCGGTGCCGCTCAGCATGTGCGGCGAGATGGCGGCCAACCCGATCGAGGCCATGGTGCTGATCGCGCTCGGTTTCCGGACGCTGTCGATGGCCGGAAGCGCAATCGGCCCGGTGAAGGCGATGATCCGCAGCCTCGACGCCACCGCCGTCGCCGCCTATGTCGACGACATCGGCGGCCGCCCGGACCATTCGCTGCGATCGAAGCTCGAAGCCTATGCCCGTGACCACGCGATCGCCGTGTGAACCAGTGCCACCGCCGCGGAACGCAAAAGGTCCCACGGCGGCAAAAGGTCCCACGGCGGCAAAAGGTCCCACGGCGATTGATCATGGCGGCGCATCCGGCCGGGCTGTCCGATTGCGCATGACGGGATACTCCGAACTGCTAGTGTAGCGCCGCAGTGGAGGTGGAAGCACCTTGGTTGAGCTCGGGCCTCGGGGGCGACCCGTTCGATGGCATTGTTTCAGCGGATCAGGACTTCTCTTGCCCCCATAGCACCCGAAGCGGAAGCACCGGCCGTCGGCGGGCCCGGATCGGCAGGTGAGCTGCTGCGACAGCAACGCCTGGCTCTCGGTCTCGATCTCGGCGAAATCTCGGCTGCACTGCATATCAAGACCGCGTATCTGGCGGCGCTCGAGGACGGTCGTCCCGACCGTCTGCCCGGTCCCGCCTATGCGATCGGGTTTCTGCGCGCCTACGGCGATCATCTCGGGCTCGACGGCACCGAAATCGTCCGGCGTTTTCGCCGCGAAACCGCCGGGTTTACCGCCAAGCCGGATCTTTCGTTTCCGATCCCGCTCGACGAGCGTGGCATTCCGAGCGGCGTGACGTTGCTGGCGGCGCTCCTCCTGACAATCCTCGGCTACGGAACCTGGTACTATCTGTCGAGCGCTGAGCACCAGCGACCGGAACGGGTTAGCGAAGTGCCGGCCGGCCTGTTGCCGCCCAGGGAGCTGCCGGCGGTCACGGCGCCGCATCGGGGAGCAGCGGCAACGGGTGGTACGAAGGCGGCGGTGAGGCCGATTGGCGGGCCCGCCAATCCGGCGCCAACCGAGCCGGCTGCGACCAGCGCGGACCTGCACCCGAGCCCGGCGCCCGCCGGGATCGCACCAATCACGACATCGCCCGCCCCTGCCCCACTCTCGTCGCCCGGCAGCGCACCCGCGCCGGCGTCGATGACCGCGGCAACGCCGGCATCGTCCCCGCAGGTCGCAGTGACACCCGGACCCGCCGCAGCAGCCTCACCAGCGACCAGCACGCGCGACGCCGAAGCGAACCCGGCCGCCGCCACCCAGACCAATCCCGCCCCGGCCAATCCCGCCCCGGCCAATTCCGTCCCGGCCAATCGCGCCCCGGCCAATTCCGTCCCGGGCGATGCAGCGGCCAGTTCGGCGGTGCGGATCGTGGTGCAGGCTACCGCTGACAGCTGGATCGAGGTGCGCGATCAGAATCACGCGATCCTGTTTACCGGCGTGCTGAAACCCGGTGAGCGCTATCTGGTGCCCGACCACCCCGGCATCTCGATGCGCACCGGCAATGCCGGCGGCCTCGAGATGACTGTCGACGGAAAACTCCAACCCCCGCTCGGTCCGTCCGGCGCGATCCGCAACGTGGCCCTCGATCCGCAGACCTCGAGCGGCGCCACCGCGGCCCAATGAGCGCTGTCGAGGCGGGTTCGGCCACGCCTGTTGTGCGCTGCCAAAAGGGTTTATATGCGTATCGTGCGAGATTGCCCGAGCGAGGTCGATGATGAGCGTGCGGCCCTACCGTGACATCCACCGCCGTCCTTGTCGCAAGATCCACGTCGGCAAGGTCCCGGTCGGGGGGGACGCGCCGATCACCGTCCAGTCGATGACCAACACGGTGACGAGCGACGTCAAGGCCACGGTCGAGCAGGTCCAGGCGCTCGAGCGGTCCGGCGCCGACATCGTGCGCGTATCGTGCCCCGACCAGGAGTCGGCGCTGGCGCTCAAGCATATCGTGCGCGAAGCGACGGTGCCGATCGTCGCCGACATCCATTTCCATTATCGGCGGGCGATCGAGGCGGCGGAAAGCGGTGCGGCCTGTCTGCGGATCAATCCCGGCAATATCGGCTCGTCCGAGCGGGTGCGCGAGGTCATCAAGGCGGCGAAGGATCACGGCTGCTCGATGCGCATCGGGGTCAATGCCGGCTCGCTCGAACGCGACCTGTTGGAGAAATATGGCGAGCCGTGCCCCGAAGCGATGGTCGAGAGCGCCTTGAGCCACGCCAAAATCCTCGAAGACAATGATTTCTTCGAGTTCAAGATCTCCTGCAAAGCGTCCGACGTGTTCCTCGCCGTGGCCGCCTATCAGCAGCTCGCGGATGCCTGCGATTATCCGCTGCATCTCGGCATCACCGAGGCCGGTGGGCTCAGGAGCGGCACGATCAAATCGTCGATCGGCCTCGGCATGCTGTTATGGTCGGGGATTGGCGATACGATCCGGGTATCGCTGTCGGCCGACCCGGTCGAGGAGGTCAAGGCCGGCTTCGAAATGCTGAAATCCTTGAACCTGCGCCGCCGCGGCGTAACGGTGATCTCGTGTCCGTCCTGCGCGCGCCAGCAATTCGAGGTGATCAAGACCGTCGAGCGGCTCGAAGAACGGTTGGCGCATATCACGACGCCCTTGACCGTGTCGGTGATCGGCTGCGTCGTCAACGGCCCTGGCGAGGCGCGCGAGACCGATATCGGCTTTACCGGCGGCGGCAACGGCACCCACCAAGTCTATATCAGCGGGCTCACCGACCACCGCCTCAAGGACGCCGACATCGTCGATCACCTGGTCGCGCTGGTCGAAAAGAAAGCCGCCGAAATCGAAGCGCAAAAGTCCGCCGCAGCGCCGGCCCTGGAGTCTGCGCAATAAACAGTCAGCGTAATAAACAGTCGGCGCAGTAACAGCCACAGAAGTGACAGCCGCCCCGCCGCGCTGTCGAGCCTCAAGGGTTCAGGGCGCCACCGCAGCGAGCGGCCGGTCGTCACGGCCGACCGCGGCAACATCGTTGCGCCCGGCTAGGAAGGCCTTGATGTTGCGGGTCGCCTGACGTAAGCGCTGGCTGTTCTCGACGAGTGCTATGCGCACAAAGCCCTCGCCATGTTCGCCAAAGCCCACACCCGGCGACACTGCGACATTGGCGCGCTCCAGCAGCAGCTTGGAAAAGGCGAGGCTGCCGATCGCGCGGAATTGCGGCGGGATCGGGGCCCAGGCGAACATCGTCGCTTCGGGCGGCGGCACCTCCCAGCCGGCCTGGCGCAACCCGTCGATGACGACGTCGCGGCGCGCCTGATAACGCGTTCGGGTCTCGGCGATGCACTCCTGCGGCCCGTTCAGCGCCGCGGTCGCAGCCACCTGGATCGGGGTAAAGGCGCCGTAATCGAGATAGGATTTGACCCGCGACAGGGCGGCGATCAGCCGCGCATTGCCGACCGCAAAACCGATCCGCCAGCCGGCCATCGAATAGGTCTTGCTGACCGAGGTGAATTCGACCGCGATCTCGCGCGCTCCCGGCACTTCGAGGATCGAAGGCGGCGGCTTGCCATCGAAATAGATTTCGGCATAGGCAAGGTCGGATAAGACCACGATGTCGTGGCGGCGGCAGAACGCGACGATCTCGCCGTAGAAATCGAGATCGACCGTCTGCGCGGTCGGGTTCGCCGGAAAGTTCAGCACGATTGCCAGCGGTGCCGGGATGCTGTGCTGCACTGCCTTTTTCAATTCGGCGAGGAAATCGAATTCGGGGCCGACCGGCACGTGACGTACCGAGGCGCCGGCCATGATAAAGCCGAAAGCGTGGATCGGGTAGCACGGGTTTGGCACCAGCACGATGTCGCCGGGTGCGGTGATCGCCTGCGCGAGATTGGCGAGCCCTTCCTTTGAGCCGAGGGTGACGATGACCTCCCGCTCGGGATCGAGCTCGACATTAAAGCGGCGAGCATAATAGCTGGCGCAGGCGCGGCGCAGCCCGGTGATGCCGCGCGACACCGAGTAGCCGTGGGTCTTCGGGTTTTGCACCGCCTCGATCAGCTTGGCGACGATATGCGGTGGGGTCGGCCCGTCGGGATTACCCATCCCGAGATCGATGACATCGCGCCCGGCAGCGCGGGCCGCGGCCTTCAGCGCGTTGACCTCGCTGAAGACATAAGGCGGAAGACGCTTGATACGATAGAAATCCTCGGTCATGGCGGCCCGGCGACTGTGAACACCGCCTTTTAGCCGGCCACCGTGGGTTTGGCGAGCGCGATGGCGCGAATGGCCGGGATTATGCCGCCGGACGGGCGATCGGCCGCAGCAGCTCGGGCAGATTCCGCGTCACGGTCCGCCGCCCGTGCTTGTAGACCGCGAGCGGTTGGCGAATCTCGGCAATCGCCTGCTCGGGTGTCACCGCATCGACGACCACGATGTCGGCCGGGTTGCCGACGACGAGCCCGTAATCCGTGAGATTGAGCAGACGAGCGGAGCGCTCGGTCAGCATGAGAAAGATTTCGCGCAATTGCTCGGCGCGGGCGACCTGCAGCACATTGGCGTGCAGATTGGCCATGCGGATCAGCGAGCAATCGCCGTAGGGGGTGGCCGGGTTCAGCACATTGTTGGTCGAGAGCGAGCAATTGACCCCGTGCTCGACGAGAAAGCTGGCGTCGGCGACACCGCGGCGTACCTCATGGTCACGGTCGCGACCCATCAGATAGAGATCGGTCAACGGCAGCACGGTGACTGCGACCCCGGCATCGGCCATGCGCCGCGCCAACACCGCGAGCTCCGCTGGCGGCAGTGCTGCGAGCTTGGCCATATGTCCGACCGTCACCCGGCCGCCGCGCCCAAATTGCCGGGTCAGCTCGCAGACGAGCAGAATGTCGAGCGGCTCGGGACCATCGCCGACATCGAGATGAATATCGATCTCGGCGTCGAACTCCCGCGCCAGCTCGAAGATGCGCCGGATTTGCCCGGCATGGTCGAGGTCGTAGCGCGGCGCGCCGCCGATCGCGCGGGCCCCGCGCTTCAGCCCTTCGACGAGCAGCTCGTCCACACCGGGATAATTGGTCAGCCCGTCCTGGGCGAAGACGCAAATCTCGACATCGATCGCCCAACGGTACTCGGCGGCGGCCCTTTCTACGCCCTCGAAGCCGCGCATGCCGATCGCCGGATCGAGCTCGACCTGCGTTCGCATGCGGGTGGCGCCGTTGATGATGCAGTCTTCGAGGGTACGCGCCGCGCGCCGATGCACATCCTCGACGCTCAGCTCGTGCTTGATCGCCTTGACCTGGGCCATCGGGGCGATGCGGCGACCCGGCTCGGGCGGCAGGCGGTCGATCAGCCGCGACTTGTCGAGATGGATGTGGGTTTCGACAAGGCCGGCGCAGACGAGCCGCCCCGACGCGTCGTAGATCTCGGCGGCGTCGCCGAGCCCGCGGCCGATCGCCGCGATGCGGCCGTCGACGACACCGATATCGACGGGTGCCGCAGCGGTCGGCAGACTGGTCGGCCGCGCGTTTTTGATGATCAGGTCCATCGGTCCCGGCGCGCAGCGCTAGCTGTGGAAGCTATGAAGGTTGTTCATCCGGGGTAGGGCTGTGAAGCTGTGGTTGCGAGACCGAGCAACTGTAGCCCGAAGGCCCCCCGGATGAACACCTCACAAGAATGCGCGGCTGACGTGGCAAGATCGACTCCTGATGGTTTGACGGATTGAGGAGGAGGGCTGAAGGGTGGCCGCCGCCGCGGCCGCGGGCCTTTCCAAACGTCGAGCCTATGAACGGCTCAAGCGGATACCGCCGCCGCGCGCCCAGCGAACGCGATGCCGCGATCGAGCGATTGCGCCGGCAGCGGATGACCGGCAACCGGATCGCGTAACGGCTCGGCCTGATGCGCTCGACGGTGGGAGCGGTGCTGCGACGGCTCGGCCAGGCTAACGGCAATCTTATAGTTCATCGGGTCGATCACCATCAACAGGTCGCCCTTGTGGACGAACTGGTTGTCGGCGACCGGAAGCTCGACAATCCGTCCGGCAACCTCGGACGCCATCGTCACGACATAGGCGCGCACCGTCCCGTCGCGTGTCCACGGCGCGCCCATATAGGCGTTCCACATCGCCCAGGAGAATGGGCCTGTCGCGGACGATCGGCTGTGGGGACAGGCCGTCGCTGCTATCGCCTCTCAGCGTATCGGGCTTCGACCTGGCTTCGACCTCGGCCATCGGCGATCTCAGCGCGCGACGAGAAGGACGATCGACGACAGCACGATTATGCAGACCGCGAACTCGAACAGAGCCGGGTGCCAGACGCGGCGCAACAGCCCAAAATGATTCGCCAACCGGCGCAGAGGATAAAGATCATTCCCGCCGCGACGATGATCGCCGAGATCGGGGCAACATAGACGCCCATCAGATCGATCTCGGTGAAGCTCACCGCGAGGTCCTTGCGTCGAAATATGTGGGATACTGGGTAAGCGCCTCCGTGATTGCAAGGATGCCGCCGCAGGCCCGAAGCCCGACCGACCTTCTCGGCATGCTATCTGGCAGCGCGGCAAGGATGTGGTCGAGTCTGGCCAGCCGCTCGGTCGCGAGGCTGCTGCTGCCTCGTCCCAAGGGTTCGAGCGCGGCATCGAGGTCGGCGCTCGGCCGAACCGGTCGGCGATGCGGCGCAGGCGGATGATCTCGGTCCCGACCGACAACGCGGCGACGAGCTGCGCGCGCTGCGCCGGCTCTGCCTCTTCCGGCAGCACCGACAGGCGGCTGTACACGCGCCCCTCCCACTCATCTGCCCCCCGCGAGCTCGAACCCGTCGCCAGGCGGCGCAGATCTCGCAGGGTGAGGGTCAACAGCCGACGCGCCCGAAACGTCGGCGACAGCGGCGGCAGCAGGCGGAAGGAGAGCGCGCCGGCCCCGAACCCTATCACGATGGCCAGCGCCGAATTGTAGAATTGCTGAGTGTCATACGTCATCGGGTTCGCGGGCGCGAGGAAGGGAATAAAGTTCAGCGTCATGCCGATGAACAGCCCGGTCTGCCAGGGCTGGGCGATAAGGGCTCCGACCGGGACGAGAACAAGGGCGAGCGCGAGGCTGAAGCCGGCGAGGGTCTCGGTGCCGGGCAGCACGGCGAATTTGATGATACCGGCCAGAACGGCGCCGAGACTGTTGCCGATTGCCGCGGTCATGGTCACGGCATAAGCCTGATCGGCTTTCGGGGAGAACAGGATAACGACGATCGCGGCGAAAATGATGGCCGCGGCGCCGTTCGGCCATGCGGTGAGGATCCAGAAGAGCTCGACCGCGCCGATCGTTACGGACACACGCCCCGCGTTGATGAGAGGAGGAAGCCAGTCTGGGACGTGAAGTCGGGCGACACGATCGCGCGGAACGGCTCGAGCTCGGTCGCCGACAAGCAGCGCCAACCCGTTGAGCGCGCGCGACATGCCAAGCAACGCCTCGGCCGTCCGGTCGGCGAGCAGCCGCAAGGATGGTGTCCGGGCCGGAAGAGCGGTCAAGCCCGCACCGCCGCCAAACATACCCGGCGCAGGCGCGACGGCCCGCGGTCCAGATCGCCGCGGCGTCTTGCATCGACGCTGAATCAAGCTGTTGCGGGAGGGTTCGGAGGATGAGCTCGGACTGCCTCTGGCCCTCCTCGCGCGGTATTTGCTCAAGGTGATTGGCAAGGGTGCGCCAACCGGATAAAGCGGCGAACAGCCCCTCCACCGCAGCCTGCAACAACCGGGGGCGATAGCGCAGCTCGGAAGATTCTCCGATTGCTTCGTCGAAGACCGGATCGAACGCGATCGTACGCCGGATCAGGTTGCGTCGCGCCTCCCGCATCTGTGCTTGTTACGGCCCGGACAGCCGGAACGCGCCCGACAGATGCCGGGTGATCTCGGTCGCGAGCGTGGCCAATTGGGTGGCGAGCCGGCGACGGGCACCGCCGAAATCGGTCCCGGCAAGCACGATGCCGGCACAGATAATGCCGATGCAAATTTCGCTGGCGCGGCTCACCGCGAGCGTGAAGGCCTGCCCGTTCGGCCCTCCAACGGCACCGAGACTCATCACTCGCAATGATTGCCGTAGTGTAGCCCGCCAGCGCTGCCGCGTAAGACGCGAAATTGCGCAAGATAGTCGCGACAAAACCGCAGGCGGCGGCCCCACACCGCCAAGCCCACTAAAAAGCCGGCGCGATTCTGTGGAAAGCATGCGGTCAGGACCACCGCGGCCACGGCGCCGACCAACGTACCGACCATACGGAACCAGCCCTTGTGCGCAGCGAGGCGCCGAGACTTGGCTGGCACACGATCGCCGCAGTGGCGCCGGCCCAGTACACGTTGTCGAGCTGGAGCCAGAATGCGACGTAGAGCGCGAGGCAGACCGAAGCCCAAAGGCGCAAGCCGAACAGCAGCGGCGGACCTGCGGACCGGATGGCACCCGCCAGCCGCTCGGCAGCCAGCGCCGCAATCGAGGGAGGCGGCGGTTGCTGCGGCGGCTCGGGCGCCAAAATCCCAGCTCGGCTCATCCGCGCTTTCCGCCATCAATGCCGCCGGGCGGGCGCCGAGACCCGGCCCGCCCCGTTTCCGGCTAACACCCGCCGGCCATAAAGGTGCACTCGTCCCGTCGAAAGGCGGTTGAAAGCGACTGGCGCCCGCTGGGGAGCTTGCAATCGATGCGTTGCGCGCGACCGCCTTTCCCGCCCGACTTCATCAGCGCCGACGTCGAGAGGTGGTGACGGTCAAACCCGCACGACCTGTTCTGCTCCTCGGTGCGCCGACTTCATTCGGACAACGGATGGTCTTATAGCGCAGAGAGCCGTTTCACCTCCAGGCAGCTTCCCGGTTCAGTCTTAAATCAGCCAGCATTCCCGGAAGGTTGTGCCGGCAGTTAATGCACCAATTATGATCGCGGCCGATCTTGAGGGAGGCGATGTTGCCGCTACCCGCCCTGACCAGCAGGACGGTTCTCAATCGCGGGGCCACAATTAACCTGCTTCGCTCAGAGCCGAGTGGGATTTTTTCCGGCGCACCGGCCCTAAACCGGAACGAGAGAAGGCCCTGACGGCAGGGAGGAACATCTGATGACGCTCGATCCGCTGCTTCTCTCGCGAATACAGTTCGCCTGGGTCATCGGATGGCACGTTCTGCTGCCGGCGTTCACCGTCGGCGCGGCGTCATACATCGCCTTGCTCGAGGGGCTGCATCTCGCCACCGGGCGTGAGGTCTACCTCCGGGTCCGCGCGACAAAGCAAAAGTCGAGGTTGGGGTGCAGGTTGTCGGGCGCTGGATCCTGGCGCGGCTGCGGCACCGGCGCTTTTTCTCGCTGGCCGATCTCAACGCCGCAATCCGCGCGCTGCTCGACGATCTCAACAACCGGCCGATGCGCGGCTGGGGAATCAGTCGCCGGGCGCTCTACGAGCAGCTCGACCGCCCGGCGCTGCAGCCCTTGCCGGCCGAACCCTATGAATACACCGAGTGGAAGCGCTGCCGGGTCAACCTCGACTACCATGTCGAGATCGGCAAGCACTATTACAGCGTGCCGCACCAGCTGATCCGCCAGGAAGTCGAAGCGCGGATCACCGCCGCCACGGTCGAGATCTTTCATTGCGGCAGGCGGGTCGCCAGCCATCGCCGCAGCGCCCGGCCGCATCGGCCGACCACCGTCGCCGAGCATATGCCGAGTTCGCACCGGCGCTATCGCGACTGAACGCACGAACGCATCCGCCGCGAAGCCGCTGCCGTCGGCGACAACACCGCGATCCTGGCCGATGTGATCCTGCGCTCGCGGCCGCACCCCGAGCAGGGTTTCCGTCCCTGCATCGGCATCCTCGGCCTGATCAAACGCTATGGCGCCGCGCGGGTGGACGCTGCCTGCGCCCGAGCGCTGGCGCTTGGCACCCGCTCTTACAACTCGGTCGCCACCATTCTGAAGAACCATCGCGAGACCGCGCCGCCGCCGCCGATGGCCGAGGCGCCGGTGCTGATCCACGAGAACATCCGCGGCCCCGGTTACTACCACTGACCCCTGACCTGAAAGGAAGGAGGATGCTGATCCACCCCACGGTCGAGCGGCTGCGCGCGCTCGGCTTGTCGGCCATGGCCGACGCGTTCATCGAGCTGCAGAACGCTCCCGGCGCCGCCGAGCTGAGCCGCGAAGACTGGTTCGGCTTGCTGGTCGACCGCGAGGCGACCAGCCGCGAGAACAAGCGGCTCGCCCGCCGGCTGCGCGACGCCAAGCTGCGCCAAGCAGCCGTCGTCGAGGACGTTAATCTGCACGCGACGCGCGGCCGCGACCGTACCCTGTTCCAAAAACTCGCCACCTACGAATGGCTGCGCCAGCATCACCATTTAGTCGTCATCGGCCCGACCGGTATCGGCAAGTCCTGGTTGGCCTGCGCCCTCGGCCACAAAGCCTGCCGCGAAGGCTTCTCCGTACTTTACAAGCGCGCCAGTCGGCTGTTCGGCGACTTGACCCAGGCGCGCGGCGAGGGCCGCCTGCCGCGTCTCTTGACTATGCTCGAACGCGTCCGGCTCCTGATCATCGACGACTGGGGCCGGAGCCGCTCAATGCCGAACAGCGCCGGGATTTGCTCGAGATCGTCGATGACCGTGACGACTGCGGCTCGCTGCTGATCACCAGCCAAGTCCCGGTCAGTAAATGGCACGAGGTGATCGCCGATCCCACGCTCCGTGATGCGATCCTCGACCGCATTATTCACCGCGCGCACCGCATCGAGCTGACAGGCCCCTCCCTGCGGCGCCACCTCGTCGCCGCCGACAGCCCCGCTGCATGACCGCCCGTCGCCAGATCGCCCACGGGGGTCCACAGCGCTCCCCCACGCGCGACGCTCCGTCGCTCATGAGGGCACTGCGCGTCGCGCGCGGGGCCCCTCCATGGACTCCGTGGACGACCCGCAGCCGCCTTGAACGGCACCGCTGTCTGTACAACCTATGCTTTACGTCGGCGACGCAGCGCGCCGTCACCATCACGCCGGGCGTTCGCGCCCGTGATCAGCGTGATCACGATCACCGGAATCGGTGATCACCTTCGGCCGGAATGGCCGATCACCTTCACCGGAATGCGCACGTACCCACCGTAGCGGTCACGGGAGATGACGCGGACTTCCGAATGGCACGCCAACCAGCCCTCGATGCTGGTGACGGGCTCGCGATAAGGGAGCAATCGACGATGCGTCGCCGCTCGAGGTCGCAGATGATGCTGCCGTAGCGCTGACCGCGCTTCCATGCGGCATCGGCCCCGACGGCATCACCTCGTTCAGCCGCATTCAAGCCGCCTCCGATGCCGGCAACGCGGCCGAGCTGGTGTTCTTTCTGTTCGATCTGCTGCATCCGCGGCTACTGATCGAGCGCAAAGAGCGGCTGGCCGCTTTGCTGCCGCCGGACGGCTCGCCGTTGCGTTACAGCGACGTGTCATCGGCCATGCCCCGGCCTTTTTCGAGAAGGCCTGTGCCATGCATGTCGAAGGCATCGTCTCGAAACGCGTCGATGCGCCCTACCTGCCCGGCAATCGCAGCCTGTGGCGCAAAGTCAAATGCCTCAACCGTGCGGAATTTGTCGTCGTCGGCTGGACCGATCCCGAAGGCCGCCGGCCACGGCTCGGCGCCTTGCTGCTGGCCTATTACGATCGGAACGGCAGGTTGATCTATGCCGGCCGTGCCGGAACCGGCATGGACAACGCCGAGCTGGAACGGCTGTGGGCACGGCTGCAGCCGCTCGCCACAGACAAGATGCCGCTCGACACCCCGCCGCCGCGCTCGACCCGCTTCGGATCACCAATGGTGCTCAGCCGCGTTCATTGGCTGCGGCCGGAGCTGGTCGCCGAAGTGAAGTTTTCTGCCTGGACCGACGACAACCTGCTGCGCCAGGTCGTCTATGAGGGTTGCGCAAGGACAAGCCGGCGAAACAGGTGCGGCGTAAGATACCGCATCCGAAAACCGGTTGAGCGGCGCAGCGGTCGAGGGGCGCTGCCCCTCGTGCTCCCGGAGTATTTGGACCAGGATGATTGCGAGTAGAATCGACGCCCGATACATCCGGGACGGATGACCGTATAAGTCTAAAATGGCTCCCTAGTTGGGGTCTCGTGTCTCTCCTGGGCTCCAGGCGTGAGGACCAGGTGCCAACGAGACGAGGTAAAACGATGGCGGCTAAGCTTCACAGAGGAGACGGAAACATGGCACAAAAGGGTCGTGGGATTTTCATGGTGTACGTTGATATCGACGCCCAGCACGTGCAGGAATTCAACGAGTGGTATAACAAGGAACATCTACCGGAATTGCTGTCGGTGCCCGGCATTCTCTCAGCGGCCCGCTACGAGGCAGTCAAGGGCGGCCCGCAGTACCTGGCGTGCTATGAACTGGAAAGCGTGGCGGTGATGGAGACGCCGGCGTTTACCAACCGGCCGCGGACGCCGTGGGGACAGAAAGTGTCGCCGTCGGTGATTGGGAAGAATTTATCCCGCATTGTCGGGGAACAGATTTACCCGGAGGGCCTGGAGATGCCGGAGCGTGGCATGGCGCCGGTGTTGCAGATTGGCCGCATGTCCGTCCCCGCCGAGATCGATGCGGAGTGGAACGCCTGGTACAGCGGGGAATATGTGCCAGGCTACCGCAAGGTGCCGGGAGTGATCTACGCCCGCCGCTATCGGGTTCTCGAGGGTACCAGCGGCTACAGCACGGTCTACGAATTTGCCAGTACGGCCGTGCCCGAAAGCCCGGAGTGGAAGGAGCAACAGCAACATTCCTCGCCCAATTCGCCGCGCATGCGGCAGGCCATGACGCATGCACCAGGTTCTGCCGGGGTGTACGTGCGGGTGAATTCCTAAAGTCCGGCCGAGGACCAGAACCTCGACCTGCAGCGCGACGCGCTGAACCAAGCCGGGTGCACCCGCATTTACGAAGACCGTCTCAACGGCGCCACGGCCCGGCCTCGCGCTCGCGCTGGAGGTAGCGCGTGGTGGCGACCAGCTCGTCGTGTGGCGGCTCGACCGGCTCGGCCGATCGATGCCGGACCTGATCGCGCTGACGCGCACGTTGCAGGAGCGTGAGGTTCGAGCTGCGGTCGCTGACCGAAGGGGATCGACACCAGCACGATCAGCGGCAAGTTCACCTTTCACCTGTTCGCGGCGCTGGCGGAATTCGAGCGCTCCTGATCCGCGAGCACACCCAGGCCGGGCTTGCCGCCGCCCGCGCGTGCGGCCGCAAGGGCCGAGGATCTGCGGCTGCGCCGCGAAATCGATGCCGTCATTGAGATCACGACGCGGCTGACCTGGGTGGCGACATCTGCGAGGCCGTGGAAGTACATGATGATCCGCCGGCCGGAATGATCGACATGGACATCCGGGAAGGCGATATGCGGCGTCGTGATCTCCAACAAGGCATCGCCAGCGCGTAGGTCATGCCGCGCTCGCGCAGAAGCGCGTCGTAACGCGAGACCTGTTCCGGCGAGGCGGCCTGGGGGTCCGGTCAGAAGACTCCCCGGCTTGTGCACCCTCCACGGCTCTTCCGGGTGGTCGGCATAGGCGAGACGGATATAGCTGCCCTTATGGTCGGCGAAATAGAGGTAGTAGTCGCCGAGCCGGTCGCCGATCCAGTCGGGTACCCGGATCATCGACGGGCCCCTGGATGTTGACCCCGATCGTCGGATCGAGATCAGGCGCGATGATCGGCCGGTCGAGCAGACGGCGGATGCGCATCTTGCGCGCTGCCGGCTATGCTTTCAGAAAATCGCGCAGGCGTTCGATTTCGTCGATCGCGCCGAATTGCGAACCGATCAGGATCTCGTCGAAACCCATCTCCGCGACGCGCCTGATGCGCCGGCGCGCTTCCTCCGGCGGGCAGATGAAATTGACCGAGGCGAGCTTTGCCAGCTCGGCCGACTGAGGACGCTCTTCGAGGTCGACCGAGCAGTTGGCGAGCACCGCATTGTCGCCGCCCTGCTCGCGATAAACCTGCATGCCGTATGCGAGGTCTTCCAGGCTGCTGAAGCGGCCGGACGGGGTCCAGCCCTGCGCGTGCTTGGCGGCGTAGGTGATCCAGCGCGGGCTGCGCCAGGCGCCGATCAGGATCGGCGGACCGCCTTTGCAGCCGGGCCAGGTCGCCAATGTCCCGCCATTAACCGGTTCGCCGTTCCACACCTTGTTCATGATTTCGAGATCGTTTTTGAAGGTACGGAACCGGTGGTCGTAATCATAGCCCAGCAATTCGAAATCATCGCGCGTCGATCCGCTGCCGACGCCGAGGATCAGGCGGTTGTTCGACATTGCCTGCAACGATTGTACCCGGTGCGCAAGTTCGACGGGATGGCGCAATGGCAATTGCAGCACGCTGATCCCGAGCTCGACCCTGGAGGTCACCGCGGCAAGCGCGGTCAGAACCTGCAATGAATCTAATGTCGGCCGGCCGCGGCCCATCGAGTCGCCGATCCAGATGCCGGGAAAGCCGCGGGCCTCGGCCTTTCTGCCAAAATCGATAACGCGATCCATCAGCCCGCCATCGGCGGACATCGCCGGATTGATCCTGATCATCGTGCTGACGCGCATGCCCTTCGACCTCTCTAGTAACTGCCGCGACGCATAGCCCAGCCCTCGCCATGGCGAGGGCTGGGCGGGGATGATGGTTGCGGTGCGGGGAGCGCGTGCCAGCCGTGACCCGAACGCCTGGTCGGGCCGGTATCACCCCAGCCAAACCTCCCCATCATGGGGAGGAATTTCTGACGCTACTCGGCTGCAGCAAGGTTCGGGGTGAACTCCAGCGGCAGCCCCTTGTGGCCGGTCAGTCTTTCACCTTCCGCGTACATTTCAAAGGCGCGCTTTTTTAGGGCCGGCAGGACTTCGGCGATCTGCTCCAGGTCGAGATCGGTGGCGATTCCTGGGTAGCCGGCACGTTCGATCATTGCGCCGAGCTTCCGATTCTCGAACTGCTCGAAGGTCCATGCCAAGGGGTCATCGACGACCGTCAGATCCCAATTGGTCCGGTGGTTCTTGTTGCGCGGACCGTAATGATAATGCGGGTTCTGCCAGAAGCAGTCGAACGCCAGCAGCTCGGTCTCTTCGACGTAGGCCTTGCCCTTCGAGCCGCCGACGTCGGCGAGCACATGGACAGCAAGGCCGCCATCGCCATTCATCAGCCGCCGCATCTCAAGCCCGAAGCGGATGTTGCCGGCTTCAAAGATCTCGGTGCCGCGGTTGTGCTTGACCGTGTTGCGCTTGGCGATGAAGATCTCCCGCGCGCAGGCCTCCAATTCGGGCAGCAGGTCGCGCACCGCGCTCATGTTCGTCGCCTCGGCGACCCCCTTGTACCCGGACTTTTCGAGCATCTGTGGCAACTTGCGACCCAGCGTCCGGATCGTCCAGCCGATCGGGTTGCCGTCGATGACCGGATCCATGCGGCAGTGGATGCCCATGCCGGCACCAACGCGGCCGACGGTCGACAGGTCGGGGTTCTCGGGCCCATAGACATAGCTGCGCTCGAGGTCAAAGCAGTTGAAGCGCAGCAGGTTCGTGTGCTTGCCGTCGATATCGGCCGCCACGTCGATCGAGACGCCCTGGTCCGTATGATCCTCGACATTGGCGTCCCACAATTGGTGGCGAACGGTGAAGGTCAGCGGCTCGGCGGTGAAACGGACTCCTTGCGATTGCGGCATAAGGGCGCTCCCATTGAATAAACTGCTGCGAGCTTAGGGAGCTATCGGCGCGGCAGCAAGAATTCTTGCGCGCGGTCAGGCAGCCAATTTCTGCCGTGCGCCGACCCTGACCTGACCGGTCATCGCTGCTCCCTTATTTGGCGACCAAGATCGTCGGCGCGTTGATGCGGCGGCGGAGCTGGCTGCTGAAGGCCTGGCCCCTCCACAAGGGAGGCGAGATCCGCCCGATAACGCCTCAGAAATCTCTGAAGGTCACACTTTTGACCCTGACTTTTCCGGTTCGGCAGTCCCTCTCACACCACACACCAGCGGGTGGCATCGCTTCTTCGTCACCCGCGCGGTATTATGGGTTTGCCTGTTTTATTCGGCCGATTTCGATTCAGGAGGCCTCGCAGTGATGGCGGATCCCACCGTCTTCCTCGTCGATGTCGACAACACATTGCTCGACAACGATCGCATCCAGGCCGATCTTAGGCGCCATCTCGAACGCGAGTTCGGGGTCGGCTGCCGCGATCGGTATTGGGCAATCCTCGAGCAGCTCTTCACCGACCTTGGCTATCGCGACTACCTCGGCGCCCTGCAGCGCTACCGGGTCGAGCACCCCGAGGATATCCATCTCTTATCGATGTCTTCCTGGCTGGTGGACTATCCGTTTGCTAACCGGCTTTACCCCGGATCGCTCGACGTGCTCGAACGGCTGCGCGGCTGGGGCCGCACGGTTATCTTGTCGGACGGCGATGTCGTATTTCAGCCACGAAAGGTCGAGCGCTCCGGCATCTTCGAGGCGGTCGAAGGCCACGTGCTGATCTACATCCACAAGGAACAGGAACTTGCCGACGTGGAGCGGCGCTACCCGGCTGCCCACTACGTGTTGATCGATGACAAGCCTCGCGTTCTCGCCGCGGTCAAGGAGGTTTGGGGCGAGCGGGTAACCACGGTATTGCCCCGCCAAGGCCAGTATGCTCGCGCCCCCGACGCGTCCACCCGGCCCCCCGACGTGACGGTCGACCACATCGGCGATCTTGCCGACTACGCCAGCTTGCCGCCGCCTCGCAGGGCTTAAAAGGCGAAACTGAAGAACGATCCCGCTTCTCAACGTTGAACTTCGATCATATCTTACAGCAAACGTCGGCCGTCTAGATCGGCCCTGCCTTCGGCCCGTGCCATCCTGTTCGACATAAGATAGGAGGGGAAACCATGAAGGGTTGGATGATGCTGGTTACGGGGCCCGATACGGAAATCGGCCAAAATCTGCGGAGGCGCATTGTTGCAGTTGCTGTCAATGATTCTGACGAAGCCTTCGCCGTTGCCCGCGATACAGTCCCTTGAGGTACGCCAACATCTGTCGGCCCACTAACGGACGATAGCGTCGCTGATCTCGGACTGAACCCCGGAAAGGGCCGAGTGCTTGGCACCTTCTGAAATGCAGGCAGGCTGATGCCGCAGGCCCCGCTGTGGTCCGCGGAACTATCGACACCTGGCAAAGCCGCCGCCTCACTGAACTCCTCCCTGGCCTGGCTCTCGGCGCTGGGATCTCCCAAAAATTAAGCGGGATATAGCGCCGCCACTTCGCCAAGTCTTGGCTGCCGATGGTCGGATTTCGGTCAATGATCCCGCATGAGGCCCCGGGAAAATACGGCGCGGGCCAGATATGGCCTTGCTGCCAGCATGGAATACGGGCCGAGGAACAAATCTCCGAGAGCGCGGCGCAGCAGATAGGTGATCCGCCGCTGCGCCCGATGATGCGGGCGGTCGTGGATTATGTGGCAGCGCTGGCACAGGCTCTTCAAATTGCGCAGCCGATTGTTGCGCGGATCGTGGTCGAGATGCGCCGCGGCCAGGACGACGCGGGTTTGCCGTATCTGCGCGTTTTCGACGAGGTCGGGCCAGCGCGCCGGCCGGCCACGGCCGTTGCGCCAGGTGCAGCACGTGGCGTCGAACCAGCGGCCGTCGGGCAGACAGCGAACCGTCAGGCCGTGCGGCCGACCGCAGCCCTGGCAAATGCCGCCGGCCCGCTCGAACCGAACCTTCCGGCTGATTTGCGGCCACTCGTGCGGATAGAGCCCGCGCATCTCAGGCTTGATCGGCATCCCCCTCCCCGTTTGCCGGGGCCGCGGCCCCATGCTTGTCGAGCAGGCGATAGACGCTGGCCCGGCCAAGCCGCCGCGCAATCGCCGCCGGGCCGAGCTTTTCCTCGCACCGCAAGCGCAGCACCTCGGCAGCATCGATCGACGGCTGGCGGCCCTTGTAGACGCCGCGCGCCTTGGCGGCGTTGATCCCTTCCAACTGGCGCTCGCGGCGCAGATTGGTCTCGAACTCGGCGAACACGCCGAGCATGTCGAGAAACGCTTTGCCGGCCGCGGTGCCGGTATCGACCGGCTGCTCGGTCGCCTTCAACGCCACCCCCTTGGCCTTGAGCTCGTGCATGATGTCCTGCAAGTCCTTCAGCGAGCGCGCCAGGCGGTCGATGCGAGTGACGACGAGCGTGTCGCCGGCGCGCAGGAAGTCGAGCAGGACCTGCAGTTCGGTACGGTCGTCGCGGCGGGCGCCGCTCGCCTTCTCGGCGCGGATCACCTCGCAACCGGCCGTCTTCAGTGCCGCGCGCTGGATCGACAGGTCCTGGTCGAGGGTGGAGACCCGGGCGTACCCGTAAAAGGGCATCAGAGGGCGAACTGTCTCGTTAGCTTCTAAACCATCGCGTCTTACCGTCTTGCATCCGATTTATCAACTCAAATGAGACGGGATTGATGTCTCGCCGGGTTGCCTCTCTGGGGTATGAGTTGAGACGATCTACAGAATTGTAATCTTTCATTTAGATCGGTAAATGGCGCAAAAATTTGATCGCTATATGGCGTGGCTCACGCTTGCTTCTGCCAACGTGATCTCGCCCGCCCCGAGCCGAAAAGCCTCGTAGAGGGCCGTCTTGCCGACCCTGAGCCGACTGGCTGCTTCCCGCACCGTCAGGCCCTTTGCGATCATGCTGCGGACGCGCGCCGGCTTCTCGGCATCGATGACGGGCTTCCGGCCGCACTTCCGACCGCGTGCAGCCGCTGCGGCAAGGCCCACGCGGGTCCGCTCCCGGATCAGATCGCGCTCGAACTGCCCGAGCGCACCGAACAGGTGGAACACCAGCCGCCCTCCGGGGCGTCGTGGTGTCGATTGCCTCGGTAATCGAGCGGAAGCCGACTCCCCGATATTCGAGGGTCGTCACGGTTTCGATCAGATGCACGAGCGAGCGGCCGAGCCGGTCGAGTTTCCAAACGACCAGAACGTCGCCCTCGCGCACATAGTCGAGCGCCTGGCGCAAGCCCGGTCGATCGGCACGAGCGCCGGAAGTGCGCTCCTCAAAGACTTGCGTGCAACCGGCCGCGGCGAGAGCGTCGAGCCGCAGCGCCGGATCTTGGTCGAGCGTGCTGACGCGAGCGTAGCCGACGAGCGCCACGGGTTTCTGTCCGTCTTTCCGTCCGGCAATCATTGCGTCCGACTTGCCGTTGAGAGTCCAGCTCTTCCGGACACGCTAGAGCTGACCGCTCATCGTTCCTTTGACGGACACACCCGCGGGCGAACCAGCCACGATCATGAGCTGTTGTGCCAGGCCGAGGAGTGCGTCGGCAGCGAGCGCAGGAACGGACCGATCGGTTCCACATGCCCGCCGCAGCCCGGACAGACATCAGGCGCTCGGTCGGCGAGGCGCTGTCGCTCTTGGCTGTCGCAGAGCGGCGCGCGGCAGCATCGACAACCGCGAGCAGCGTGCGGCACAGCGCAAGTTTTCGGCGCGCCGGCGGTTGGCGAGAAAGCCGTAATTGCGCGCCGCTACAGGTAGCGGGTGACGGCGGCCGTTCAAGCGGCGTGATGTCGCAACGGAAATTTCGGCTGTATAACGATCGGCGAGAAAATTCCGTCATGAGGACCCCCCGCTTCGGCTCTTGGGCCCGCGCTCGGCAGGGCGGCTGGGACGGGGGTTACGACAAGGCCCGGAGGGGCCAGGTGCGAGACAACCGATGCTCATCCGCGGACAGCCTGACCCCGACGGCGCCGCGCGGCGCCGGTCGGCGCGATGAGAGGCCCTGCAGGCGGTGGGGCGCTCAACCGCCCGGCGCTGACCTGTTCGATCATCCTCGCCGTCATTATGCAGGGGGTCGACAACTCGATCGCCAATGTCGCGCTGCCGCATATCCAGGGCAGCCTGTCGGCGTCGCAGGACCAGGCCGCCTGGGTGCTGACCTCGTACATTGTGACCGCCGCGATCATGATGCCGCTGGCGGGCTGGCTGGCGACCCGGTTCGGCATCAGACCCGTGTTTCTGATCTCGATCGGCGGGTTCACGCTCGCCTCGGCATTATGCGGCAGCGCCACCAGCCTGACGGAGCTCGTCCTCTATCGCGGCTTGCAGGGCGTGTGCGGCGCCGGTCTCGTGCCGCTGGCGCAGTCGGTATTGTTTCAGATCAACCCGCCCGAGCGCCACGGCCAGGCGATGGCGGTGTTCGGCACCGGGTCGATGGTAGGCCCGATCATGGGGCCGACCCTCGGCGGCTGGC
>JBOHME010000031.1:0-38934 GCA_050729795.1 Allostellaceae bacterium | reverse complement strand
TGCATACGTATTCACCCCACCCTGCAGCCCGATCGGGTCGCTCTGCACATATCTTCCGGTCGAGGGGTCGTAGTCGCGCATCATGTTGTAGTTGAGCCCGGTTTTCTTGTCGAAATACTGGCCGGGGAAGCGCGGGTTGTAGCTGAGGCTGCCCGAAGGGGCGCCGTTGCCAAACGGGTCGTGGTCCCAATGCCAGACCGTCACCCGTGCGGCGCTCGCAATCTGGTGCGGGGCACCCAGCTGGTCGGGCGCGATGTCATAAGGCGGCTTGCCGGGGACCAGCACCGCCACCGGCAGTTCCTCCCCGGAACCTGCGGCCGGCGGCACCCCGCCCGGCCCGGATCCGGGGGCTGGCAACCACACCGTCTCCTCGATCGGCTTGCCGTTGCCGTCATATTCGCCGAGGAGATCCCCCGCCGGATCGTAGAGAAAGCGTTCGAGATCGCCGGCGATCCCCTGCGCGCCATAGCCGCTGCGCGTCGCGCGCCGGCCGAGCCCGTCATTCGTATAATTGGTCACATAGGCGCCGGTTTTGGCCGCGACCAGTCGCCCGCTCGAATCGTAGCCATAGCCGAAGATCGTCACACCGCGATTGTCGCTGATCATATCGCCGGCGGCATCGTAGCCGAGCGTGCGGGTGCTGCCGCCGCTCGCTTCGAGGAGCCGGTTGCTGTTGGCGGCAATGCCGTAGGCGACCGAATTGCTGCCGCCGAGTGCCGTGCGGTTGCCGTCGGAATCGTATTTGTAGGAGAGCGATGTCTTGCCGCTCGTATAGCCGGTCAGCCGGTCCTGCGCGTCATAGGCAAAGCTCTTTGCCGGATAATCGGTCTCGCCGATACCGGTGATGCGGCTCGCGGCGTCATAGGCGAAGCTCATCGCGACGCCGCCAAAATCGATGCCGGCGATCCGCCCGTCCTGGTCGAAGCTGCGGGTGTAGACGTCGCCATTCCCCTGGGTCCAGCCATCGGCCGGGCCGAACGGCAGGTACGACACCCCGCCGACCAAACCCGTCGCCCCCGCTTTGATCGCGCCGACCCGGCCCGCGGCATCATAGGCGAGCGTGATCGCCGTGCCCGACGGATAGGTCATGCCGGCGAGCCTGCCGGCCGCGTCGTAACGCATCGCCGTCGTCAGGCTCTTGCCGCCGATCGTCTGCCGCGCCGCGACGAGATCGCCGTGCTGATCGTAGCTCCAGCCGGTCAGGCCGCTGCGGTCGCTCATCCCGGTCATATGGCCGATCCCATCGGCACCCTGGTCGTATTGCCAGATGACCGCCCGGCCATCGGCATAGAGCGCCGCGACCCGCCGGCCGAGCGCATCGTATTTGTAGGTGGTCTTCAGGCCGCGGGCGTCGGTCGAGGCGATGATGTTGCCGGCGGCGTCAAAGCTGCGCGTGGTGATGCCGCTGTCCGGGCTCGCCACCGCGGTCTCGTCGTCGAGCGCGTTCCAGCCATAGCTGGTCTTCAGGCCGCGCGGATCGACGACCCCGGTCAGATGGTCGAGCGCGTCGTAGCCGTCGGTGGTGACGCCGCCCAGCGGATCGACCGTCTTCGTGAGCCGGTTCAGCGCGTCCCAGCCATAGCTCGTGGCATGGCCGAGCGGGTCGGTGAGCTTGGTCGGATTGCTGTTCGGGTCATAGGCGTAGCTCGTCGTCTCGCCCGCGGCGCCGACCGCCTTGGCGACGCGGTTCGCCGCGTCATAGGCGTAGGAGCGCAGCCGCCGCAATTTGCCGGCCGCGTCGTAGACCTGCGCCCGCGTCAAATTGCTGGCGGCGTCGTGGGTGTAGACGATCCGGTCGCCGGCGCTGTCGGCCACTCCGGTCAGCCGGTGCGCCGCGTCATGGGCATAGGCGAGATAGGAGCCGTCCGGCCGGGTGGTGCGGGCCAATTGCCCGGCCGGGTCGTAGGTGTCAGTCGTGACCTCGCCGCCGACATCGCGCGCGGTGACCTGCCCCCGGAAATTATAGGCCAGCCTCGTCACCAGCCCGTTCGGGTCGGTCATGCTTAAGAGCCGCCCGTCGCGATCGTAGGCGGTAAATTTCGTCACATGGCCGAGCGGGTCGGTAACGCTCGCCAGATCGCCCGCCGCGTCATAGGCATAGTGCGTCACATGCCCGTCTGGGTCGGTCATGGTCAGCGCCTCACCTGCGGCGTTGTAGGTATAGGCCCAGCTGCGGGCGAGCGACCCGGCGGCGATGGTCTTTTTCAGCAAATTGCCGTGCGCGTCGTAGCTGAAAGTCGTCGTCCGGCCGGGCTCGGTGATCTTGGCCGGCAGGTGAAAATTGGGCAGCCACGCCGTTGTGATCGTGCGCGCCAGCACCGTGCCGGCGGCTTCAGTGCGCGAGATCTCGTCGCCGCGCGCATCATGCGTGTATTTGGTGACATTGCCGTCCCAATCGGTGCGGCTCGCGACAAAGCCGTTTGCGTCATAGGTAAGCGCCTTGCCCCCGGCCGCCGGGTCGGGCGCCCCGCTCAACGCCGTCGGCTTGACCAGGTTGAACTGAGTTTCGAGAGTGTAGCCGTGCGTATGCTTGTCGGCGTCGGTGACCGACGACGTGCCATTGCCATAGGCGACCCTCGTCAAATCGGCCCCGCCCGCATGCTGGCTCGAAATCGCCCGCCCCCTGCGCATCGTAGGTCCAGCTCGCATACGCGTTCCCGTCCTCGTCGATGATCCCGGTCAGCGCATGCGGAAACGCCGTATCGCCATAAACATATCTGCGCACGCTCTTGTCCGGATGGGTCACCGAGACGAGATTATCATTGCCGTCATAAGCATAGGTAAACACCCCGCCATCCGGCGCGGTCACCTGCGCGACCCGGCCATCGGCGTCATTGACAAAGCCCAACCTGTCGCCAAACGGCCCGGTCACAGTGGTCAATTGCCCGCTGGCATTGTATGCGAGCCTCGTCACCAGCCCGGCCCGCGTCGTAACCGAAGTCAGCTGCCCGGCGAGCGCATAGCTCTCGACCGTGTCATCGGCCGTCACCAGCCGCCACCCGGTCTGCGTCCCCGTCGCCGGCACCGCCGAAAGCCGGCTCGTCACATCCGGATCGGCCTTCCAGATACCCGCGGTCAGCGTAAAATTATCCTCCCGCCCATCCGCGCGGGTGACGGTCATCGTGCTGGTCGAGGTATGCGTGAGCGATCGATGCCAGGTGCTGTGCCAGCCCTCACCGAACGCCGAGTTGGTCACGTCCTGGCTGTTGTAATACCGGGTCAGCGCGAGGCCCGTAACCGGCGCAGCGGTATAGTCCGTCTGGGCCTCAAACAAGTTGCCAGTAGCGGTGTTGATCGGATCGCCGCTGACAGCACCGCAGCCGCATGGGTTCGCGTCGTCAGGCGTCGACGGATCGGCGGGCGAGCTAGATTGATCATCCGGAGTTTCCGGTGGAGACGGACTACCGAGGTCTTTTGCGAGCGTCAAACCCGTAACTTTTAGCGATGGAATGGGATAAATCCACAGGCTACATTCAATGGCGGTGTGTCCTAAAGCGGAATCTGTGTAAATCGGACTGCAACGAGGAGTGAGATTGGACGTACTATCCCAGGACTCAAATATCTTGCCGCTTGGAGGATAGCTGCCGGTGCTGTCCGCCCCCAAGTCAGATCGAAACCATGGTCCCACCTGACCGTAATGTATCTGAATGCACGCTTCGGAGGTCGTTAATAAGTCATCCGTTGCGGACGCAATGCAGTTTACAGTACTATAGCGCTCGAAGCCGCTGGTTAGAGCGAGACCGGCACCGGTTATCTCGTTCCAGGGAGCGACTCCGAACACGGCTTCGACCTGAATGTCGGCGGCGGAGGTCGCGTTGGCGGGGGCGGCGGTGCTCAGAAGGAGAGCCGCCGACATTGCGGCAGCACGGACGATCCTTTTATCCAGTGTCCCGATCGCGAAGTTACGGACATCGAATACTGCGCTTTGCCGGCGAAAGAGCGCGCGAAGGATTTGCTGCGTCAGCGCTGTGCGTGCTTCGAGACGCACCCTTCGGGCGCTCCTCAGCATGAGGACCATCTTTGACGGCGTCAGGAAACATTCCTCATCCTGAGGAGGCCGCAAAGCGGCCGTCTCGAAGGACGCACAGCGCTCGTCCAGCGCGTTTGGAATTCGAAAGCCGGGTCCCCGGCCAAGCATGGGTACCGGCGTTCGCCGGCAAAGCGAGCGTACACGGCGGCAAATCAGGCCCGATCGATTTTTCGATCGGGAGATCGGAGCAGAATTTAACACGGTTATGGGTGTGTCATTGCGAGGAGCAACGCGACGAAGCAATCTCGAACGCAGGAAGCTTCTATGGCCCGAGATTGCTTCGCTTCGCTCGCAATGACCGAACGGGGGTCGGCCGCTTGACGCGATAGGGAACGGCCTCGATTTGCAATATCGCGAGAGCGATTGGAAAAAGTTCGCGAACATCCCGGCCCCGACTTGGCGAAAAGCTGCGTCACCCCGGCGATCCAGCGGCGCGCACCCGTATCTTCGCCCTGGGGCATTGTAGCCGGCGGTTGAGGAGGATAAAGAATTTTTATTGGTTAAATTGAACGGGATGCTCCAGCCACCGCGCGCGGGCCTGCTCCGTATATGAGGCCAGCGTTGCTCGCCGGTCCCGAACAAGAAGGTCGAGGGGCACGGCGCGCTCGGCAAAAGCTGCGTCCAGCTCACGACGTGCTATGGTGCTCGTCATGGAAAAGACGTTCGAGCTGGCGATCGCACAGGCGGCAGCGCTCCCGGAAGCGGCCCAAGAGCAGCTCGGTCGGCGGCCTCAATCCCTGAAGGCGGAGCTGTCATGCCCGACACCCAAGCGCTGATGGAGAAGATCCAGGCCCTACCGCCCGAGCGGCTGAGCGAGGTCGAGGATTTCGTGGACTTTCTCGCCGCCAAGACGCGACGCGAAGCCGCGCTCGACCGACTGTTCGCCATCGCCCCGGCGCTGGAGGCCGCCGGCGCTCCGCCGATTACCGAAGATGAGATTCAAGCCGAAGTCGATGCCGTGCGCGCCGAGCGGCAAGCGCGGAGCAGCGGTGCGGATCGTTCTTGACACCAACGTGGTCGTCTCGGCGCTGCTTTGGCGTGGCACACCGCACCGGTTGCGCGAGGCGATCCGTCAGCACGCAGGCACTGAGCTGTTCACCAGTGCCGCATTGCTCGACGAATTGGCCCGGGTGCTGGCCCGACCCTTTGCTGCCAGACGGCTGGCGCTGATCGGCGCCAACGCGCGCGTGTTGCTGACCGATTACGCGCTTGCCACCGATCGGGTGACGCCGCTCGCGGTTCCGTCCGTCATCGCCGCCGATTCCGACGACGATCATGTCATCGCGGCAGCGATCGCCGCCGAAGCCGATCTAGTCGTTTCCGGTGACCGCCACCTCCTGGCGCTCGGAACCCACGGGGCCATTCACATCGTCACGCCGGCCGAAGCTCTTGCCCGGATCTCGGGGTTACGGTGACAGTTTACTTTACCTGTGGGGGTTACGCCTGGTTCCGGGTTAGGCGTGACAGTTCACTTTACCCGGGTTGCGGGGGGTTACGGGGACAGCGAGCGCAGGGTGGATGCAATCCGCCATCTTAGGTTGCAGCGCGCACCATACGCGTTAAGGAAGATACAGTGACGGTTTGCCATACCTGAGCGTGTTTTCGAGTTTTACTTACCTGCATCCCTGTCCCTGTCTCGGGCACGTGCTGCGGTCTTGCGGCGGTCGGCGCATGCCAGATTGCTGAATAGGCGCAATGTATAGTCGCAATTGCCGCGGATAAAGCGCATTTTTGGTTTATTTGTGCGAAATTTTCCGACCGTCGCTTTCTCCACCCGATCGCCCCTCACCCCCGACCCTCTCCCCGCATGCGGAGAAAGGGAGATAGACCGGATGCCGGTTGCTTTTGCCGGCGGCCGTTGTCACATCAGACGCAATATCGATATTGCTAGCTTTGGGAGATGCCTCGATGACGGAGCAGTTGCTGGTTCGGCTGCCCGAGGCGCTGGTCAAGCGGTTCAAGCGGGCGGTGGCGCCGCGCCGGCGCAGCAGCTTTATCGCGGCGCTGCTGGAAGAGGCGCTGCCGCCGGACGATGCCGGCGATGACGATCCGTTGTATCAGGCAGCGCTCGCGGTGGAGCAGGAAGAAGCGCTCGCGGCCGAAATGAGCGAGTGGGAAGCGGCGACGGTCGGCGACGGCTTGGCGCACGAACCGAGCGGTCGGACGGCCCGGTGAGCGATGCGCCGTCGCCCGCGGACCCGGCAGCGCATCGCGGCGAGATCTGGTGGGTTGGCTTCGATCCGACCGAGGGGGCAGAGACCAAAAAGACGCGGCCCGCGGTCGTCGTGTCGACCGACGCTCTCAACCGGGCACGGCGCACGATCGTCGTGGTGCCGCTTTCGACAGGTCCGCAACCGCGGCCGCCGATCGTTGTCGCAACTCCTTCCGCCGGGACCCGCTCGGTTGCGGTCTGCGACCAGATCCGTGCCGTCGACAAGCACCGCCTGACCCGTAGCGAAGGCCGGCTCTCGGCAACCGACATGCACGCCGTCGAGGACGGTCTGCGCCGTATTTTGGAGTTGTAACGGAACGCAGCGGCGGCAGGTCGATCTGCAGGGTATCCCTGAGTTGCTGCTCAGCGACATCCTTATAGAGGTGGCGATAGAATGTTGCGTAGCGCGAAACAACGAGCGCGTTCCGCCAGCATCGGTACGCGCGCAAGCCGGGGTCAGCTTGCGAGGCTGACTTTAATCCGCCCGCGGAGCTGGTGCGTCGAAACCCGCCCGCCCCGGGCACCGGGGGTCAGCGGGCGCGGCGCTGGCGTCGCGATCGTCAATTCGCCGGCGTCACGGCCGGGGAGATGTCGGTCTTGGTAAAATCGTCGCCTTTGAACAGCAAAGTGGTGCGGGTGCTCCTGGCCATTGCATAGGCGAAGCAATCGCCAAGGTTGAGCTGGGCCGGATGTCCGCGCCCTTTGCCATAGTGGGCGAACGCAGCGAGCGCGATATGCGCTTCCTTCTCGGTCACCGGCGCTACCTGGACACGCGCAGTTTAAGAAATTCGGCGACGTGCTGCTCGGCTTCCGCGACGCTTGCATGCCGTTTGCGGCAAATCCCGAGCGCTGCTTCGAAGATCGCGATCGGCGAGGTGATGGCGGAACCGGCAGCTTCGAGCGCGTTCGTCAATGCGTCGGCTTCGGGCTCACCGGTCAGAATGGCAACGATGGCTGAAGCATCGACAAACATTATTGATGTCCGCTGAGCTCATCGTAAAACGCCTTGTTCGCTTCGAGACCGGTCCGCGGGCGGCTCAGCACCCGCTGCTGCAGCGGGCGAAGGCGGTCGCGCAAAGGCACTGCCTGGTCGAGGCGATAAAGCTCGTTTTCCAGCGCGATCCTGACGGCTTCGGTCTTGGTTACCTGTCGGCGGACGGCCAGCTGTTGCGCCAGCTGATTGACGGCTTCATCGCGGATGTTGAGCGGCATGCGAGCTTTCCGTGTGGACGCCACGACAATGATGTCTTTACGTAAAGAAGACAAGACGCGGTCCTGCGCGCAACGGGAAAAGAAACAGCCGTGGCGCGGGTCAGCGCGCGCGGCACTGGTCGTGCAGAAAATAGCCGCCGGTGCTCGAGGCGTTGCGCATCGTCAATTCGCCGGTGGCGCGGTCGAGATCGTAAAACCCGCCCGCCGCGGTGTCGTGCCAGCGGATCGAATGCGCGTCGATCTCGGCCGGGAACGCATCGACGCGGTTGTGGGCGAGATCGACCCTGATTTCCCAGCTGACGCCGCTCGCCGGGTTGGTGCAGCGGTAGACCAGGGCCTCGGCCGCAACAGCCGGCATGGCGGCGGCGGCGACGAGCAGCGCCAGACCGGCGACGCCCGGCCCGCTCACGGGAAGAGCGCGCGATGCTCGAGCGCAGTGGTTTCGGGGAGGCCCAGCATCACATTCATGTTCTGGATCGCCTGGCCCGAGGCGCCCTTGACCAGATTGTCGAGCGCCGAGACGAGGATCGCGCGGCCCCGGACCCGGTCGCGGCTCAAGCCGACAAGGCACAGATTGGTGCCGCGTACATGGCGGGTCGCCGGCAGCGCGCCGTCGGGCAAGACGCGCACAAACCGCTCGCCCTGATAGGCGCCTTCGAGCACCGCGCGCAGATCGCCCAAGGTGGCGCCGGTGGCGAGACGCACATAGATCGTTTCGAGGATGCCGCGGTTCATCGGCATCAGATGCGGCGTAAAATTGACAACGACCGGATGCCCCGCGGCCTGCGACAGGCCCTGCTCGATCTCGGGCGCGTGGCGGTGATTGGCCACACCATAGGCGTTGATCCCCTCGGCCACCTCGCAATAGAGGCTCGCCTCGCGCGCCGCACGGCCGGCGCCGCTGACCCCGGATTTGGCGTCGATGATGATGTCGTCGGCGTCGATCAGCTTGGCTCGGATCAGCGGCACCAGCGGCAGTTGCGCCGCGGTTGGATAGCAGCCGGGGTTGGCGACGAGGCGTGCGCGACTCACCTCTTCCCGCGCGATTTCGGTCAGGCCATAGACCGCCTCGCATTGCAAGTCCGGCGCGCGATGCGCATGACCATACCATTCGGCATAGCTCGCGGTATCGGCGAGGCGGAAATCGGCCGACAGATCGACGATCTTCAAATGCTTCGGCAGACCGGCGATGACCTCCTGCGTCGTGCCGTGCGGCAACCCGCAAAACACCACGTCGAGCCCACCCCAATCAACCTCGCCGATCGCGACGAGATCGGGCAGGCCTTCGCCCGCTAAATGCGGAAAGACGGCGCCGATCGGCTTGCCGGCGTGGCGGTCGGCGGTCAAGGCACGGATTTCGGCCTGCGGATGATAGCGCAGGAGGCGCAAGAGCTCGGCCCCGGTATAGCCGCTCGCCCCCAAAATTCCGATCCGGACCCTCGCCGATGACGCCATGATCCACCTCTGCCGTTCCGCCGGCTGCCAGAAAGTGTCGGCAACGCCGCCGCGCACATCAAATTCACTTTCGGCGCCCGTCAAGTGGTATTGCTCGGCGAGACCGCGACACCGGCCCGACCCGCCGCGGCACCGGCAGGGTCGCATCGATACCCTTGGAGCAGCTCAAGAATGAGATCCAACACGCCGACCGCCCGCAGCGGCCGCCATTTCCTGCAAATTCCCGGCCCGACCAACGTGCCCGATCGGGTGCTGCGGGCGATCGCGATGCCGGTTATCGACCATCGCGGGCCGGAGTTCGCCGAGCTGGCCAAGGAGGTCGTCGCCGGCTTGAAGCGGGTGTTCCAGACTGAGGGGATGGTCGTGCTCTATCCATCATCGGGCACCGGGGCCTGGGAGGCGGCGCTGTCGAATACGCTGTCGCCGGGCGATCATGTGCTGATGTTCGAAACCGGCCAGTTCGCCGGTCTGTGGCGGGCGATGGCCCAGCGGCTCGGTCTCGAAGTCGAATTCGTCTCCGGCGACTGGCGTCACGGGGTCGATCCGGCGCAGGTCGAATCGACCCTCGCCGCCGACCGCGCGCATCGGGTGAGGGCGGTCTGCGTCGTCCACAACGAAACCTCGACCGGGGTGGCGAGCCGGATTCCCGAGATCCGCGCGGCGATCGACCGGGCGCGGCACCCGGCGCTGTTCATGGTCGATACGATTTCGTCGCTCGCCTCGACCGACTATCGCCACGACGAATGGGGTGTCGATGTCACCGTCGGCGGCGCGCAAAAGGGGCTGATGCTGCCACCCGGGCTCGGCTTTAACGCGGTTTCGAAAAAGGCGCTCGCTGCCGCCGAAACGGCACGGCTGCCGCGCTCCTATTGGGATTGGCGGGCGATGACCGATCTCGAGCGGACCGGCGCCCTGCCCTACACGCCGCCAACCAACCTGTTGTTCGGGCTGCGCGAGGCGCTGCATATGCTGCTCGACGAGGAAGGCCTCGACGCGGTGTTTCGCCGCCACGCGCGCCACGCAGAAGCGACGCGACAGGCCGTCGCCGGGTGGGGGCTCGAAACGGTCTGCGCCGATCCGCGGGAACACTCGCACACGCTGACCGCGGTGCTGGTACCCGAGGGTCACGATGCCGACCACCTGCGCGAGCTGATCCTCGCCGATTTCGACATGTCGCTCGGCACCGGTCTCGGCCGGCTCAAGGGCCGGGCCTTCCGCATCGGCCATCTCGGCTGGTTCAACGACCTGATGCTGTGTGGCACCTTGAGCGGGGTCGAGATGGGGCTGCGCCGCGCCGGCATCCCGCATCGCCCCGGCGGGGTCGCCGCCGCGCTCGACTATCTCGGCGCGACGACCACATGACCGCAGCCGGGCGCCGATCGCCGCCGGTCGATCAGTAGCCGCGCTGCCAATCGAGCACGTTGCGCAATTCCGCGCCGTCGAGATAGGCGCGCAGATTGGCGCAGAACAGCTCGATTGCGCCATGCCGGTTGTCGTCGCTGGCGCCCGAGACATGCGGCGTGATCAGCACCCTCGGGTTGGACAACAGCCGGGCCGGCGGCGGGTGCTCGAACTCCCCCTCATAGACATCGAGCACGGCACCGCGCAGCCGGTCGCGTTCGAGCGCATCGGCCAGCGCCTCCTCATCGACGATCTCGCCGCGCGCAAGGTTGACGAGCACGCTGCCGGGCTTCATCGCGGCAAACCGCGCAGCACTGAAGAGGCCAGTCGTTTCCGGTGTCCATTGGCAGGAGATCACGACGAAATCGGCCTGCGGCAGCAACCGGTCGAGCTCGGCAGCACCACCGAGCTCGGCGAAACCGGGCGGCAATGGCGCGTCCGACCGCGGCTGACGGCGGGTGCCGACGACGCGCAGGCCGACCGCCGAGAGCAGCCGCCCGACCTCGCGGCCGATACCGCCAGTGCCGACAACAAGCGCAGTCTTGCCGTCGAGCAACAGCGGCCGGTAGGCGCGGTGGTCGAAATGGTCGGGATCGCGCCCACTCACCGCACGTCCCAGATCCTTGGCAAAATGCAGAATGCCGGCGAGCGCGTATTCGGCCATCGCCAGCGTGCTGCCAGCGCCGCGCGAGGTCGTGACCATGACGTCGCTGCCCCAGAGATCGCTGCGCAACAGGTTGCTGGCGCCGGCCTGGCGCTGGTGCAGCCATTTGAGCCGCGGCGACCGGGCGCGCAGGTCGATTGGGAACGGCCAGCCGCCGAGAATGATCTCGGCTTCAGCGAGCAGGCGATCGCGTTCCTCGCGTGTCCCCTGCCCGTACGAGCCCAGTGGTAGATAGCGCGAGGCGGCAAAGGCCGACCAGGTGTCGCGAATCTCGCCGTCGAACCAGCCGCCGGCGTCGGTCAGCCGGATCGCCGGATCGACCGCTTCGATCTTCTCCCGGTCGCGCGTGCCGAGACGCTGGAGATTGAGAATGTTGAGCTGTCGCATGAAGGCCTTGCCCGATTGCCGCAGGAATTGCCCCAGCATATTGCGCGACGGCAGCGCTGGCCATCGCACGGCTGGGGCCGCAGCGCATCAACGAGACCGTCCGGTGGCTTGCCGCAGCTGCGCCGGATCGAGCGGCGGCAACCGGCCGGGATCGAAGGGTGAAAGATCGACGTGACGCGCCGCACCCTCGGTGATCAATTCGGCCATCGCCTCGCCGGTCGCCGGTGCGTTCAGTATTCCCCACACGCCGTGGCCGGTCGCGACATAGGCGCCGACCACTCCCGGCACCCGCCCGATCAGCGGCATTCCGTCCGTGGTGATCGGACGATAGCAGGCCTGCCGCGCCCGGATCCTCGCCGGGACAAGTGCCGGCGACAGATCGGCGCAGATCGCTTCCAGCCGCTCAATCGCCCCCTCATCCGGAGCGACCGCGGCCGGGTCGAGCGGCAGCGGGCTCTCGCTGGAAATCGCGCAGGCATAAGTGGTGCCGTCGGCGCGGGGAAAGAGCTCGGGCTGCTGAACCGCGCCGCTCGTTTCGCGATATTCGAGAAATACGGCATCGGCTGGGATATCCCGCCCGGTGTCGAAGACGAGGCTGTGCCCCTTCAGCCCAAACACTGCGGGCAGCGGCAGCCACGCCGCAGCGAGCAGCGACCACGGGCCCATCGCAATGACGACGGCATCACCCTCGATCGTTGCACCGTCGACCGCGACCCCCGCGACGCGTCCGCCGCCCTGCTCGCGCACGACCCCGGTCACTCTCCCCGGGCAGAGCCGTGCACCCCGTGCCTCGGCCGCCCGCATCAGCGCTGCGGTGAACTCCGCCGGATGCACCTGGGCCGTGGTTTCAGGCGAGCCGAGCCGGCGATCGACCCGAACCGCCGGCGACAGCCAGCCGAGCTCGTGATGAGGATCACGCTGACGGGCGTGCCGGCGACAGCCGGCGAAACCGCCAAAGGTGTCGAGCCGGCGGTAGCTCCAATCGCCGAAAGGCTGTTGCGCCAGCTCGGCATGCAGCGCGAAGCTGCGCCGCGCCAGCGCGGCGAGCGGGGTCCCGTCGCACCAGTCGCCGGCGAGAAACCCGCCGGCTTTCCCCGAGGCGGCACAGCCTACTCCAACACGTTCGACGACGATCGCCTCGACCCCGCGGCCACTAAGAAAATAGGCAATCGCGGCTCCGATCACGCCGCCACCGCAGATCACCACTCGCATCGGCTTGTCCTGGCGGTTGGCGATGATGCGAAATCGCGCGAAACCGATCCGCCGGTTTGGTTCGTGCGATTGGAGGCGGTCTTGCGGATAGGATATCGTCGCCGGCCATGCATTCAACCCCGCACGATGATCAGCGCGCGGCGATCGCTTTTCTCGGCCGGGCATCCTGCTACGGGCCGGGGGTCGAGCGGGTCGAGATCGTCGAGACCCATGTCTCGATCGTGTTTCTCGCCGGCGACCACGCCTACAAGCTCAAACGTGCGGTCAGGCTGCCCTATCTCGATTTCTCGACGGTGCGGCGGCGGCATCGCGCCTGCGCCGCCGAGCTCGCGTTGAACCGGCGCACCGCCCCCGCACTCTATCTCGACTTGCGCCGGCTCGGCCGCGACAGCGCGGGCGGGGTGGGGTTTTCGAACCGCGGCACTGCGGTCGATTGGGTCGTTGTGATGCGCCGCTTCGACCAGGCGCTGCTGTTTGATGCGCTGGCTAAAGCAGGCCGGCTCGAGCCGCGCGTCATGGATGCGCTCGCCGACCATATCGTTGGGTTTCATGAGGCGGCCGAGCGCCGTTTCGACTGGGGTGGGGCAGCGGCGATCGGGGCGATAGGAGAGGAGAATCATGGCTTGCTGGCCGCAGCGCAGCAGGCCGGCTTTCCCGAGGATCGGGTCCAGCAGCTTTATCGACTGTGGCGCCAGCGTCTGAGCGCAGTGGCGCAGCTGCTCGACCGACGTCGCGACGCTGGGCAGGTGAGGCGCTGCCATGGCGACCTGCATTTGCGCAACATCTGCCTCCTCGACGGCGAGCCGACCCTGTTCGACTGCCTCGAATTCTCCGAGAGGCTGGCGTGCATCGACACGCTCTACGACATCGCCTTTCTATTGATGGACCTCGAATATCGCGGGCTCGTGGGACACGCCAGCCGGGTGCTGAACCGCTATCTCGATCGCTGCGGCGACGAAGAGGGGCTGAGGGCGATGCCGCTCTTCCTGTCGCTGCGCGCTGGGATCCGCGCGCATGTCACGGCAACCGCTATCGAACGTGCTGCAAGCGGCGATGCGCCGGCTATGGCCGGCGAGGCGCGAGGCTATCTCGATCTGGCATATCGAGCGCTGCAGCCGCCGCAGCCGGCGAGACTCGTCGCGATCGGCGGGCTCTCCGGCAGCGGCAAGTCGACGCTCGCCGCGGCACTCGCTCCCGAGCTCGGCACAATGCCCGGAGCGCGCCTGTTGCGCAGCGATGTGACCCGCAAACTGCTGCTCGGTGTCGCGCCGGAAACCCCGCTGCCGAACGACACCTACCACCCGGACGTCACCCGCCGGGTTTACGACGCGTTGCGGCAGAAGGCGGCGACAGCGCTTGCCGCCGGCTATTCGGTGATCATCGACGCGGTGTCGCTGCAGCCCGACGAGCGGACCTCCTTCGCCGAAGTGGCACGCGGGGCCGGGGTCTCGTTTAGCGGTCTGTGGCTCGACGCCGAAGCCGAGGCGATGACTTCCCGGATCGCCAGGCGCCGAGGTGACGCTTCCGATGCCACCGCGGCGATCCTGGAGCAGCAGCTGCGCGGCGATCCGGGGCCGATTGACTGGACCCGCATCGACGCCGGAGACGGAATGGACGAATGCCTCGCTGCTGCCCGCCGCGCCCTCGCCTTGGATTAAATCACACTCCGTCAGCGGCCTCACCGCGGCCAATTCTCGACCAGGTTCCTGGCATCGACGCTGCCGAGCCCGGTCGCAAAATTCCAGCCGGAGCCGGCGACAAAAGCCGGCCGGTACGAGGTGTCGCGCTGCGACAGCACGCCCGTGGCGCCGCCCGGCCGGTAGCAATCATGGTTGCCGGTGCACGGCACGTCGGTGTCGCCGACGGTCACGTTATGAAAGATGCAATCGCCGGCAATCCTGTTGCCGCGCGCGGAGCGGCAGTTGGGATTGCCGCGCCAGCCATATTCCGCGGCCGCCAGCCGATAATAGATCGGGTTGGGGTTGCCCTGGCGCCCCCAGGCGTGCTGGTCGACCAGCGCCTGGATGCCCGCCATGATCGGCGCGGCATAAGAGGTTCCGCCATCACCGGCCCAGCCGCTGGCCGGGCCGGTGCACGGGCTGCCGCCATTGTTCGGGTCGGAAAAGCAGGTCACATAGCGGTGCCCCCAGACACCAGGCGAAGCATAGAGCGCCACATCCGGCAGATCGCGCACGCCGTCGGCCGGATTGCCAAAGACTCCTTTTTGCCAAGCGGGCTTGGGGTATCCGGCGCAGCTGCCGCTGACGATACCGGCAATCGACGGCACGCCGGTCGCGCAGCTGCTCGGCCCGCCACTACCGCCCGAGGTCTTGACGTATTCCTTTCGCGCCTTGTTGCAGAACCCTGCAGCGCCATAGGTCACCGGCGAGCCGGCCAGATAGTCGGCGAGCAGCGCGCTGCCACAGCTCGAATTCCACGGGATTTCCGGGATATAGGATTTGGCCGAGCCATCGGTGCCGGTATTCGTCGCGTTCCAATAGGCTGCATTGGTGCCGGTATAGGTGTCGGCGAAATCGGTGCCACCGACCGCGACGTCATACGGGGTCGAGGCCAGCGCGTTGGTGGCGATGCCATGGGTCGCCGGCGGCCCACCGTGCTGATCGCAGGCGGCAGCGCCATAATCGCCGGCCGAGACAAAGACCGAGATGCCTTCGGAAACCGCCTGCTGATAGGCGGCGGCCCAGGCGGCGTTGAGCGTCGCACCCTCCGCCGCCTCGCAGTCGCCATGGCTGATGCTGATGACATCCGGGGTCGTGGCGGCGTTGACGACATTTTCGATTGCGATCAGATGTCCGCTGGTCGCCGCCGTATCGGCACAGGAGGCGAGAACGATCGCTGCCCCCGGTGCGGCGGCGCTCGCCCACTCGGCATCGAGCGTCGCCTCGCTGTCGTCGCCGGTCACATGCGGGTTCTGGCAGTTTCTGCCGCCGCTCGGCGGCTGAGGGTGGAGCTGCCGGAACGATCCGGGATATCCGTCGAGGCCGAACCGCGAGCGGAAGGTGCGCCAGTCGTTTACGCTGTAAAGGTCCGAATCCTCGATGACATCGATTGTCAAGCCTCGGCCCACCACCCCGGCACGGAAGAGCGGACGCAGATCATAGATTGTCGCGAGATCGGCCGGAACCAGGGCGTAGCAGGTGCTGGCGAGCACCGCCCCGCCGGCGCAGCGTGCCGCGAAGGTGTATTGCGGTGCCGGCCGAAAATCGTTCAGCGACACGACACCGGCAACCGCCGGCGCCAGCGCCGCCGGAATCCGCGGATCGCTCATATTGGCGATGTGGATGACGCCGGCGACATCGAGATGGTGGATCGAGGTATGAAACGCGGCGCTCACCCCTCTGGCGGTCCCGGAAAAATCGATCGTCAGCCGGTTCGGGTAGACGCTGTTGATCCGAAACCCCTCTTTCGTGAGCCAGCCGGTGATCGCAGCCAGGTCCGATGCGGCGGCGCCGTAATGCGCACCGAATTCGGCGGCACTGAGCCAGCGGTGATAGCCGGGCGAATGCGGGTTCTGCAAATCGTCCAGCGCCTGGTCGAGTGCCGCCTCCCGCGCCGCGGAGCGATGCAACAGCAGCAGCATATGCGCCATTTGCAGATTGGCGGCGACAGCGCCGCGATTGTTTGCGGCATTCGCCTCCGGCCGGGTATTGCCGGCGAGCGCCACCAGCCGGGTCGCGTCGATCGGCTGCGTGATCAGCCCTTGGGGTTGCGCGGCGACAGGGGCGGCCCCTTCCGGCAGTGCCGCAAGCGCGATCAGCACTGCCGCGGCGAGCCCCAATATCCTGCGCATGCCATTCCACTCCCTCCGCGATCTCACCGCGCAGATCTAGTGGAACAAAGTTAACAGATGATTTCAGTCATGCGCCGCAGCTTCGAGATCGCCGCGTCGCCGCGTCGCCGCGCCCCGCAACAACGCCTGGTTCGGCAATCCCCGGGGGCACGGCCACAAACGCGGTGGCGAATTCTTGTGGCTCACTCCATCGGCAGGCCCGGATGAACACCACGGCTGTCGAGCGGGGTGAATTGTGGGGCCAAGGCCGGGATCGCAATCTCGGCTAGCGTCTCGGGGGTCCAGCCGCCCTGGCGGTGAACCATGCGCACCGGCCGCATCTGGCCGTAAAGCGACAATTCGCCGGCGCGTTGATGAAACACTTGGCCGTTGACGTGAGCGGCCTGCTCGGAAGCGAGAAACACGCAGAGCGGGGCGATCGCATCGGCTCGGCTGCGGCGCAGCCGCTCCTCGCGCAATGCCGCCGCGGCCGGGTCCTTCGGCGTCGGCACCGAGCGGGTCATGCGGGTATCGGCCGACGGACAGATGACGTTGACGGTGATCCCGCGCGAAGCGTTTTCCATCGCGACGATGCGGGCCAGCGCGACAATGCCGAGCTTGGCCGCGCCATAATTGCTCTGGCCGACATTGCCGAGCAGACCCGAGGTCGACGACACCATGATGATCCGCCCGTAATTCTGCTCGCGGAACAGGTTGATCGCGGCCCGGTTGATGTTGAAATGGCCGGTCAGATGCACGTCGAGCACCGCCTGCCAATCTTCCGGAAACATGTTGTGGAACATCTTGTCGCGCAGAATGCCGGCGGCGTCGAACACGATATGCAGCCCGCCAAAGGTGTCGCGCGCCTGGCTGACCATTTGCAGGCAGTCGTCAAACTTGGTGACCGAGCCGTAATTGGCGACCGCCTCACCGCCCGCCGCCTTGATCTGATCGACGATCTCCTGCGCCGGGCGCTGGTCCGCGCCCTCGCCGCTGCCGGTGGTGCCGGGATCGTTGACCACCACCTTGGCGCCGTGCGCGGCCATCAGCTTGGCAACCTCGCCGCCGACGCCGCGTCCGGCCCCGGCGCAGATCGCGACCCGCCCATCGAGCATGCCCATCCCTCGACCCTTTCGGTGCTTGTGTCGCGGGGTTGTCGAGACCTATTCGGCTTTTGTCAATGCGCGCCCACAGTGCCGGGGTTGGCCGGCAGAGGAGATGCAAATGCCCTTCGCGACCAGAGAGATCGCCGCAGCACCCGACGCGATCGCCCCCGACGGCTCCGAGGTGCGTGTGCTGTGCGGTTTGTCACGCGGTGGCCTCGCCTTGTTTTCGCTGCCGCCGCAGGCGGTGTCGAAGGCGGTCGCGCACCGCACCGTCGAAGAGGTGTGGTATGTGATCGCGGGTCATGGACGGATGTGGCGCAAGCTCGGTGCCGAAGAGGAGATCGTGACGCTCGCTCTCGGTGTGTCGCTAGCCATTCCGATCGGCGCTCATTTCCAGTTTCGTTGCGATGGACCGGGCCCGTTGTCGATCGTCGGCGCGACGATGCCTCCCTGGCCCGGCAATGACGAGGCCTATCCGGTCGCGGGTGTCTGGGCGGCAACCCTTTGAGCGCCTCCGCAACCCCCTGAGCGCCTCCGGAGCATGCCAGGGCGCTCGATCAAAAACGCGGCGAGTGTGAGCAGCCTCACACGCCAAGGTGGCAATCGGGACGTAGCGTGGCGGTGGTCGCAGATGGCTCGGGGTTGAGCAATTCCCCGTCCCGCAAACACTGCGACAAAACCGGAAGGAGGTTTACCGATGTCGACGATCTTCCCCGGCGGGAGCGGCATCACGATTGCCCCCGGGCAGACCCAGGGGTGGACGTTTACCTGGGGCGACGGAGGGTGGCAGGGTATCACGATTACCCAGCCGCAGCCGACCTCGCCGCCCGGTGTCACGTTGTCCTATTCCGAAACTTCGGTGAATTTTAACGAGGGCAACGGCACCTACGGGATCAATTTCTCGGTCAGCAACGACACAAGGTTTGTCGTGACCTACAACATCCAGACATCCTGGTTCAACTGAACCGGTCGAAGGAGGTTCAGCCATGCGATTAACCGTCGTCAGCGACAGTCACGGCAAGATCCTGTCGCTGTTCAGCGTGCCGCATCCCGCCGGTCCGGCCGGGGCGACGCTGGCCTATGTGCCAAAGCCCGGTGAGCGCGTGCATGTGCTCGACGTGCCCAAGGGTTTTGAAAAGGAAACCACTGGCGGAGCTGCACAGCGAGCTCCATGTGACAACGCATGGTGCGGAGGTGGCGCTGGTCCACCGGCCGTAGTCCCGCGCCGCGGCTGCATCGGGTACGAGGCCCCGCCGGAGGATCGGTGGGGTCTCGACCGGTATGCTTGGTTTCGCCGCCGGTGTCGGCGACAACCTGATGGGCCGCCGACATCGCATGTGCTGCGACCTCGCCGGTGAGGGCCGCGATCCGACGATGGAGGGCAGAGGTGGTGTTCCGAGCGCTGGTGCTTCGCGATGCAGCCGGGGCACCCGTGCCACGCCTCGAAACCGTGGACGAAGCGCTGCTCCCGGAAGGCGAGGTCACCGTCGCCATCGAATATTCGACCTTGAATTACAAAGACGCGATGGTGCTCCAGGGTCTCGGCCGGCTGGTGCGGTCCTATCCGCACATCCCGGGGATCGATTTCGCCGGCACCGTCGAGCGATCGGCCTCAGCCGAATTCGCCGCCGGCGATCCGGTCATCCTGACCGGCTGGCGGGTCGGTGAATTGCACTGGGGCGGTTTTGCCGAAAAGGCACGCGTCCGCGCCGACTGGCTGGTGCGGCGCCCCGCTGGGCTCAGCGCGCGGCATGCGATGGCGATCGGCACCGCCGGGTTCACGGCAATGCTCGCGGTGATTGCGCTCGAACGCCGCGGCCTGCAACCCGGGACCGGCGACGTGCTGGTCACCGGTGCCGCCGGCGGCCTCGGCAGTGTTGCGACGGCATTGCTGGCAGCGCTCGGCCACCGCGTCGTCGCCGCGACCGGCCGGCCCGAGTTGGGCGGATACCTGACCGGCCTCGGCGCCGCAGAGCTGATCGAGCGCACCGTCCTCGCGGCCGGGCCTGCGCGGCCGCTCGACCGGGAACGCTGGGCGGGCGCCATAGACGCGGTCGGCGGCACGACACTGGCGACGATCCTCACCCAGTTGCGCTACCGCGCCAGCGTCGCCGCCTGCGGCCTCGCCGGGGGCAGCGATCTGGCCACCACGGTGATCCCGTTTCTGCTGCGGGGGGTCGATCTCGTCGGCATCGACTCGGTCATGTGTCCGCGCCACGAGCGGATCGAGGCATGGCAACGTCTGGCAAACGATCTACCGCTCGACCGGCTCGAACAGATGATCGGGCTGGTGCCGTTGGCCGCGCTTCCCGAGCTCGCACCGACGATGCTGGGCGGCGGCGTGCGCGGCCGCGTCATCGTCGACGTCAGAGCCTGATCGCGGCGCCGGGAATTATCCGTCGCGTCGCGCGTTGGCGCAGCATGAGAAGGCGTTCGCGGACGAAGGGGGATCTGACCCCGGCACAGCGCGGGCGGATCGTCCAATGCGTCATTATTGAAGGCTGGAGCAGCGCCGAAACCGCCGCGGCGTTTGGTCTGCATGAGCGGCTGGTGGCCGCCTGGGTCGCCGATTATCGCCGCCATGGCATGGCGAGCCTGCGCGATCGGCCGGGCAAAACCGTGGCCGCCGAAATCATCCGATTGCACGTGTCGCGGCCGCTGCACGGGCTGTGGCGGGGCACTGCGCGCGCCATGCGCTGGCTGCTGGATTGCCGCCCGCCACCAGCCGCGATCACCGAGCCGCTGCGCCGCTTGCACGACGATCACCACGGCGGATCATGACCCGCTGAGGCGACGCCGGTAGCGTTCCGTACTGTTGCGCGACCCCCCCTGATAACTCTGTGAATACTGGCGGCGCGTGCCGCATCGGCGCATGATCCCGCGAGCCGACCCTTTCTCGATTGGGGCGAGGCCGGGTCTGCGGGGGACCGGGAATGGGCAACGTCGCCTGTGCGCGGCGCGCCGTGTTGCGGTGGCTGATCGGCGCAGGGGCGCTCGCCGCGCAACTTGCCGCGGCTCGGGCCCAGCCGCCGGGCCGGGCTACAAACTGGATGACGCCGCCTCCGCAAAAGCCGCGCCCCAAACCCGGTCCGAAGCCTCGGCGCGATCGGCCGATGATCGTGCTCGATCCGGGGCATGGCGGCATCGACCCGGGCGCTGTCGGCCCCGGCGGCGTCTACGAAAAGACCATCAATTACGCCGCCGCACTCGATCTCGAACGCGATCTGATCGCGACCGACGAGTTTCGGGTGGCGTTGACGCGGGGCAGAGACGAGTTCGTGCCACTGCGCCAGCGGGTCGCGCGGGCCCGCGCACTGCACGCCGATCTGTTTTTGGCGATCCATGCCGACGCGCTGCCCGATCCGAGGATGCGCGGCTTGTCGGTCTTCACGCTCTCGGCACGGGCCTCCGATCGCGAGGCCGCGGCACTGGCCGACAGTGAGAACTACGACGTCATCGACCGCGTAAGGCTGTCACTCGAACCATCCTCGATCGACGACGTGCTGATGGACCTGGTGCGTCGGCAGACCGATAATTCGTCGCTCGGCTTCGCCCGCGACGTGGTGGCGGCAATGCGCCGCGAGGTGCCGCTGCTCGACCATCCGCAGCGCTCGGCCGGGTTCGTCGTGCTGACGGCACCCGACATCCCCTCGGTGCTGGTCGAGCTGGGCTGCCTGTCAAACCCGGCCGAGGAGCACCTGCTGCAGCTGCCCGCTTATCGCCGCAAGCTCGCCCGCGGTCTGACACAGGCGATCGAGGCCTATTTCGAGAAACCGTGAGCTTGGCCGTCGCTCGCAGGCCGACGATTTTAATCCCTCTGTGAGGTCCCTACCTACCAGCAGGCGTCCGAACACGCCCGAAGAGATCCTTTCCGCGCTCTTGTCTGCCTGGATCACGACGCTGATCGCGATCACGCTTCTGACCGGCGCCCTGGCGATGGCGCCGGTATGGCCGATCTATCTGCGGGCTTTGCCGCGCGCCCTCGATCTTGGCCCGTGAGCGGCTCGACCCTCGCCCCGCCGGGTCGCCCGGCCAGGTGGGCCACGGCGCGGGGCGAGGGGGCATGCCGGTCAGGCGGCGCGGGCCGGCCACACCGCCTGATGGTGGCCGAGCGGTGCGGACGGTCTGGCCCAATAAGGCGGGGTCTCGGAGAGGCGCACGGTCGGCCCCAGATGGCGCAGCCGTCCGACCGGCGTCTCGCTCTCGATCGACCAGCGCGCGATCTCGGCAGGATAAAGCTCCTTATCGACCTCCCGGAGCGCGGTTTCCGGCACCTGGCCGCGATCGACGAGCCATTTCCCGGTCTGCGCCAATGAAATGCGTACCAGCCAGCTGCCGCCCTCGCGGGCACGGCGGGTCAGCGCAACCATCGCGCCAAACGCCATCAGATACCCCGTTAAGTAGTCGATAGCCGACACCGGGTAGAATTGCGGACCCGGGGCGTCACCGGGGAACAGCTCGCCTTGCCGCGTCGTGATTCCGCTGACGTTCTGCACCACAGTGTCAAAGCCGCGGCGCGAGGCCCAGGGGCCGATATGGCTGAACGCGCACAACGAAACATAAACGAGCCCCGGCCGCAGCCGCGCCAGCTCTGCCGGGGAAAGACCGCGATTTCCCAGCGTCTCCGGACGGTAGCCCTGCGAGAACACGTCGGCCGCGCGCACCAGCTCGCGCAGGGTGTCGAGTTCATCGGGCTGACGCAAATCGAGCCGCGCCGACAATTTGCCGTGCCCGGTGTCGTACTCCTGATCATCGCGCGAGGCGATGTGCGAGGCCGTGATCTTCAGTACATCGGCGCCGTGCTCCGCCAGGGTGCGGGCACAGGTCGGTCCGGCAAGCACCCGGGTCAGATCGAGCACGCGGATGCCGGAAAGCGGCCGGTCGCCTTCGGGCAGCGGTTCGGCCGGGCTGTCACCGATCTTGACGATCTCCATCAGCGGCAGGGAGGCGATGGCCTTCCCCTGCGGGTGCTGCGCCCATTCGCTCATGCTGCGCACCATGCCGCCGGCACCGCCCGCGGCGATGATCGCCTCCTCGAGTTCGAGCGCGTCCCGCGTCGCCACCGCTTTTCGCACCGCCTCGCGTTCCTCGGCACAGCCGAGAACGCGCAGCGCCGCGGCTCGGTGGTTGGGGAAGTTCGCATGAATGTAGCTCCAGCGGCCGTTTTTCGCCGGATACATGCCCATCACCGGGTTGCGCTCGCTCCTGACCTTGGCTCCGTTCACCTCCAGGTAATGACCGCTGCGCAGCGACGCCACCGCCTGGCGCAGATCGACCACGACTTCCTGGCGCCGGCCGGTGCGCAATTCCCACAGCTCGGCCGCGGCGAGCCCGGTCGCGGCCAGAGCCGCCGCACCGGCGGCACCAATGCGAAACGGGGTCGGCAGCACCGGGTCGGCACCACCAGTGATCTCGACCTCTCGAGCCCGCTCTGCCGGCCAACCGGCGATCGGCATGATCGTGCGCAAGGCGTCGTAGGGCATGCTGGTTTCTCCCGTGCAAATCGCCGGCTCTTGCCTTGATGCCGGTTGATGGCGGATGATGCCCCCAAACGACGCCTAAAGGGAACGCTGATGAACCAAGTCATGATCGTCGTCGATTTCGAGGTCAAGCCCGACTTTCGCACTCAGTTTCTCGAACTGATGCGCGGCCATGCGCACCGCTCCCGGGGCGATGACGGCTGCCTGCAATTCGACCTGATGCTCCCGAACGGCGACGACCGGCATGTGTTTCTGGTCGAAAAATGGCGCGACCAGGCCGCGCTCGACGCGCATGCCAAGGGGCCGATGCCCGGCAACACCTACAAGGACTGGATCGTTGGCCGCAAGGTTGCGCGCGGCGCGCCGGCCGACTGATCCCCGCTCACGGGGAGAATGACCATCGAGACTGCGCTTCGATCCGTTTGGATCTTTCTCGCCGCACTTCTGATAGCGGTGCCGATCACCACGGCCCGCGCCGCACATTCGGGCGGCTCCGGCACGGAGCCGGCTAAGGCCGGGCCGCCGCCGCAGGTCCAGGCGCTGCTGAACCTGCTTGCCGACCCGACGGTCCAGAAATGGCTGGAGAAAGAAAGCGCGGCCGCACCCGCGGCGCAACCGGCTCACGGCAAGCACAGGGTCTCGGCTCCCGATTATTTCTCAGCGCATATCGCCGCGATCCGGGAGCATATCGTGGCGCTCGCCGCGGTGATCCCGGATCTCCCGAACCAGTTCGAGCGCGCGAGGGGTCTTGTGCGTGCCGAGCTCGGCGAGCGCGGGCGGGCCAAGGTTGTGCTTCGCCTCGCGCTCTTTGTGGCGCTGGGCTTTATCGCCGAATGGATTTTCCGCCAAGCGACCTCGCGAGTGCGCCGCCGCCTCGACAATATGCCGGTGGCGACTGTCAGGCACCGGCTGCGCCTGATCGCAGCGCGGTTCGCCTTCGCGGTCGGTCTCGTGGCCGCCTTTGCTCTCGGCAGCGTCGGCCCGTTTCTCGCGCTCGACTGGGCGCCGCTGCTGCGCGAGATGCTGCTCGGCTATCTCGTCGCATTCCTGATCCTTCGGATTGCGGTCATCACCGGCCATTTTCTGCTGGCGCCTGGTCACGAGCGCTTCCGGATCATCCCGATGGACGAGACCGCCGCGCGTTTCTGGTGCGGCCGCTTTGCGGGCTTTGTCGGCTGGTTTGCTTTTGGCTGGGTGACCGTCGGCCTCGGCCGCACACTCGAATACTCGCTCGAGGCGCGCCAGCTGCTGGCCTACGCGTTCGGTCTCGTTCTGCTCGCGATCGCGCTCGAAGCGACTTGGCGGCGACCGGTAGCGGCGCATAGCAGCGCCGATGTCACCCCGCCGGGCGAGGCCCAGCGCCTCGGGCGCAGCGCCCAGAATGCGCTGCTGTCGATCGCCTTCGTGCTGTTGTGGGCACTCTGGGTCATGCGGGCGATGCCGGCTTTTTGGCTGCTCGCGATCCTGGTCCTGTTGCCGCTCGCGAGCGGTGTCACGCGGCGCGCGGTCGATCAGCTGCTGCGGCCGCCGGGCTCGCCACACCTCGACGCCGAGCTGCCGAGCGTGACGGCCGTTTGCATCGAGCGCGGCATGCGCGCGCTGCTGATCATCGGCGCGGTGCTGGTGCTGGCCTGGGGCTGGGGCATCCCGCTGCAGACCCTGGCTGGGGAAGACACCCCATTTAGCCGGATCCTCCATGGCGTGCTGAGCGCGATCATCATCGTCCTCGTCGCCGACGTGCTGTGGCAGGCGATGAAGGCGGCGATCGACGGCAAGCTTGCCGGCGCCGCCGAGCCGGGCCTGCCCAACACCGAGGAAACACGGCGGCGGGCGCGGCTGCGCACATTGTTGCCAATCTTCCGTAACGTGCTGTTTGTCGTTGTCATCGTCGTCGCGGTGCTGATGGCGCTCGCGGCCATGGGTGTCCAGATCGGCCCGCTGATCGCCGGTCTGGGCGTACTCGGCGTCGCGATCGGTTTTGGCGCCCAGTCGCTGGTGCGCGACGTCATCGCCGGCATGTTCTACCTGCTCGACGATGCCTTCCGGGTCGGCGAATACATCCAGAGCGGCAACTACAAGGGTACCGTCGAATCCTTCAGCTTCCGCTCGGTCAGGCTGCGCCATCAGCGCGGCCCGCTCTACACGGTTCCGTTCGCGTTGCTGGGCGCGGTGCAAAACATGAGCCGCGACTGGGTCATCGACAAGCTGACTGTCGGCATCACCTATGACAGCGATATCGACAAGGCCAGAAAGCTGATCAAGCAGATCGGCTTGGAGCTGGCCGAGGAGCCGGAGTTCAAGCCGGTGATCCTCGAACCGCTGAAGATGCAGGGCGTCGACGCGTTTGGCGATTTCGCGGTGCAGATCCGGATGAAGATGATGACCTTGCCGGGGGAGAATTTCGTGATCCGCCGCCAGGCTCTGGCCAGGATCAAAAAGGCCTTCGACGCCAACGGCATCAAATTTGCCTATCCGACCGTGCAGCTTGCCGGCGACGGGGAACCGGCTGCCGCCGCGGTCGCGCAGCAGGCCCTGCAATTCACCCATCCCGCCGCTGCGGCCGCGGAATAGCCCGTCCAACCGCCGCCGACCGGGACAAGCTCGTTTGGCGCGATTGACCGCTCCCGATTGGATCGCCGTACCGGGGCAGAGGGTTCGCCGCCAATCGCGCGCCGCCCCGGCTGCGACCGCTCAGCGATGGGCAGCGTTGAACCGGGCGAGCGCGTCCGCGCCGGGGCACAGCTCGGCTTCACCAAGTGCGTTGAGCGGAGCCTTGGCCGTGTCGAGAAATTCGTGCATGTCGCCCGCGTCGGGCTCGACAAACAGCAGCCCGGTCACGACCTCGCCGGCCGCGTGCCGCTGTTGCAGATGGGTCAGCGCTGAGATGCGGTCATAGGGGTCGTAGTCGGCGGCGAGCTTGCGCAGGCGCAGGATCGAGCCGTCGTGCTGGATCACGGTCTCGACCGTGCCCGGCGCGTAATCAGCGGTGATCTCATCGCGTTCGAGGATCACATCAAGCCGGTTCACCGCCTCGTTATGGGCGCGAACATAGTCGAAGCTCTTGGTCGATTCCGGGTTGTTGTTAAACGCGACGCAAGGCGAGATCACGTCGATGAATGCAGCACCGCGGTGCTCGATCGCCGCCTTGATCAGCGGCACCAGCTGCGCCTTGTCGCCGGAGAAGCTGCGGCCGACAAAGGACGCGCCGAGCTGCAAGGCGAGCGCCACCAGATCGATCGGCGCATCGGTGTTGACCGCACCGCGCCGGGCTTTTGATCCCTTGTCGGCGGTGGCCGAAAACTGGCCTTTGGTCAGCCCGTAGACGCCGTTGTTCTCGACGATATAGACCATGTTGACGGCACGGCGCAGGCAATGCGCGAACTGCCCGAGCCCAATCGAGGCTGAATCGCCGTCGCCCGAAATACCGAGATAGACGAGGTCGCGATTGGCGAGATTGGCTCCGGTCAGCACCGACGGCATGCGCCCGTGCACGCTGTTGAAGCCGTGCGACTTGCCGAGAAAATAGGTCGGCGTCTTCGACGAGCAGCCGATGCCCGAGAGCTTGGCGATGCGGTGCGGCGGCAGGCTAAGCTCAAAGCAGGCCTGGATGATCGCCGCGCTGATCGAATCATGGCCGCACCCGGCGCATAACGTGGAGACGGCACCTTCGTAGTCGCGGCGGGTGAAGCCGAGCGCATTGGTCGGCAACTTTGGATGATGCAGGCGGGGCTTGGCAATGTAGGTCATGTGGACCTCGGGTGAGCGATCAGAATGATCGTCGCCCCCGCAAAAGCGGGGGTCCAGGGCAGGCGTAAGGTGCTGGGTCCCTGGGTTCCCGCTTGCGCGGGAATGACGAGGAAGAGCTGAGTCACGGCACTGCTTTGCGCAATGGGGCGAGGGTCACGACATCGAGCATGTCGCCAATCGCCTTGACGATAAACCGCGCGGTGATCGGGGTCCCGTCAAAGTGCAGGATCGGCACAAGGCGGGCCGGGTCGATGTCGCCATCGTTCATCAAGAGCGTGCGCAGCTGCGCGTCGCGGTTCTGCTCGACGATGAACACGCGGTCGTGCGCGGCGACAAAATCGAGCACATCGTCGTGAAACGGGTAGGCGCGAACGCGCAGCGTGTCAAGGTGAACTCCGCGCTCCTCGAGGGCCTCAAGCGCCTCGGCCATCGCCGGCGCGGTCGAGCCGAAATAGATCGCACCAAAGCGGGTGGGCTCGCTCGCCGAATGTTTGATCGGGTCCGGGACCAGGCGCTTGGCGGTTTCGAACTTGCGCAACAGCCGCTGCATGTTGTCGACATAGTCCGATCCGTCCTCCGAGTAGCGCGCGTAGCGATCCTTGGTCGTGCCGCGGGTAAAAAACGAGCCGCGGGTCGGATGGGTGCCGGGCAACGTCCGATACGGAATGCCGTCGCCATCGACATCGAGATAGCGGCCGAATTCGGTCCCGGCCTCCAGCTGCTCGGCGGTCATGACCTTGCCGCGATCGTATTGCCGGCCCTCCTCCCAGCCGAGCGGCGCCACCAGCCAGTCGTTCATGCCGATATCGAGATCGAGCATGACAAAGACCGGGGTCTGCAGCCGGTCGGCCAGATCGAACGCCTCGGCGGCAAACGCGAATGCCTCGTGCGGATCCTCGGGGAACAGCAGCACATGCTTGGTGTCGCCATGCGAGGCGTGGGCGCAGGAAAGGATATCGGCTTGCTGGGTGCGGGTCGGCATGCCGGTCGATGGGCTGCCGCGCTGCACATCGAAGATCACGGCCGGGATCTCGGCAAAATAGGCCAGCCCGATGAATTCCTGCATCAGCGAGATGCCGGGACCCGAGGTCGCGGTAAAGGCGCGGGCACCATTCCAGCCGGCGCCGACGACCATGCCGATCGATGAGAGCTCGTCCTCGGCCTGCAAGATCGCATAGCGCTTCTTTTTGGTCGCGGGATCGACCCGGTAGCGCCGGCAATGATTGGCGAACGCCTCGGCCAGCGACGAAGACGGAGTGATCGGATACCACGCCGCGACCGTCGCTCCGCCATAAACACAGCCGAGTGCGGCGGCGTCGTTGCCGTTGATAAAGATGCGGTCGCCGATCTTATGGGCGGGCTCGAGATGCAGCCCGATCGGGCAGTCGTGCTCGGCGAGCGCCCAGTCGCGGCCAAGGTTCAGCGCGCGCAGATTGGGCCGGATCAGCGTGTCCCTGCCGCGGAACTGCTCGGTGATCAGCTGCTCGATCGCGGCCGCGTCCATGTTCAGCAGCGCCGACAGCGCACCCAGATAGATGATGTTCTTGAACAGCTGACGCTGCCGCGCATCGTTGTATTCGCGGTTCGAAATCGCCGTCAGCGGCGCGCCGATGATCGTGATGTCGTCGCGGAACTTGGACGGCGGCAATGGCTTTGTCGCGTCGTAGAACAGATAGCCGCCGGGCTCGATCTCGGCGACATCCTCGTCCCAGGTCTGCGGGTTCATCGCCACCATCATATCGACGCCGCCGCGCCGTCCGAGATGGCCCTTGTCGTTGATCCGCACCTCGAACCAGGTCGGCAGCCCCTGGATGTTCGAGGGAAAGATGTTGCGCGAGCTCGCCGGCACGCCCATGCGCAGGATCGACTTGGCGAACAGCGCATTGGCGCTGGCCGAGCCCGAGCCGTTGACATTGGCGAATTTGACGACGAAGTCGTTGACGCTTTCGATGCGCTGTCGGCTCGATCCGTCCACGTTCATTCCTCTGAAGAAGGCTTTGGCACGAAGCACACCACGGTCCCGCCGAGGGCGCGGCACCTCTTGTCGCCGCATGTGCGTTGCGACGCCATCATGCCTTCCCGGCGATTGATCGGCTGCGGCAGGCGGGACCGGCCGCGGCGATATCGATCAGGAATTTGCGCATGTCCCAGGCACCCGTTGGGCAGCGCTCGGCGCACAGCCCGCAATGCAGACAGACATCCTCGTCCTTGGCCATGATCCGTCCGGTCTTCAGCCGGTCGCCGATATAAAGGTCCTGGTCGAGGTTTAGCGCCGGGGCCATCAGCCGGCCGCGCAGCTCCTCCTCGCTGCCATTGTCGGTAAAGGTGATGCAATCCATCGGACAGATATCGACGCAGGCGTCGCATTCGATGCACAGCTGCCCGGTAAACACGGTCTGCACGTCGCAGTTCAGGCAGCGTTCTGCTTCGAGATACCCGAGCTTCTCGTCAAAGCCGAGCTCGACCTCGACCCGGATATCGGCGAGCGCCACCGCGGTCTCCCGCAACGGCACGCGATAGCGCAGATCGTTCGAGATGTCGTTGTCGTAGCTCCATTCGTGAATGCCCATCTTCTGGCTGACGAGCGTGACCCCCGGCGCCGGCCGCTCGCCGACATCCTCGCCCTGGCACAATTTATCGATCGAGATCGCCGCATCGTGACCGTGGGCAACCGCCCAGATGATGTTTTTTGGGCCGAACGCGGCATCGCCACCAAAGAACACCTTTGCCAGGGTCGACTGCATCGTTTTCGGATCGACCTTGGGCATGCCCCAGCGATCGAACTCGATGCCGATATCGCGCTCGATCCACGGAAAGGCGTTTTCCTGGCCGACCGCGATCAAGACGTCGTCACACGGGATCAAGGTGTCGGGCTCGCCGGTCGCGACCAGGTTGCGCCGTCCGCGTGCATCGTATTCGGCCCTGACCTTCTCGAACAGGACCCCGGTCAGTTGCCCGTCTCTATGGGTAAATTCCTTGGGCACCAGCCAATTGAGGATCGGGATGCTCTCATGCATCGCGTCCTCCTTTTCCCAGGACGAAGCCTTCATCTCGTCAAAGCCGCTGCGCACGACGACGGTGACGTGTTCACCGCCGAGCCGGCGTGAGGAGCGGCAGCAATCCATCGCCGTGTTGCCGCCGCCGAGCACGACGACGCGCCGGCCGATTTCTGTGATATGGCCGAACGAGACGCTCGACAGCCAGTCGATGCCGATATGGATATTGGCCGCCGCTTCGTGCCGGCCGGGGATCTCGAGATCACGCCCGCGCGGGGCGCCGCAGCCAACAAACACCGCATCCCAATCCTCGGCGAGCAGCGCCTTGAGGCTCTTCACCGGTTCGCCGAAGCGCGCCTCGACCCCCATCTCGAGGATCAGATCGACCTCCTCGTCGGTGACCCGCTCGGGTAGGCGGAAGCGCGGGATCTGGGTGCGCATCATGCCGCCGCCCTTGGCGTCGCCGTCGAACATCACGCAGTGATAGCCGAGCGGCAACAGGTCGCGGGCAACGGTCAACGACGCCGGGCCGGCGCCGACCAGCGCGATCCGCTTGCCGTTCTTCTCGGTCGGGAGCTTTGGCAGATAGGGGGTGATGTCGCCCTTGTTGTCCGCGGCAACGCGCTTCAGCCGGCAGATCGCCACCGGTTCCTTCTCGACCCGGCCGCGGCGGCAGGCGGGCTCGCACGGCCGGTCGCAGGTCCGTCCGAGAATGCCCGGGAACACATTCGAGTACCAGTTGACCATGAAGGCGTCGGTATAGCGCCGGTCGGCGATCAGCCGGATGTATTCCGGCACCGGCGTGTGAGTGGGGCACGCCCACTGGCAATCGACCACCTTGTGAAAATAGTCGGGAACGCTGATATCGGTCGGCTGCACTAGGCTCCTCCTGGCGGGCGGGACAACACCCGCTCCGGCCTCATCCCCGTCCTGGCCGGCCGTCCGGCGCCAGTGCAAATCGGGCCAAGCATCGGCGCGGCCTCCGCCGCCTTATATGCGGACTTGGTCCGGTCGTCATCTTTTCTCTCGTTCAGTCTGCTGTGCGCATACCGTGTGGCTCGACCGTTCGCCCGTTCAGAAGGATCGGGCAGCCTGCTCCATCTCCGCGGGGTGCGCAACAGCTGCGGCGCAACCCGCTGCGGCTCGCCCCGGCTCGCTTTGACACGGCTTGACTTTGACCTCGCCGCGGCGCACTTGCCATCCGGAGCACCGTGCTCGCCTCGCGGAGCAGAGCTGTGGTGGTCCGTCAACCGGTGGGCCACGCGTCGCGGCGGGTAAAGTGAAAGCTGTCCGCGAACCATCCGTCCCGCTCCCCCCGAGATCGCCGGTGCGGCGCACCCGCCGCGCCTTACGCGGGCCGCTGCGAAGCGGCCATCCAAACCACCGCTCCAACAAGAAAGACTTAAATCACGTGATCAAATTTCGAGACCTTGGCCTGAACGAGCCGCTGCAGCGGGCGCTCACCGAGGAAGGCTACGCCACGCCGACGCCGATCCAGGCACAGGCGATCCCGCATCTGCTCGCCGGCCGTGATCTGCTGGGAATCGCGCAGACCGGAACGGGCAAGACCGCAGCCTTTGCGCTGCCGATTTTGCAGCATCTGGCTGCAAGGCAATCGGCGCCCGCCAAGCCCGTGCTGGCGCGCAACATCGCACGTTGTCTGGTGCTCACTCCAACGCGCGAGCTGGCGATGCAGATCGGCGACAGCTTCCGCGCCTACGGACGCCATCTCGCGCTGCGCGCGACGGTCATTTTCGGTGGCGTCGGCCAGGCGCCGCAGGTCGCCGCGACCGCGCGCGGCGTCGATATTCTGGTGGCGACCCCGGGTCGGCTGCTCGATCTGATCGGGCAGGGCCACATCCGGCTCGACCGGGTCGAAACCTTCGTGCTCGACGAGGCCGACCGGATGCTCGACATGGGCTTTATTCATGACGTCCGCAAGATCGTCGCGATGTTGCCGACCCGGCGTCAGACCCTGCTGTTCTCGGCGACGATGCCGGCCGACATCGCCCGACTTGCGGCGGCAATCCTTGACGCCCCGATGCGGGTCGAGGTGACACCGGCGGCGACGACCGTGGAGAAAACCGACCAGCTCGTCATGTTTGTCGAGCGCGCCGACAAGCGCGCGCTGCTGTGCGAGATCCTGCGCGACCCGGCGCTCGCCCGCGTGCTGGTCTTCACCCGCACCAAGCATACGGCCAACCGTCTCGCCGAGCAGCTCGGCCGCGCCGGGTTCGCCGCCGAGGCGATCCACGGCAACAAGTCGCAGGGGGCCCGCCAGCGGGCGCTCGAAGAGTTCCGCGCCGGTGCGGTCCGGATCTTGGTCGCCACCGACATCGCGGCCCGCGGCATCGACATCGACGCCATTACCCACGTGGTCAATTACGAATTGCCGAACGTCCCCGAGACCTATGTCCACCGCATCGGGCGCACCGCTCGCGCCGGCGCTTCGGGCGCCGCGATCTCGTTGTGCGACACCGAGGAGCGCGCCTATCTGAAGGACATAGAGCGCCTGATCGGCCGCAAGGTGCCGGTCGCCGCCGACCACCCGTTCCGCACCCCGGCGCCGGTGCCGGCACCTCGGCCGCCCCAACCGCAGCGCGCGCCGCAGCCCACCCGCCAGCGGCGGCGGGCGGCCTGAGCCTATTTTGCCAACGGCGCGGCTCAAGCTCGGCGCGCAGCCAGACCCTTTGACATCGGGTAACCGCTGCGGGCGCCGAACTTGCCGTCCGGCGGGCCCTCTTCGGCGTAGCCGGCGTCGCTGTAGAAACGGCAGGCGATCAGGGTGCTGTGCAAGGTGCAGTGCGAGTTGCCGGTGTTAAGGCGAGAGCGCTCCCGCAAGCGTGCAGGATCAAGATAGCGGCGCCTACGCGCTGGACAAAAGGAATGGAAGAGATATTCTTGGAATATGCCGACGTGCAGCCGTGAGTTTTGGACGCGCTGCCCTGGTAATCGAGAGGCGGCCGATGACCCGGGTGACGGTTGGCAAATGGGGAAAAAATCTGGCTGTCCGGCTGCCTGGCGAAATCGTGAAGGCGTCCGGACTGCGCGATGGAGAACGCGTGGAGATCGCGACACAGGACGGGGTCGTCATTATCCGCCGCGCGGTAACGTCGCCGATACTGGATCAGCTGTTCGCCGGCAAAAGCGCGGAAGAGTGGCGGTCTCTTTATTCCGGCGCCTTCGACTGGGGCCCGGATGTCGGGCGGGAGATCGTCGAGCCGTGACGGCTGCGTCCTATGTCCCGGACAGCGGAGATCTGATCTGGACCGATTTCGACCCGACCCTAGGCAGAGAGCAAGCGGGCCGCCGCCCCGCGCTAGTGATCTCCGCCGGCACCTTTACCGAGAATACGGGTCTCGCCGTAGTATGCCCGATCACCTCACGGGTGCGGCCCTTCCCGACCAGTGTCGTGCTGCCGGCCGAGCTTCCCGTCGCGGGCGAGATCCTCCTCAGCCACATCCGCAGCATCGACATCCAAGCGCGGCCAGTTCGCTATGCGGGCGCCGCCGTTTCTGCGGAAATCGCGCAGCTGGTTCGCGCGCAAAGCTGAACAGCTTCATCACGATCTGACTGTTGCGTCGCTTTCGCCGCTCAACCGGGTGACAGGTGCGCGACTTTCGGCATCACCTCATGCGCTAATAGCCGCATCGATTCGCGCCACGCCTCGGGGTTGGCGCTGTAGTCGAAGCAGAACAGCAGCAGCGAGCCAAAGCCGCCGACCTCTTCATACATCCGCTCGATCTTCTCGACGACTGTCGAAGGCGAGCCGATCAGCCAGTTGTGCCGGGCGCAATATTCCGGGGTGACATCGCTGTCGGCGACGCCGGGATCGTGCTTCAGGAACTCGATGACGCCAACATCGGTCAGGAGCGGCAGAAAGTACTCGCGCATCATCCGACCCATCATATTCCCGACCGAGAGCCGCCACGCCTCGGCGTCGGTGTCAGCGACAAAGATCTCGCGCACCAGGCGCCATTGCGCGCGCTGCGGCGTCCGCCCGGTGCGGCGCGCGCCTTCCTCGACCGACCCCCAGTGGCTTGCCACGTAGGTCGGGTTAAGGTTCAGGCTCATCGGCAGAAAGCCGTGCTCGCCGGCGAGCTTCAATGTATCCGAGCCCTTGCTGACGCCGGCAACGCCGATCGGCGGATAGGGCTTTTGGAAAGGCTTGATGTGCGGCCGCAGGGTGCGCAGCATCAAATCCGTTTTGCTGACCTGCCAGTATTTGCCGGGATAGTCGAACGGCTCCTCCTCGGTCCACAGCTTCAAGATGATGTCGAGCGCTTCGCGGGTCATCTCGCGGTGCTGGCCGGCGTTGCCGTCCACATGGAACATCGCCCAGTCGCTCGGCAATCCGCTGGCCGCAACGCCAAAATTGAGGCGGCCCTGGGCCATGTGGTCGAGCATCGCCACCCGATTGGCGAGCTCGGCCGGATGGTGGTAGGGCAGCAGAAACCCGCCCGGGGCGAGGCGGATCTGCTTCGTCTCCATCAATGCTTGGGCGATCAGCAGATCGGGCGAGGGATGCGGCTCCCAAGGGGCGGTGTGGTGCTCGCCGATCCAGGCCTCGGAAAAGCCCAGCTCGTCGGCCCAGCGCAGCGTATCGAGGTCCCAGCGATGGCCTTCGTAAAGGCCCCGCTCCGGCGGGTGCGAGGGCATCGTGAAGAGACCGTATTCCATCATGCTCCTCCGCGGCGGCTGATCGGCGACCTAGCGGCCAATCTAGCGCGCTGGCCGGCTGCGGGCGAGTTTGGCGTCACACCCGCCCGGCTTTTACACCGGCCCGCCTTCACACGGGCATCGTGCGGCGCTGGTGCGCGCGACCGGTCTTGGCGGTGTCCTCGCGATGGCCGGCGACGACGCGCACCCCTTCGTCGAGCCGGGCCGCGACATCCTCGGGCGAGCAGGTTTCGAGAAACGCCAGCCGGTTCTGGCGGCAGACGGTGAGGACGCGCCGGCGCGCCGCGTCCATTTCGGGAGGGTAAGGCTGGCGCGGCACCGCCACATAGCCGAGCGAGAGCCCGAGATCGCCCGGCCCCATCTCGGCAAAACCGAGACCCGGCGTTGTGAGGATCGCCTCGCAATTGGCAATGCCCTCGGGTGATTCGAGCTTGACCCCGAGCAGCAGCTCGCCCGCGGGATCGAGCGGCCAGGGCTCGCAGCGGGCGATGTACTCTTCGGCCGGGATGCCCCAGATCGCCGCCGCAGTCGCCTCCGAGCCGCGGCCGCGGGTGCCGATGCCGAGACCGTTCACCGGAGCACGGGCCGCTCCGCGCAGGCGGTCGCGGGCCGAGGGCAGCGCCGGATCGACCCCGGCCGAATGATGCGGGAAGCGGCAGGATTCGACAAAGGCGCGCACCGCCTCGGCGGTTTCCGCCTGGCACAGCAGCACGCCATGCACGCCGCGGCCGAGGATCTGGCGGAACTGCCAGGCGTTGAAACGCACATTGGCGGCGTCGATGCCATTGACCGGCGCCTCGACGATGACCGCCGGGGTGTGATGGCCCGAGCGGGTCGGTCCCGCCTCGGCCAGTCCGGTCATATATTCGGCCAGCCCGGCCATGTCGAACGCGCCGTGCTCCATCCCGACATTGATGTAGTCGGCCCAGGTGCCGGCGTCCTCGCGGCCTTGCGCGCGGGTCAGCCGGTGCCCGCTGTGGCCGCCGACGTAGTAGATGGCCTGGTCCTGCGCCAAGAGCTCGACCGCCCGATTGATCCGCCCGGCCATTCCGGCTCCTCCTCGTGAACAAGGGTCGCAGTCCGCGTTGACCCGCCACCCGCTGTCGCTATAGTCGCGCCGCGCGAGCCGGCGTGCCGACAGGCGGCATCGCCCAGAACGCAGCACGATCGGCGACGCGCCGGTGTATCATGCCCAAATTGGCGTCGCGGATGATTTTTGCAGCGCATGGCAAGACGGCCGAATGGGGTCCGAACGGGCAGTGCCTTGCGAACCGTGGACCGTGACGGAACTCGGGTTGGTGATACAACGACCCAGGGTCCCGGCGGGCGCTGGGCGGGCGTGGCGGAACTGGTAGACGCGCTGGACTCAAAATCCAGTTCTGGTGACAGAGTGTCGGTTCGATTCCGACCGCCCGCACCACCCTTCAATCTGCGACATCGCGCAGGCTGACGCCGGCCACCGCCACCACCCGGCGTCAATGGAGACAAGCGTATGATTGAGCAGACCCTCGACATCGCCACTGGCGGCGGGGCGATGGAGACCTTCATGACCCACCCCGAGCGCGGTGGCCCGTTCCCACCCGTGCTCTTTCTGATGGACGCGCCGGGGATTCGCGAGGAGTTGCGCGACATGGCCCGGCGGCTCGCCACGATCGGCTATTTCGTGCTGTTGCCGAACCTCTATTACCGCGCCGGCCGCGACACGATCTTTGGGCCGGATGTGCTGGAGCAAGGCAGCACCGAACGCGAGCGGATGCGCGCTGTGCGCACCAGGATGACGATCCCGCCGGTGATGGCCGATATCGGCGCGATGCTGGCCTTTATCGACAGCCAGCGGGCCGCCAAACCCGGACCGGTCGGGGCACACGGCTATTGCATGAGCGGCCCCTATGCGCTCGCCGCCGCTGCGCGCTACCCCGCGCGGATCACCGCCGCCGCCTCGTTTTACGGGACCTGGCTCGTCAGCGACGCCGAGGAGAGCCCGCATCTCTCGCTCGGGAAGATCGACGCCGAGCTTTACCTCGCCTGTGCCGAGCACGACGAGCTGGCGCCATTGCCGATGGTCGAGGAGTTGCGCGGGCTGTTCCAACGCGCCGGCACCAAAGGCGAGATCGAGCTCTACCCGGGCGTCCATCACGGCTTCGCCTTTCCCGAGCGCTGGTGCTACGACAAAAGGGCAGCCGAGCGGCATTGGGAACGGCTGATCGCGCTTTATCGGCGGCGCCTCGGCTGAGCCGAGCGATGCCCGCTTTGAGAGGGCCGGCGATGGCCGAAACCGGAGTTCTGAGAACGACGCGCACCGGTTGGGAATTGCTGTCCGACCCGCTCTTGAACAAGGGCACCGCGTTCAGCGAAGCCGAGCGCGATGCATTCGGCCTGCATGGGCTCTTGCCGCCGCATATCGGCACGATCGAGGAGCAGGCGGCGCGCCGGCTCGCCATGCTGCGCGGCTTTGCCAGCGATCTCGAGCGCTACGCGTTCCTGCGCGAATTGCATGACAACAACGAGACGCTGTTCTTCGCGCTGCTGGAGCAGAACCTCGAAGAATTGCTGCCGCTCGTCTATACGCCGACGGTCGGCGCCGGCTGCCAGCAGTTCAGCCAGCTGTTCCGCAAGCCGCGCGGGGTGTTTCTGAGCCTGCCGCATCGCGACCGGCTCGACCAGATTCTGGCCAATCCGCGCTTCGACCGGGTCGAGGCGATCGTGTTGACCGATGGCGAGCGCATTCTCGGTCTTGGCGACCAGGGTGCCGGCGGCATGGGCATCCCGATCGGCAAATTGGCGCTCTACACCGCCTGCGGCGGGCTGCATCCTGCCACCACCTTGCCGATCATGCTCGATGTCGGCACCGACAACGAGGAACGGCTCGCCGATCCGCTCTATCTCGGCTGGCGCCACGAGCGGGTGCGCGGCGAGGATTATGACGAGTTTGTCGAGGCGGTGATCGGCGCCATCGCCCGGCGCTGGCCGCATGTGCTGGTGCAATGGGAAGATTTCGCCAAGAACAACGCCTCGCGGCTGCTGGCCCGCTACCGCGACCGGCTGTGCACATTCAACGACGACATCCAGGGCACTGCGGCGGTCGCGGCGGGCGCCCTGTTGTCGGCGATCCGGGTCACCGGCGGCGCTCTCGCCGAGCAGCGCATCGCGGTGCTCGGGGCCGGCTCCGCCGGGTGCGGCATCGCCAGCCTGCTGCTCAAGATGATGATCGAAGCCGGGCTGCCGGAAAAAGCTGCCGCTGCACGGTTCTGGATGGTCGATCGCGACGGGCTCCTCGTCGACGGCAGCAACGCCATCGCACCGTTCCAGCAGCCTTTTGTGCAGCAGCGCGCGGCGGTCGCCGATTGGGCGCTCGACAATCCCGGCGCAATCTCGCTCTATGATGTCGTGCGCAACGCGCGGCCGACGGTGCTGATCGGCGTTTCCGGCGAGCCTGGCGGCTTTCCCGAGCGGGTGGTGCGCACGATGGCCGAAAATTGTCACCGCCCGGTCATCTTCCCGTTGTCCAATCCAACCTCGCGCGCCGAGGCGAACCCCGAGGACATCGAGGCATGGACCAAAGGCCGGGCGATGATCGGCACCGGCAGCCCGTTTGCGCCGGTGCAGCGCGGCGGCCGCCCGTTCCGGATCGATCAGACCAACAATTCCTACATCTTTCCCGGTGTCGGGCTCGGTGCCGTCGCGGTCAAGGCGCGGCACATCACCGATACGATGCTCGTTGCCGCGGCCACGGCGCTGGCCGCGGTCTCCCCGGCGGCGACCGATCCCGATGGCAATCTGCTGCCGCCGGTGACCGCATTGCGCGAGGTCGCGTTCGCGGTGGCGCTGGCGACCGCGATCGAAGCGCACCGGGAAGGACTGACCGAGGGAATTGCGACCGATCGGATCGAGGATGCGATCCGCGCCAAGATGTGGTCACCCCGCTATTTGCGTTTTGAACGCGCGGAGCCGCCGCCTGCCTGAGCCCGCCACCGCACCTGCTCCCGAAACCGAGCCTACGCCTGGAACCGAGCCTGGGCCTGGAACCGAGCCTGCTCCCAGATTCCCGCCTGGCCTCGGAACAGCCGGCCGGCGGCGGCGCGGATTGGCGCTCGCCGCGCTGATGGCGGCACTTGCCGGGATGGTGGACGGGATCGGTTTTTTGCGGCTCGGCCATCTTTATGTCTCCTACATGAGCGGCAACAGCACGCAGATGGCCATCGATGCCGGCCGGTTGCGGCTCGGCGAAGCCGGCGCGATCCTGGTCCTGATCGGTCTGTTCGTGATCGGTGCGGCCGGCGGCCAAATCCTTGCCCATCTGTTCGGACGCCGGCATCTGACCGCGGTTCTGGCCGTCGTCATGGTGCTGCTGGCGGTGTCTGCAGCGCTCGACACGGCGACAAAGCCGATGGTGCTGGCGATGGGTGCGTTGAACGCGGCAATGCACCGCGCCGGCAATGTCCCGGTCAACCTGACCTTTGTGACCGGCACTCTGGTGCGGTTCGGCCAGGGCCTGGGCGATTTTGCGATCGGCCGCCCCAGCAGCTGGGTCTGGCTGCAGCAGGCGGTGCCATGGCTCGGGT
>JBOHME010000030.1:0-39855 GCA_050729795.1 Allostellaceae bacterium | reverse complement strand
GCACATCACCACCATCGAGGCCGTCGCCTATGTCGGCGCTGCGACGGCAAACCTGGCGGCGACGATCACCGCGCATCACCTGATCATCAGCCGCAACGCGCTGTTCGCCGGTGGCATCCGTCCACATCTTTACTGCCTGCCGATCGCCAAGCGCGAACCGCATCGGCTGGCCTTGCGCCGGGCTGCGACCTCCGGCGACCGGCGCTTTTTTCTCGGCACCGACAGCGCGCCGCACGCCCGGCCGACCAAGGAGACCGCCTGCGGTTGCGCCGGGATCTTCACCGCGCCCTGCGCCATCGAGCTCTACGCCGAAGTGTTTGACGAGGAAGCTGCGCTCGACCGGCTCGAAGCCTTCGCCGCGCTGAACGGCCCGGAATTTTATCGATTGCCGGCTAACGGCACCCGGATCACCTTGCGACGCGAGCCCTGGGTCGTGCCGGAGCGCATCGGCTCCGGTGAGGATGCCGTCATCCCGTTCCGCGCTGGCGAGACCGTGCGCTGGCGTCTCTCGCGGTAATCCCCGGTCCCAGCCGGCGCACGAAAAGACTGTAACAGGTCGGCAAGACATGTGTTTGGAATAGGCGGGGGGGGTGGTAAACGAAACGCGGGCGAGAGGTGCCATGTCGCTGGACCATCCGATTGTCGGCATCGGCGCCTCCGCGGGCGGCGTCGAAGCGCTGGAAATATTCTTCCACGCGGTGCCGGCAGACAACGGCATGGCTTACGTAGTCGTCACCCATCTGGCACCCGATCACGAGAGCATGCTGGCGGAGATCCTCGGCCGCGCCACGGCGATGCCGGTCGTCGACGCGTCGGACGGCGCCGCGGTCGAGGCCGAGCATGTCTATGTTCTCTCGCCCGGCGCGGTCGTGACCATTCGCCAGGGGCGGCTGGGCCTGCGCCGCACCGACGCCGCCAATCGCGAACGCGCCCCGATCGATATCTTCTTTGCCTCGCTCGCCGATGACCAGGCCGAGCGGGCGATTGGCATCGTGCTCTCCGGCGGCGGCAGCGACGGCACCCTCGGCCTCAAGGCGATCAAGGAGAATGGCGGGCTGACCGTCGCCCAGGGCGCCAACATAACCCGTCCGCGCTTTGGCGACATGCCGGCGAGCGCGGTCGCGGCGGGGTTTGTCGATCTGGTGCTGCCGGCCGAAGATATCCCGCAGCGCATCCTCGCTTATGCGCGCGATTGGGGCGCCCTCGACCAATCGCGATCGGACAACCAGCTGTCGCGGATCTACGCCCTGCTGCGCGCGCGGACCGGCCATGATTTCAGCGAATACAAGGAGCGGACCTTTGAGCGCCGGGTGCAGCGCCGTATGCAGGTGCTGCAGACAGGAAAGCTCGCGGACTATGTCGAGCGGCTCGAGACCACGCCCGACGAGGTTGGCGCGCTATTCCGCGACCTGTTGATCGGCGTCACCGACTTCTTCCGCGACGTCACGGCGTTTCGCGAGCTCGAAACGCTGGTCATGCCAAAGCTGTTCGAAGGCAAGGGCGCCGGCGACGAGGTGCGTGTCTGGGCGCCGGGCTGCGCCACCGGAGAAGAGGCTTATTCGCTCGCGATCCTGCTGCGCGAGCAAATGGACCGGCTGGGGACAGCGCCGCGGGTGCAGGTCTTTGCCACCGACATCGACGAGAACGCCTTGTCTGTGGCTCGCGCGGGGCGGTACCCGGAAAACCTCGTCAAGGAGGTCTCGCGCGAGCGGCTGAGGCGCTTTTTCGTCCATGAGGCGGACGTTTATCGGGTGACGAAGGACCTGCGCGAATTGTGTGTCTTCTCCCCGCACAGCGTAATCCGCGACCCGCCGTTTTCGCGCCTCGATTTGGTCTCGTGCCGCAACCTGCTGATCTATTTGAAGACCGGGCCGCAAGGGCGGATCTTCCCGCTGTTTCATTATGCGCTGCGGCCGGGCGGCTTTCTGTTTCTCGGCCTATCGGAGAATGTTTCGGCACAGAACGAGCTGTTCCTGCCGCTCGACAAGAACAATCGCATCTTTCGCCGACGCGACCTGGTGGCGCAACCCGCTCTGCCGCCTCAGCCCTTTCTCCCGTCCGGGCGGCGCGAGAGGGCGGCGCCGCACGGAGGTCGGAACCCGCCGGGGCAGCGCTCGGACCTGCTGCGAAAGATGGCACGCATTCTGGTCGAGCACTTTTCCCCGCCCCATGTCATCGCCGACCAGTCTGGCGAAGCGCTCTATTTCTCCCCGGCGACCGGTAAATACCTGCAGGCGGCCGCCGGCCCGCCGAGCCGCGACATCCTGGCCATGGCCCGCGTCGGCTTGCGCGCCGATCTGCGCGCGGCACTTCACGAGGCCAAGGCGACGGGACGGCGGGTGACGCGCGAGCGCGTCGTGGTGCAGATCAACGGCGGCGTCCAGATGATCAGCCTCGTGGTCGAGCCGATCACTGAGGGTGACGAGACCGTCTACGGCATCGTCTTCATCGACCGCGGCCCAATCCGGGAGACCGACGAGAGCGGGGTCGCGGAGCCGCGGGACAGCACTGATGCAACCATCCAGCAGATCGAGAAGGAGCTGCAAGAGACCAAGGAACGCCTGCAATCGACGATCGAGGAGCTCGAAACGGCGAATGAGGAGTTCCGCTCTTCAAACGAGGAGCTGCTTTCGGTCAACGAGGAATTGCAATCGACCAACGAGGAGATCGAGACCTCGAAAGAGGAATTGGAATCGGTCAACGAAGAGTTGCAGACGGTCAACAATGAACTCACCAGCAAGATCGACGAGCTCGACCGGGCCAACAGCGACCTGAGGAACTTGTTCAAAAGCACGCAGATTGCGACGATCTTCCTCGACCGCAATTTGGTGATCCGCACCTTCACGCCGGCGGTCAGCGACCTGTTCAACCTGATCCCAGGCGATCGCGGCCGACCCTTGACCGACATTGCCGGGCGCCTTGCCTACCCCGATCTCGAACGCGACATTTGCGCGGTGTTTGGCGGCGACACCGTCGAGCGCGCGGTCAGCCTAGCCGATGGGCGGCGGCATTACCTGGCCCGCCTGCTGCCGTATCGCGTCGCGGGCAACGCGATCGATGGCGTGCTGCTGACCTTTGTCGACGTCACCAGCCTCATTGCCGCCGAGGAGCAGCAAAAGGTGCTCGCTGCCGAGCTCAGCCATCGCGTCAAGAACACACTCGCGGTCGTCTCGTCGATCGCTGAACGCTCTTTGTCGGACGGTGAGGCCAAGACCGATCTGATCGCGCGCTTCCACGCGCTCGGCCACACTCACGAAGTGCTGTCCCAAGGCGGCTGGATCGAGGCATCGTTGCGCGAGCTGATCATGGAGGAAATCGCCCCCCACGCGGCGGGAAACGGCGGCAATATCAAGGTCGATGGTCCGCCGGTCATGCTGAAGCCGCAGGCCGCGCTGTTTTTTACCATGGTGATCCACGAGCTGACGACCAACGCTGCAAAGCATGGCGCTCTGTCGGTGCCGGGCGGTCGGGTCGAGGTGGTCTGGAATATTGCCGACCACAGTCCGCCCGGCATCGAGCTGAGCTGGCGGGAGAGCGGCGGGCCAAAGATCGACGGGGTGGCGAAGCGCGGCTTTGGCCTGGAACTGATCGAGCGCGGCATTCGTTTCGAATTGCAGGGTGAAGCAAAGATCGGCGCTGTGGACGGCGGTCTCGACTGCAAGATCACCATTCCCGCCAATCCGCAATATTTCATTTTCGGAGCGGCGCCCGACACCCGCAAACTACAGGATGCTGCGTCATGACAGCGTCTCTCCAAGGTGCCCGAATATTGGTCGTCGAGGACGAATACCTGGTCGCCTCGCTGATCGAGGATATGCTGCAAACTGCCGGCTGCTCGGTGGCTGGGCCGATCCCGCGCCTGGCGCCGGCGCTCGAGGCGGCCGAGAGCGAGGCCTGCGACGCCGCAGTGCTCGACGTCAATCTGGCCGGTGAGCGGGCCTTTCCGGTTGCCGACATCTTGACGCGACGCAATGTGCCGTTTGTTCTCGTCACGGGATACAGTGGCAATAGCCTGCCGCCCGAATATGCCGCCTGCCCTCGCCTGCACAAGCCGTTCCGGCTCGCCGAGCTGCTGGCGGTCCTGAGCGGCATGCTGCAAGGCCGGCGCGAAAGCTGACCCGCCTCGGCTGCCGAAATCCCGTTTGGCCGACACGCCGAACGGGGCTACACCTGTCCTCGCCGTTCGACCGCCGAGCGAGGAACAGGATATGCGAACAGGCGCGGATTACCGGCGGGCATTGCGTGACGGGCGTCGGGTGTGGGTCATGGGCGAGGGCCTGATCGACGACGTGACGACGCACCCGGCTACGCGGGCGATGGTCGACGAATACGTCGCCTGGTACGATCTGCTGCGCGATCCGGCCTGGCGCGAAACCGTGTTGCGGCCGGCGGACGGCACTCCCTGGGCTTATCTCGTGCCAGAGAGCGCCGACGATCTCGGCGGCATGGGCCGGTTTTTTGCCGCGACGACGTTTCTCTCTGCCGGCAACATCACCCACACCCCGTGCTACGGCCATATGATCGCTCTCGGAATCCTCGCTTCGGCGCAGGAATGCGCGGTGTCGCCGGAACAGATCGCCAATGCCTCGCGCTATCGGGAGATGATCGCCGCGACCGGGCGGTTTCTGACCTTTTGCGGCGGTGCCCCGACGATCGGCTACCGCCTGCGCGAGGACCCGGCCGAGCGCATGGCACTGCGGATCGTGCGCGAAACCGATGCCGGGATCGTCGTCAGCGGCAAGATCGGCATGCATACGAGCCCGGCCTATGCCGAGGATGTCTATATCGGCAGCGTTTCGGGGCTGAAGCTCGGCGAGCATTTCGCCACCTTTATCGTGCCGGTTGCCGCCTCCGGGGTGACGACGCTGTGCCGCAAGATCGCGGTGCGCGACGCGAACCCGTTTGTGGCGCCGCTGTCGAGCCGGTTTGATGAGCTCGATGGCCAGATGTGGCTCGACGATGTGTTCATCCCGTGGGAGCAGGTGTTTCTGCTCGGCCAGTCGCCCGAGCCGGTGGTGCGCTGGCTGATCTGGCACCATGTGCATGGCTGGCTGTCGAAGGCCGAGTTCACGCTCGGCGTGGCGCTGGCACTGGCGCATGCGATGGCGCTCGCCCGGCACGAGCAGACGATCGAATACCTCGTCGATCTGGCGACGGAAGTGCAGACCGTGCGCAGCTGCCTTGTCGCCTGCGAGCGGGATCCGCATGTCACCCTGAGCGGCTATTGCGTTCCGAACCACGCGCATCTCGCAGCCGGGGGTCTGGCGATTTTGCGCGCGCGCCCGCGCATGGCCGAGATCCTGCGGATCGTGCCGGGCTCGTCGCTGGTGGTCGCCCCGTCCGACCGTGACCTCGCCGCCCCCGAGGTCGCCGCCGGGCTCGCCCAGTCGTTTGGCGGGGGCGGCTATACCGCGCTGCAGCGCGCGGCACTGCTGCAGATGGCCTGGGACCACGTGTCCTCGGCGCTCGATGGGCGCGAATCGGCGTTCGAACTGCATGCCAGCGGCGGGGTTCCGGCCTGGCGCGGCCGATTGCGCCGCAATTTCGACGGCTACAGCGATCTTGCCAATCGCGTCGCCGGCCTGTTGCGCGTGGCGATGCCGACGATCGACCTCGAACATCTGCGAGACGTGCCCTGGGCGCCCCGCCGCCAGGTCGCGGTCCCGGTGGCGGACGGCAAGGGCTGAGCCCCGCGCCATGCGCTGCCGATGACCCGCATCCTCGCCGCCCTCTTGCTGATTTTGCTCGGTGTCATGCCGGCCGGGGCCGCGCCGGCTGGCAAATGTGCCGTCACGACGCTCGCCTTGTGGGGCGACGGCGCGCATGACGACACCGCGGCGCTCAACGCGTGGTTCCGCGGCGACGTCGTCGTCTGGGCACAGACCGGCCATCCGGTCGGGACCGAAATCGGTGCAAGCGGCCCCGGCAAGCACATCTTCCGCCTATCCGGCCCGATCTACATACCGAGCGGCACCGGCCGTCGTATTGCCGGGTTCGAATTTTTGTGGCCGGCGCGCAGCGAGCGTGTATCGGGCGGCACGATCGTCGCTGGGCGCGATCCGGCAAAGCCGCCGGTGGCGAGCGATCTCGTGAAAATCGGCAGCCACCCGGGTGAAGGGGTGCCGTTCGCGACCCCCGACGCCAAGCCCGATAACCCGGCGACCGGAGGCAGCTGCCTCGTTTCCTGAGCGGTCGCCACCGGCCCGCAAGCACCGCGCGATCCCGGTCGCCGTCATCGCGCCAAAGCAGGCCGTGCCGCACCGGGCTGCCCCTCGCCGCCGCACCAGCAGCTGCGAAAATCGTCGGGCAGAACGTGGCCGGTGGGCTATCAGGAGCCGCTGCGGGCGGCCAATGCCGTGCCGCCGGTGGTCGGCGCGCTATTCTCGGCACCGGGCGTGTTCTCGGCAACGGGCGGCACTGCCGCCAGCCGCTCCTGCCGGTAGCCGAGCCACAATCCGTTGACGAGCCAGGCAAGAGCAATCGGGATTGCCACCACGGCCACACCGGAGACGCCGAGGCCAAGCACCCGCAGCAGCGCCACCGACCAGGCGCCGAGCTGGTCGCCGGTGCGATAGACGGCGGTGTCGATAAAGCTCTTCGCCTTGTAGCGGTCCTCGCGCGACACGACCGTGAACAGCATCTCGCGCGTTGGCCGTGCGATTGCGTAGTCCGCCGCCCGACGCAGCACCTGGAACACCGCCACCGCGGCGATCGTCGGCAACAGCGCCAGCGCACCAAAGCCGACGATGGTCAGCGCCGGCAGCAGCGCCAGCGTCACCGCCACGCCCAACAGCCCGACGATACGGCCGGTCAGCAGCAGCTGGACCACGAGCGTCAGGATGTTGACGCTGAGATCGACGGTCGCGAAGAACGCGGTCTGCGCTCCGTGACTGTGGAAGCTGCGGGCGACGATGCCGGCCTGCTGAAAGTAGAGAAAGGTCGAAGTGACCGCGAACAGCAGCACAAAGAGGCTGACATTGACGAGATAGGGCGAGCGGAACGCGCGGGTGATCCCGGCAAACACGCCGCCCCCGATCGGCGCTTCGGCCGTCGCGGTGGGCTGGCGATGCAGCGCCGGCGACAGGCGCGACAGACGGCCGACGCCAAAGACCGCGAGCTCGAGCAGAAGTGCCGCACCCAGCAGCAGAAAGATTGGCGACACCACGCGGGCGAGCGAGGCGGTCACACTCGAACCGACGATCGCGCCGATCGACGCGCCGGCAGCGATCAGCCCAAAGAGGCGCTTGCCTTGCTCCGGACTGAACAGATCGACGTTCATCTGCCAGAACACCGATACGACGAACAAATTGTAGACCGACACCCAGATAAAGAAGATCCGCCCGATCCATACAGTCTGCGCTGCGCCCGCATAGTGGAGAGCAATCGCAAAGAGCACGATGTTGGTGCTGAAAAACCGGTAGGTCAGCGGGATGAAGCGGCTGCGCGGCAGCTTTTTGACGAGGTAAGCGAACGGAATGTTCAGCACCAGCATGCCGACGAGCGTGCCGGTAAACAGCCACTGCAGATTGCGCACACCGCCGGCGACACCCGCCTCGTCACGGATCGGCCGCATGATGTAATAGGATGACAGGACGGCGAAAATGTAGAGCCAGCACCAGGCGACGACCGCGACTTCCTCGCGCCTGATGTCGATAAAGCGGCGCAGCAGGCGGAACAGCACGGCGCTGCCGCTGCGCTCCGCATCGGGGGCTGGGCGGCGGTCGCTCACATGCGGCTCACCCGAGACCGGCGGCGATCTGGCGGATCTCGGCCGGTGTATGCGCGCCGCGGAGTGGCGTCCCTGGCACCAGATACTTGCCCTTCGCCAGCCCGCCGATCAGGACCGGCTCGTAGCCGATCTGGCGGATCAGCGTCGAGGCGATCGCGATCGCCTTCGGATCGTCGCCGGCAATCGGAATGCCGATCTCCCCGCCGGCGTGATGTGCATCTTTTGAGAGCAGCATATAACCGATCGCATTGAAGCCGCGAACCAGGTGCGCGCCCGGCAACAGCTTGGCGGTCGCCAGTCCAGCCCCGCCCTGCTGGTTCACCCAATCGACGATCGCGTCACCGTCGCGACGCGCATTTGGGTTGCTGACATCGATGACGAGCGCCTTTTTGGCGAGCGCTGCCGCATAGTCGTGGCCGATTTCCCGCATCGCGGGATAGGGCACGACGATCACCACGACATCGCCGAACGCGATCGCCTGCGCAACGGTGCCTGCCCGCGCCAAGGGACCGAGACCCGCCACAAGATCCTTCAGCTCCTCGGGATTGCGCGACGAGAACATCACCGGGTGACCAGCCTTGACCCAGAGCGAGCCGAGCGCACCACCCTGGCGGCCCGAGCCGATCATGCCGATCTTGAGCGGTTGCGCGGTGTTCGTCGCGGCGCCGGCGACGCGCGGCCATGCCGCCGCCATCAGCAGCGCCGGGGCGGCCGCAACAACAAGACGCAGGGCGTCGCGGCGCGAGCGCCCGCTCGCAGCATTCTGGGCCATTCGAGGCTCCTCGTTGGGGCCAGCAGTGCCGCCGCCGCAGCGACGTTTGGCGCCGGCAAATCTAGTGCGAGCCGTCGTGATGATGCGGCGGGGACCACGGGCGCGGCCGGTGATGGGCGAGCTCGACAAATTTGCGGCGCTGCTCGGGTGACAGGGTCGCGAGGAACGACAACGTCGTCGCCGTCAGCTGGCTGACAAACTCGCGCCGCTTCTGCCCGGCCTGGTCGAGCAGCTCCATGATCCGCGTCTCGTCGGCTTGCGGCTTGGCCACCTCGGACCAAGCCTCCGATACCAGCGGCTGGGTCGCCTGATGCATCGCTTGGAGGCGTTCGCGCATGGTCTGCGAATAGACCGCAAACGCCTCTGTTTGCTGCGCGTCAAGGCCGAGCTCGTGGCCCATCTGCGCCAGGCGCTGCGCGGGAGAGAGCGGCGGCGCCGGCGCGTGAACCCCGATCCATGCGGCGCCGACCACAAAAAACAAATTGAGCGCCAGCGACAGCGCCAACGCCACTTTCACAAAATTTCGGCGTGTCCCACGATGCGCCACGGCATGGGCAAGGCTCACGTCTGTCGGCCCTCGACCAGCTCTCGCAGAAAGCTCGTCGTCGGGTCGAGCAGCTCGGGCAGAAAGTTCGTGTCAGCGCTCTGAGCGGTCTGCGTTGGCGGTCGGGTCAACACCGCCGAAGTGTTGCTGCCCATGGCAAAGCCGAGCCAGCTGGCAACGACGATCGCCGCCGCAAGGCTGCCCCACTGCGCGAAACGCTGCAACGCCGGCCGATCGGGTTCGCTCCGCAACGAGAGGATACGAACGGGTTCGCTCTCGCCACCGGCGACCAGCGCCTCCGCCCTGGCGATGATCCCGGCCATGACCGCACCGGGCAGTGTCTCAGCGGCGCTCGGCACCGCCAGCTCGCGCGCCGCCGCCACATCGGCCGCCGCCGCAAGATCGATCGCGAGCAGTGCCGCGACACGGCCGTGATCCTCTTCATCAAGCCTGTTGTCGGCAAAGCCGGCGAGATCGAGAAACCGCGCCGCATCATCCGCCGGCGCGTCGGCGCCGCGGCAATACCGCCACACCGCGCGGTCCGCCTCAAAGTTCGCCGCCTTGCCCATTCCCCAGCCGGTTCGCTTCATCGCACCGCTCTCTTTGGATATCTAGGCATGCTGCAATCCGGCCATCCCCGCAACTTCCCGGCGCGCCTCACTCCGCGTCGGTCTTGAAGTGGGCGCGCAGCTTGATCATCGCCTTGTGGTGGGCGCTGCGCACGGTCTGCGGGTCGATGCCGAGCAGGCGAGCGATCTCCGCCACCTCCATCTCGCGATCATACAGCATGGTCAGGATTTCCCGCTGGCGCGGCGACAGCAGGGCGTCCGGCAGCTTGAGCCGGGCGACCGGGACGACTGGATCGACCGCGAGCCAGCCTTCCGGCACGGCCTCGATCGGCACCGCCACCGGGCGGCGCCGGCGCATCGCATCACGGGCGGTGCTGCGCGCGACGATCGTGATCCAGGTCGAGAGCCCGGCGCGGCTGGGATCGTACCCGCGCAGCAGGCGGAAATCGCTCCGACACAGCCGCAGGAACACCTCCTGCACGAGATCCTCGATATCGTTCGGGTCGCGCGCCACACCGCGCACCGCGGCGGTGACAAGCCCGGCATAACGCCGGACAAACACTTTCCAGGCCCCCTTGTCGCCGCGCGTCAGCGCCTCGACCACATCGTCCTGCGCCGCTCCCCCGGTCCGCGCCACAGAGGAGGCCTCCAACCGCCGCCCGCCCGCTGCCGGTTCAGGCGAGCGCGGCGAAGAAATCGTTCCCCTTGTCGTCGATCACGATAAAGGCCGGAAAATCGGCGACCTCGATGCGCCACACCGCTTCCATGCCGAGCTCGGGATATTCGACGAGCTCGACCTTGCGGATGCATTCGAGCGCGAGGCGCGCCGCCGGCCCGCCGATCGAGCCGAGATAAAAGCCGCCATGCCGGCGGCAGGCGTCGCGCACTTCGCCACCGCGATTCCCTTTCGCCAGCGTGACAAAGCTGCCGCCGGCCGCCATGAACGCATCGACATAGCCGTCCATGCGCCCAGCCGTGGTCGGCCCGAACGACCCCGAGGCATAGCCCTGTGGCGTCTTCGCCGGGCCGGCATAGTAGATCGGATGGTTTCTGGCGTAATCGGGCAGCCCCTCGCCGCGATCGAGCCGCTCCTGCAATTTGGCGTGCGCGATGTCGCGCGCGACGACCAGCGGCCCGCTCAGGCTGAGCCGCGTCTTGATCGGGTATTGCGACAGGGTGCGGCGGATCTCGTCCATCGGCCGCGCGAGATCGATCGGCACGACCTCGCCGCCAAGGCTCGCCTCGTCGATCTCGGGCAGAAAGCGCGCCGGGTTTGCCTCGAGCTCTTCGACAAACACGCCGTCGGCGGTGATCTTGCCGAGGATCTGGCGGTCGGCCGAGCACGACACGCCGATGCCGATCGGCAGGCTCGCACCATGCCGCGGCAGCCGGATCACCCGCACGTCGTGGCAGAAATACTTGCCGCCGAACTGGGCGCCGATACCGAGGCCGCGGGTCAATTCGAGCACTTCGGCTTCGAATTCACGGTCGCGATAGGCCTGGCCCCACCGGTTGCCGGCGAGGGGCAGGCTGTCGAGATAGCGGCAGCTGGCGAGCTTGACCGTCTTCAGGTTCATCTCGGCCGAGGTACCGCCGATCACGATCGCCAAGTGATAGGGCGGGCAGGCAGCGGTGCCGAGAGTGCGGATCTTCTCGTCGAGGAATTTGCGCAGCGATTTCGGGTTCAGCACCGCCTTTGATTGCTGGTAGAGGAAACTCTTGTTGGCCGAGCCGCCGCCCTTGGCGATGAACAGGAATTTGTAGGCCTCGCCCGGTTCGGCATAGAGGTCGATCTGTGCCGGCAGATTGTCGCCGGTGTTGACCTCCTCGTACATCGACAGCGGCGCCACCTGGCTGTAGCGCAGGTTGGTCTCGGTGTAGGTACGGCGAATGCCGGCCGACAATGCCGCCGCGTCGTCGCCACCGGTCCACACCTGCTGGCCCTTTTTGCCCATGACGATTGCGGTGCCGGTGTCCTGGCACATCGGCAGCACGCGGCCGGCGGCGATATTGGCGTTTTTCAGCAGATCAAAGGCGACAAACCGGTCGTTGGCCGAGGCCTCGGGATCGTCGAGGATCGCACGCAGCGAGGCGAGATGGCCGGGGCGCAGCAGATGCGCGCTGTCGGCGAAGGCCCGGGCCGCCAGCAATGTCAACGCCGCCGGCTCGATCTTGACGATCCGCTGTCCCTCGAAGGTAGCGGTTGAGACATGGTCGCCGCTCAGCTTGCGATAGGGTGTGTCCTCGGCGCCGAGCGGGAACAGCTCGTGAAAGGTTAAGTCGCTCATGGTTGCTCCGCTGTTCACTCGTGCCGGCGGGGTCGCCGTCAGGATCGGGCTTTGCGCGCCTGCGTCAAGCGGGGCCTAACGCTTGCGGAACCGGTCGAGGGTGACGATCTCGGCCTCCCGCCGCTCGGCCGGGGCGGCACTATCGCCGGCCGGAAGTGCCGCGATCGAGGCCGCAGCCTCCTCCGGCGGTGCCGCCGGGGCGGCGAATTGCAGCCCGAACTTGACCGAGGGATCGGCAAAGCTGGTGATCGCGGCATAAGGGATCGTCAGTCGCTCCGACCGGTTGGCAAAGCTCAGGCTCACCGAGAACGCCGTCTCCCCGGTCTCGAGCCCCCAGAACTGGTGCTGCAGCACGATCGTCATTTCTTCGGGATATTTCGCCAGGAGCTGCGGCGGCACGACCACCCCGGCGGCACCGGTGCGAAACCCGATATAGAAATGATGCTCACCGCGCAGCCCGTCACGGGCGGCGATCGCCAGGGCCTCGCGCGCGACCCCGCGCAACGCGGTCTCCACCATCTTGTCGTAGGGGAAGAGATCCTGGGCCATCTGGGCAGCTCGTTGGGGTGGATCGGGGCGGCCGGAACCGGAAAGAATCAGGGAGGCGAGTGAGGGGCTTCTGTTGCCCGGTGCCCCTCGGACCGCGATTTGCTCTAGGCTGTTACCCCGCTAGGGGTTAGGCCGCGAGCGCCTCTGGTGCGAAGTTGTCGTTCGCAGCTAGATTGTGACCCGATAACGGCGGTATCATGCCGGGCGACGGATCTTACCTTTATTACGCACGTCGAGCCTGGTTCGCCCCCGCAATGCGCCGTTCCCGAGGGAGGGCGGCGGGAGTGGTGGAGGCGCCGGGTACTGCCCCCGGGTCCGCAACGCTTATTTCGCAAGCCGTGTATCGCCATAGTCGGGAAAACCGACGCGCCGAATATAGGATGCCGGAGGCGGCAACGCAATGGTCGCTGCCACGGTGGCACCGCGAGCGGTTGCCCGAGGACGGCCTCGCCCCCTAATTTGCGGGCGTGCCAGGCAAGGAGCCGGGGAATGCCGCCGACCGAGGACCAGCTCTTCGAAATTGCCGCGCAGCGGGAGACGCAACAGACGACACGGCGCGCCACCGTGCCGGCGCTCGAGGAAATCCTCTACCAGCCGCTTCCGGTGCTCGATCACGGGTTTGTCCGCGTGATCGACTATATGGGCGACGACGCAGCGGTGGTGCAGGCCGCACGGGTCTCCTACGGCCGCGGCACCAAGCGGACGAGCGAGGACCAGGGGCTGATCAACTATCTGATGCGACACCGCCATACGACACCGTTCGAGATGTGCGAGATCAAGCTGCACGTCAAATTGCCGATCTTTGTCGCCCGGCAATGGATCCGGCACCGCACCGCCAACATCAACGAATATTCGGCGCGCTATTCGATCCTCGACAACGAATTCTATGTGCCGGACCCCGCACATCTGGCGGCGCAGGCGGCGACCAATCGCCAGGGGCGCGGTGCCGCGCTGTCGGGAGCGGCTGCCGGGCACGTCCTCGGCCTGCTGCGGGACGAGGCGGCGCGCGCCTATGCCGGCTACACCGAGCTATTGAACGAGGACGCCGCGGGCATGCCGCTCGACCCCGACCGGCCGGGTCTCGCGCGCGAGCTCGCTCGCATCAATCTGACGCTCGGCTTCTACACACAGTGGTATTGGAAGATCGACCTGCACAATCTCTTGCATTTTCTGTCGCTGCGCGCCGACGGCCATGCGCAATACGAAATCCGCGCCTATGCCGAGGTGATGCTCGGCATCCTGCAACGCTGGGTCCCGATGACCCACGAGGCGTTTCACGAATACCGGCTCGACGCGGCGACGATCTCGGCGAAGGGGCTGGCGGTGATCCGCCGCCGTCTCGCCGGCGAAACCGTGACCCAACCGGACAGCGGCCTCTCCACTCGCGAATGGCACGAATTGTCGGCGTTGCTCGATGCTCCCGAGGCGTGACGGTCAGCCGGCGACGGCGGGCATTACCGCAACATGGCCGCGGACGCGAAAATGACGTTTGCTGGGCTATGCGGGCCACGGCGCGGGTCCCATGGATAATTGCGTAGACGGCTGCGATCAGAACCCTACCGAAGCCACGGTCGAAGCCTTTATCGGTCGATGGCAACGCTCGGCTGCGTCCGAGCGCTCGAATTATCAGATGTTCCTGTTCGAGCTGTGCGATTTGCTCGGGCTGCCCCGTCCCGAGCCGGCAACGGGTGAACCCGGTCATGACGATTACGTGTTCGAGCGGCCGGTGCATTTTCATAATTTCGACGGCACGACCAGCATCAAATTTATCGATCTCTATCGCCACAACTGCTTTGTACTCGAAACCAAGCAGGGCTGTGAGGCAAAGCAGGGAAGAACGCTGCTGGAAGAAACCGGCCTCGCCGTGCCCCGCCGTCGGCGTGGCCACGGCATCCGCGGCACCGAGACCTGGGACGCCGCCATGTTGCGCGCCCGCGGACAGGCCGAGCAATACGCCAAGGCATTGCCGGAGTGGCCACCCTTTCTGATCATCGCCGATGTCGGCCACAGCATCGAGACCTACGCCGACTTCACCGGCACCGGCAAGCATTACGCACAATTCCCCGACACCAATAGCTTCCGCATCTTCTTGCCGGAGCTGGCGCGCGACGAAATCCGCGAACGGCTGCGGGCGATCTGGCGGGAGCCGCTCTCGCTCGACCCCAGCCGCCATGCGGCGCGGGTCACCCGCGAAATTGCAGCGCGGCTCGCAACGCTGGGCCGCAGCCTCGAAAAGGCCGGGCACGGCGCCGAACGCGTGGCGCTTTTTCTGATGCGCAGCCTCTTCACGATGTTTGCCGAGGATGTCGGGCTGCTGGCGAAAAACAGCTTTCGCGAATTGTTGCGGGGTCTGCGCGGCCGGCCGCACACCTTTGCGCCGATGATGCGCGGCCTTTGGTCGAACATGGATAAGGGTGGGTTTTCTCCCGAACTCGGCGAGGACATTTTGCGCTTCAACGGCGGGCTGTTCCAGAATACCGAGGCGATCCCGCTCGACGGCGAGCAACTCGAATTGCTGATCGATGCCGCCGAGGCCGATTGGTCGGCGGTCGAGCCGGCGATCTTCGGCACGCTCCTGGAGCGCGCCCTCGACGAGCGCGAGCGCGAACGGCTCGGCGCGCATTACACACCACGCGCCTATGTCGAGCGGCTGGTATTGCCGACGATCATCGAGCCGCTGCGCGCCGATTGGGAGGCGGTCAAGGCCGCGGCGGTCGAACTGGCCGATGCCGGCGACAAGGCGGGTGCCATCGCCGAGTTGCGCCGTTTCCACGAAACCCTGTGCAACACCACGATCCTCGACCCGGCCTGCGGCACCGGCAATTTTCTCTATGTGGCGCTCGAACATCTGAAGCGGCTCGAAGGCGAGGTATTGGATTTGCTCGCCGCTCTCGGAGAGACGCTGACCCTCGAATCGCTCGCCGGCCACACGGTCGATCCGCACCAATTGCGTGGCATCGAGGCCAATCCGCGCGCCGTCGCGATCACCGAGCTGGTGCTGTGGATCGGCTACCTGCAATGGCATTTCCGCATCCGGGGCAGGGCCATGCCGGCCGAGCCGGTATTGCGCAATTTCCGCAACATCGAGCACGGTGACGCGCTATTGGTCTGGCGCACGGAGGAGCTGGTGCGCGGTCCCGACGGCCGCCCATTGACCCGCTGGGATGGCAGGACCAAAAAACCACATCCGGTCACCGGCGCGATGGTGCCCGACGACAACGCCCGCGTCGAAGTCGTGCGGCTCTTGGGCGCGCAGCCGGCACGATGGCCGCGCGCTGATTTCATCATCGGCAACCCGCCCTTTATCGGCGGAAAGGATCTGCGGGCTGTCCAGGGCGAGGGCTATGCCGAGGCGCTGTGGAATGTCTATCGGCAGATGCCGCAATCCGCCGATTACGTGATGTATTGGTGGCATCGCGCCGCGCAGCAGGTCGCCGCCGGGCATACCCGTCGTTTCGGGCTGATCACCACCAACTCATTGCCGCAGGCATTCAACCGGCGGGTCGTCAAGGCGCATCTGGAGCATGTGGACGGCATCTCGCTCACTTTCGCGATCCCGAACCATCCCTGGGTCGAGGCGTCCGATGCCGCCGCGGTGCGCATCGCGATGACCGTCGGTGTCAAAGGCCGCGATCGTCCGGGCCGGCTGCTCGAAGTGACGCGCGAAACGCCCGGCGAGGATGGCGAGTCCGATGTCGAATTTACCGAGCGCAATGCCGCGATCCATGCCGATCTACGCATCGGCGCCGATCTGACCCGCGCCCTGCCGCTGCGCGCGAACGAGGGTCTGTGCTCGCCCGGCGTAAAGTTGCACGGCGCCGGCTTTATCGTGACGCCGGAAGAGGCAAAGGCGCTCGGCCTCGGCCGCGTCCCTGGCCTCGACCGCCACATCCGGCCCTACCTGAACGGCCGCGACCTTAACGGCCACAGCCGCAAACTGATGGTCATCGACCTGTTCGGATTGAGCGAAGTAGACGTGCGCCAGCGCTTCCCCGATGTCTATCAATGGGTGCTGGAGCGGGTGAAGCCCGAGCGGGACCAGAACAACGAGCGCTATCGTCGCGAAAACTGGTGGCTGTTCGGACGTCGGAACACCGACCTTAGATCGGCAACTGCGGGCTTACGGCGATTTATCTCGACGGCGGAAACATCGCGGCATCGCTTTTTCGTGTTTCTACCGGAGGGCACTCGGCCTGATAACATGCTTGTAAATTTTGGTTTTGAGGACGGTTCTTTCCTAGGAGTTTTATCGAGCAGTGTACACGTCGTTTGGGCGACTGCGGTCGGGGGACATCAGGGTGTTGGCGACGACCCACGCTACAACAAAACTCGCTGCTTCGACCCGTTTCCGTTTCCCGATTGCGGCGAGGGCGAGCGGGCGGCGATCGCGGCGATTGCCGAGGAATTGGACGGGTTGCGCAAGGAGCGGCTGCGGCTCTACCCCGATCTGACCCTGACCGCACTCTACAATGTACTGGCAAAGCTGCGTTCCGGCGAAGATCTGACCGAGGCCGAGCGCGGCATTCACGATCGCGGCCTGGTCGGGGTGATCCGCCGTCTGCACGACGATCTCGACCGCGCGGTCTTCGCCGCCTATGGCTGGCCCACCGACATCTCCGACGACGATCTCCTCGCCCGCCTCGTGGCACTCAACCGCGAACGCGCCGAGGAGGAATTTCGCGGCACGATCCGTTGGCTGCGCCCGGAATTTCAGGCAGGCATTGCTGCGGCGCCGGCGCAGCGCGAGCTCGTGGTGGAGCAAGCCGCCGCGGCTGCGCGGCAATCGTTGCCGCGTGATCTGCCGGGCCAATTCAAGGCGGTGCGCGCGGTGCTCGCCGCCGAAAGCGCGCCCGCCGCGGCCGAGCAGGTTGCGGCGCATTTTGTCCGCGCCCGCCGCGACCGCGTCGCCGCCGTCCTCGAAACGCTCGTCTCGCTCGGCCAGGCGCGCGAAGCCGCACCAGGGCGGTACGCGGCATGACCCTGGATTGCACCGCCGCCGGAAAGGTGGGAACACCGAAGGACGCGCGAGGCCGCCTAGGGTTCGTGCTTGCGCCGGAACGACGGGTTCGCTTGCCGGGGTGGGGTGGCCAGCGCGGCGGTGGCGGGATAGGCTGGGAGCCTGTCGAGAGAACAAAGGCTCGCCCCGATGCTCGATGTCGCCCATGACGTGGTTGCCGCCCCTGGAACCGCCGGCGCCGATGTCGCCCCGCCGCAGCCGATAAGGCTCGCCGATTACCGGCCGCCCGAGTTTCTGATCGACACGGTCGATCTCGTCTTTGAACTGGGCGACAGCGATACGCGGGTCAAGTCGCGGCTTGGCGTGCGACGCAACCCGGCGGGCTCGGGCGGGAATGCGCTCGAACTCGACGGCGACGCGCTCGAGCTCGTGTCCGTGGCGCTCGATGGCGAGAGGCTCGGCGCGAACCGCTACCGGGCGACGGCTGAGGGCGGGCTCGTCATCGACGCGGTGCCCGATGCGTTCAGCCTCGAGATCGAGACCCGGATCGACCCGCAGGCCAATTCGGCGCTCTCCGGGCTCTACATGTCGGGCGGCAATTTCTGCACCCAGTGCGAGCCCGAGGGCTTTCGCCGCATCACCTATTTTATCGACCGGCCGGATGTGATGGCGCGCTACAGGGTGACGATCGTCGCCGACAAGACACGGTTCCCGGTATTGCTGTCAAACGGCAACCCCATGGCGAGCGGCGAGACCGAGGGCGGTCGGCCCGAAGCTGCCCGGCACTGGGTCGAATGGGCCGATCCGCACCCGAAGCCCTCTTACCTGTTCGCGCTGGTGGCGGGCGACCTTGTGGCGGTGCGCGACCGGTTCACGACCCGCTCGGGCCGCGAGGTGGCGCTCGGGATTTGGGTGCGGCGCGGCGACGAGGACAAGTGCAGCCACGCGATGGCGTCCTTGAAAAAGGCGATGGCCTGGGACGAGGAAACCTTTGGCCTCGAATACGATCTCGAGGTCTTCAACATCGTCGCGGTCAGCGACTTCAACATGGGGGCGATGGAGAACAAGGGGCTCAACATCTTCAACACGCGCTATGTGCTGGCCAAGCCCGAAACCGCGACCGACACCGACTACCAGGGGATCGAAGCGGTGATCGCGCACGAATACTTTCACAACTGGACTGGCGACCGGGTGACCTGCCGCGACTGGTTCCAGTTGTCGCTGAAGGAAGGGTTGACGGTGTTTCGCGACCAGGAGTTCTCGGCCGACCAGGGAAGCCGCGCGGTCAAGCGGATCGGCACGGTGCGCACGCTGCGCGCGATCCAGTTTCCCGAGGATGATGGGCCCCTGGCGCATCCGGTGCGGCCGCAGAGCTATCTCAGAATCGACAATTTCTACACCGCGACCGTCTACAACAAGGGTGCGGAGGTGATCCGGATGATCCAGACCCTTCTGGGACGCGACGGGTTTCGCCGCGGCATGGATCTCTATATCGCCCGGCACGACAATCACGCGGCGACGATCGAGGATTTTGTCGCGGCGATGCAGGATGCGGGCGGGGTCGATCTCGGCGGGTTCAAGCTGTGGTACGAGCAGGCCGGGACACCCGAGGTGACCGTCGCCGACGAATGGGACGCGCAGAGCGGCAGCTACCGGCTCGACTTCGCGCAAAGGGTGCCGCCGACCCCCGGCCAGCCCGAAAAATCGCCGATGCCGATCCCGCTCGCGCTCGGGCTCCTCGCCGGCGATGGGGCGGAGTTGCCGGTCCGGCTCGAAAGCGATCGCGCGGGCACAGCGGAGAATCGGCCGGGCACGCGGGTCGTCGAGCTGACCAGCGAGCGGCAGAGCTTCCGCTTTGTCGGTCTGCCGGAACGGCCGGTGCCGTCGCTGCTGCGCGGCTTTTCGGCGCCGGTAAAGCTGAAGGGGGTGCCGCTCGACCAGCTCAAATTTCTCGCGGTCCACGATCCCGACCCGTTTGCCCGCTGGGAAGCGGGGCAGGAGGCCGCGGCACGCGCCTTGCTCGGCCGGGTTGAGGCGTTGCGCCGCGGCGAGGTTCAGGCGCCGCTCGACCCCGATCTCATTGCCGCGGCCGAGGCGAGCCTCGCTGGCGGTGCTGGCGACGCGGCCTTTGCCGCCGAGGCGCTGAGCCTGCCGAGCGAGGCGTCTCTCGCCGACCGGATGGCGGTGGCCGATGTCGATGCCGTGCATGCCGCACGCGAGGCGGCACGGGCCGAGATCGGCCGGGCCTTGCAGCCGCGGTTTGCCGCCGCCTACGAGACTTTTGCCGATCCTGGCCCCTACCGGATCGACGGTGCGGCGATCGGCCGGCGGGCGCTGCGCAACACCTGTCTCGGCTATCTCGCCGCCGCCGATGCGGAGCGCGGGGCGGCCCTCGCCAAGGCGCAGTTCGACGCCGCCGCCAACATGACCGACGTGCTGGCGGCGCTGACCATCCTCGCCGATCTCGACCGTCCCGAGCGAGAGACCGCACTCGCGCATTTTTTTGCGATCTGGCGGCATGATCCGCTGGTCGTCGACAAATGGTTCAGCCTGCAGGCGCGCGCGTCATTGCCGCAGACCGTGGCACAGGTGCGCGAACTGGCGCGGCATCCCGCCTATGACCGCCGCAACCCGAACCGGGTGCGCGCCCTCGTCGGCGCATTTGCCCAAGGGAACCAGGTGCGATTTCACGATCCGAGTGGCGCCGGATATGCATTTCTCGCCGACGAAGTCATCGCGATCGACCCGGCCAACCCGACCACCGCGGCGCGGCTGGTGCAGCCGCTCGGCCTGTGGCGGCGCCACGACCCGGCCCGCCAGGCGCTGATGCGCGCAGAGCTCGAACGGGTGCTGGCCGCGCCCGGGCTCAGCAGGAACACCTACGAGATGGTGTCGAAGAGCCTCGCCTGAGCAGGTGCGCCGAGCGCCGGGCCCGCGTGCGGCTGGCGCGTGCTGCTTGACCGGAGCCAGCCGATCGCCTAAATGGGCGCGTCCGCCGGGCCCGCGCAGATATGGGGCGCCGGCAATTGTGGCCGGGATCATGAAGACCTTTTCCGCAAAGCCGTCCGACATCGAAAAAAAATGGGTCGTGGTCGACGCCGAGGGGCTGGTGCTGGGCCGGCTTGCTGCGATCCTCGCCACCCGCTTGCGCGGCAAGCACAAGCCCTCCTACACACCGCACATGGATTGCGGCGACAACATCATCGTGATCAATGCTGAAAAGGTCGAGCTGACCGGCAACAAGCGTCAGGACGACATCTTCTACTGGCACACCGGCTACCCCGGCGGGATCAAGGGTCGCAGCAAGGGTGCCATCCTCGCCGGCAGGCACCCGCAACGGGTCATCGAAAAGGCGGTCGAGCGGATGGTGCCGCGCGGGCCGCTCGGGCGGCGGATCATGAAGAATTTGCGGGTGTTTGCCGGAACCGAGCACCCGCATGCGGCGCAGCAGCCGACACCGCTCGATATCGGCGCGATGAGCCGCAAAAATTTGAGGGCGTGAGCGAAATCTGAGGGCGTGAGCGAAATCTGAGGGCGTGAGCGAAATCTGAGGGCGTGAGCGAAATCTGAGGGCGCAAGCGACGATGGCCGACGACGATCAACCCAGCAATCCTCCCAGCACCCCGCCCACCGGCCAGGGTGGCGGGCCACGGCCCCAGACCTTTCAGGGGCTGGCGAGCCTGCGCCAGGCGATGGCCGCCGCCCGCACGGCGCCGGCGGCGCCGGTGCCAGCGACACAAGCGGCGGTGGCGATCGATGTGCAGCCGCAGATCGACGAGCTCGGCCGCGCCTATGCCACCGGCAAGCGCAAGAATGCGGTGGCCCGGGTGTGGATCAAACCAGGGAACGGCACGATCACGGTCAATGACCGCGAGAGCCCCTCATATTTCGCGCGCCCGGTGCTGCGCATGCTGATCAACCAGCCCTTTGTCGCGGCCAATCGGCTCGGCCAGTTCGACGTCGTGTGCACGGTCAAGGGCGGCGGGCTGTCGGGCCAAGCGGGAGCGGTGCGCCACGGCATCAGCAAGGCGTTGACCTGTTACGAGCCCAATCTGCGCCCGCTGTTGAAAAGCCAGGGCTTTTTGACCCGCGACAGCCGCATCGTCGAGCGCAAGAAATACGGCAAGGCCAAAGCCCGGCGCAGCTTTCAGTTTTCCAAGCGCTAAGGCTGCCGGCCGCCTTGCCCGGACCGACCCGTCCGACACCAGCGAGCACCACGGGGCGTTGCCGATCGAAACCGGCGGGGTGCGGGCGGCCACGCGAGTGGCGATCGGCCGCTCTGCATGCGAGGCCCGCCAGCGTGGCTCCGGGCGGCTTCGGGTGGCGAGGGAGCAAGCTGGTTGCGCAAACCGTGTCTTGGGGCATCCTTTCCGGAGCGCGGCTGATTTCGCGACTTCCGTGAGATTTTGACGCGGAGGGGGTCGAAGCCGATGGATTTTTCCGCAGCGCGGGTCCTGTGTCTCGGCGATATCATGCTCGACCGCTTCGCCTATTGCGAAACCGAGCGGATCTCGCCTGAAGCACCGGTGCCGGTGCTGCTGTTGCAGCGCACCGAGGGGATGCTTGGCGGCGCCGGCAATGTCGCCCGCAATATCGCCGCGCTCGGCGGCACCGCCGTGCTGATCGGGCTAGTGGGACGCGATGCGGCCGGCGCCGAGGTCGCAGCCCTGGTCCGCGATACCGCCGGGCTTGTCGATGCGCATGTCGCCAGCACCGCGCGCCCGACCATCTGCAAGACCCGCTATGTCGCTGCGCACCAGCAGATCGTCCGGATCGACGAGGAAAGCCTCGCAGCACTCGACGCCGAGGAGGAGGTCCGGCTGGTCACTGCCTTTAGCGGCGCGCTGCCCGAAGCCGATGCCGTGATCCTGTCGGATTACGGCAAGAGTGTGCTCAGTCCGCGGGTCGTCAAAGCTGCGATCGAGCGGGCGCGCGCCACCGGAGTGCCGGTTTTTGTCGATCCGAAAAGTGCGGATTTTCGGCGCTATCGCGGCGCCACCTGCGTCACCCCCAATCTGAAGGAATTGGCGCTGGCTTCACGGCTGCCGGTCGCAAGCGAGAGCGAGGTCGTGACCGCCGCGAGGCTGCTGCTGCACGAGGCCGAAGCGGCGGCGATCCTGGCCAAGCGTTCGGACCAGGGCATGGTACTGGTCGAAGCCACGGGTGCGGTGCATGTCGAGAAAAGCCGGGCGCGCGAGGTCTTCGATGTGACCGGCGCCGGTGACACAGTAATCGCGGTTCTGGCGCTGGCGCATGCCGCCGGCGAGACGCTGCCGGCGGCGATGCGGCTCGCCAACACCGCCGCCGGGATCGCCGTCAGCAAGCTCGGCACCGCGACCGTCGAGCTCGATGAATTGATGCTGGAGCGCTCGCGCGATGTCGGCGGTGAGGAGTGGCATCAGGTCAAGCACTATGGTGGCGGCGAAATCGAGGCCGTGGTCCGGCGCTGGCGCCGCCGCGGGCTGAAGATAGGCTTTACCAATGGCTGCTTCGATATCATGCATGCGGGCCATGTGGCGCTGCTGGCCGCGGCGCGGGCGCAATGCGACCGGCTGATCGTCGCCCTCAACAGCGATGCCAGCACTCGCCGGCTCAAAGGGTCGCATCGCCCGGTCAATCCGCTGCACGACCGCTCGGCGGTGATCGCCGCGGTCGGATCGGTCGATGCCGTGATCAGCTTTGACGACGATACCCCGATCGAGCTGATCCGCCGGCTGAAACCCGATGTTTTGATCAAGGGCGGCGACTACACGATTCCCACCGTGGTCGGGTCGGCCGAGGTCGAAGCGGCCGGCGGGCGGGTCGTCCTGGTCGATCTCGTCAATGGCCGCTCGACGACCGCGACGATCAGCCGGGTGCGCGCCGCGGGTCCGCCGGTAGCGGCCGCGGCCGGTTAAGGCGCACGAGCCGTAGCGGGCTGCGATCGATGCTGGTCATCACCGGGGGTGGCGGGTTTATCGGGTCGGTGCTGGCCGCCCGGCTCAACGACAGCGGGCGCAGCGATCTCATCATCGTCGATCGCTTTGGCAGCGGCGAGAAATGGCGCAACATCGCCAAGCGCGAATTCTTCGAGATCGTCGCGATAGACGCTCTGCTCCCCTGGCTCGATCGGTTCGGCGACGCGGTCGAGGCGGTATTTCACCTCGGCGCCAACTCGTCGACGACCGAACGCGACGCGGACAAGATCATCGCCACCAACCTCAATTATTCGGTGGCGCTGTGGCGCTGGTGCGCCAGGGCTGGCAAGCGCTTCTTCTATGCTTCGTCGGCCGCGACCTATGGCGACGGGGCGCATGGTTTTGACGACCGCGGCGGCGGCTCCGCGCTAGCTCGACTGCAGCCGCTCAACCTTTATGGCTGGTCAAAGCACGCCTTCGACCGCTGGGCTTGGCGCCAGGCGATGGCAGGGCGGGCGCCACCGCTGTGGATCGGGCTCAAGCTGTTCAACGTGTTCGGCCCGAACGAATACCACAAGGGCGAGATGATGAGCCTGTTCGCCAAGAATTACCGCCGCGTCGCCGCCGGTGAGCCGATCCGTCTCTTCAAATCGCACCGCGACGATGTGGCCGATGGCGACCAGAGCCGCGACTTTGTTTATGTCAAGGACTGCGCCGATATCATGGCGTGGCTGCTCGAACACGCATGCGAAAGCGGGGTGTTCAATCTTGGCAGCGGCCGGGCTCGCAGCTTTCGCGATGCGATGCTGGCGCTGGGTGCCGCCTGCGGGGTGCCGCCGCGCATCGAATACATCGAAACGCCACCGGCGATCCGGCCGAATTACCAGTATTTCACGCAGGCGACGATCGAGAAGCTGCGCCAGGCCGGCTATCGCGCCCCGTTCACCCCGCTCGAAGCGGCAGTACAGGACTTTGTCACGCAGCACCTCTCCAGCAGCGATCCCTATTTGTGAGTGGCGGTGGCGGCTACGCCACATTTTGGCTGCGGAAGGCGTTTCCTGCGGCGGCAATCGCGCGAGCCGCGAAGTGCTTCACCGCCGCGCTGGTCGCGGGCTGCCTCGCGATGCCGTTCGCGACGACCGGCGCGGCCGCAGCGGCACGGACCCATTCGACCGATCCGATGGATTGGCTCATTCAGCATGTCTGCGCCAACGCCGCCAACCAGCCGATTGCAGTCGATCCTTATGGTGGCTGTCCCGCCGGGTCGCATGAGCGGCGGCTCGGGCTCGCCGATCCGCTGCCCTATTTCCGGCACGATCAGCCCGGTCCGAATGGCAACCATCCGAACGGCTACCAGCGGCACGATTCGCGCCCGATCGTCGATGTGCATACCCATCGGGTGGTGGTCGCGAACGACATGGATTTCGATTACACCGCACCCTATGGGATGATGCACCCGGGCGATGGCGACGGCTATGATCTCTACCGGGTCGTCAACGGGTATGCGACGGGCGGCGGCACCCGCGATGGCGGCGGCTTTTCGCAGACCTTCTTTGGCCCGGACTGCAAGCCTTATGGCGGCTGGGTGTTTTTTCCCGCGAGCTTTTTGCGCTCGCTGCACCCGGGCGCCTCGGGCCGCGGCATCTTCCCGATCCGCGGACGCTACTGGGAGCAGAATGGCGAGGCGTGGCCCGGCCTTTGTGAGCCGGATCGCGGGTTTTCCCGCGACACGCTGACCACTTGGAGATTTGTCCCGGACTACCCGTTCGGCGGTCATAACGGAGCGCCGCTCAAGAAGATCGACGCGATCGTCTCGACCCACGGCCTGCCGGTCCGGCGCGGCCCGTCGGCGCATTATCATCTCGAGCGCTTTTATTTCACCGATCTCTACGGGCTGACGCGTTGGGAGGCGTGGGTACCGAGCGCCGAGCACGTCAAACCCGCCGACACCTGTGGCGGTGCGACGCGGATGACCTACGAGAGCGCCTCGTTCACGCTCGCCGGCTGTCGCGACTGGTCGGTCGTCGTGTTGAACGACCCGCCGAAACCTCACTTTCCGTGGCCCTACCCGGTGGCGAATTTGTTGCGCAACTGGCATTTCGGCGCTGCCGGCATGACGGCGTGGCGGCGCACCGGAGACAATGGCGAGCCCGGCGGAAGGATCGTGTGGCGTCAGCAGGTGTCGCGCGCACCGGACGATCTGCGGTTGTCGCAGACCCATATCGGGGTCCGCTATCTCGAGATTGCTTGCAGCGCGGCGGCTTGCGATCCTCACCAGGCGATCTACCAGGACGTGCCGATCGGTGGGTTGAAGCCGGGTTCGGCCTATGACTACGGCTTTAGCGGGGTCGTCGATGGCAGCCGGGGCAGCAACCGGGATGGCGTCATCGAGGTGACGCTGTCCGAACGTGACCACGCCGGCAGGGAGCTTTGGCACAGTTCGTTCGAGGCGACGGTGGAGACCAACTATCGCGGCAAGAAACCGGTGGATTCGGTCTACAACGCGAGCCTGGTATTTCTTGCAACCTCTCCGCCGGCACCCTTCGAGCCGGGTGCGGTGTCGCTGCGCCTCGCGCTGTCGCCGCGCGACCCGGTGCGGTACGACATCCTTGATGCCTGGCTGATGGCGCGCTAGACGCGAGCCGATCGAAGCCGGCGCGTTTCGGGGCCGACCCCGGCAAATCTGCGGGCCCGCCCTGCCGGATAAGCGGATTGACCGCACGGCCCGATCCCCTATGCTTCGTTCAGCGGAGGCAGCAACAATTCATCAGAAATCATCCGGCAGTGCCGGAGCCGACGAGGAGGAGAAGTCGCCATGCCCCAGCGTGTCCAGTTTTCGGAAGCCATCGAGCCGCTGGTCCAGTTTATCGAGGAAACCCCGCCCGACCAGATCCTGGATCGCACGCTGGAAAAGTTGCGCGCCGGGGTGCCGACCCAGACCATGCTGACCGCATCGGCGCTCGCCGTGACCCGCTCCACCGATCTGCCGCCCGGCCATCACGGCGGTCCGTTGCACCCGCTCGTCGGTCTGCATGCGATTTCACAGCTGGTCGGCCGGCTCGATGGCGAGGATCGCTTTCTCCCGATCATGCAGCACGTGGCGCTGTCGAACAAACACATCCATCATCCGGCGATGGGCCCTTACGCGCTGCTGGAGTTTGCGCCCGAAGATGCCGGTGGTGTCGAAGCAACCAAGGCGGCGTTTCTCGCGGCGTGCAACCGCGGCGAGAGCAACAAGGCCGATCACCTCTTCTTGTGGCTGTGGGAGCATGCGCCGCGCATCGAGGCGTTCGATCTGCTGCTGAGTGTGGCAATTCCGAAAAATGTCGTCGATGACCATTACTTCGCGTTTCCGGCATTCACTTGGCGTGCGTTGGAAAATGCGGCGATCGATCCCGAGTATTTCTCATTGCTGATGCGCCCGACGGTGCGCTATGTCGCGCGCTTCCCGACCGCCCCGGCGATCCCGCAGATCGAACAGCTGATCGAAGAGCACCAGCTGATGGACCGGGTCACCCGCCAGGAAACCGGCGACGACGAAACCGGCGCAATCGGCGAACTCGGCGAAGCCATCGGCCGGGTGGATGTGTTTGCCGATATTCCGGCGCTGATGGCCAAGGGCTTGGCAGACGGCCTGTCGATCGAAGGCGCTGGCGAGGCTCTCTCGATTGGCGCGGCCGGGTTGTTCCTGCGCTCGCTCGGCGGCAATCCGATGGATGTGCATCTGCACACCAGCGCCAATCTGCGCCGTTATCTGCTCCAGATGGACGGGATCAGCCTGCGCAACAAGCTGTTGCTGCTGATGACTTGGCATTCGGGCCCGGAAATCCGGTCGACCGCGACCCGGCTGCAACCGGCGCCGCAGCCCGATTGGGCCGCCGTCGCGGCATTGCCGGCAAAGTCGCAGGATGCGCTGCTCGATGCGATCTCGCACAGTGTCTACAACCAGCCGCCGACCGACTGGTCGCAGGTGTCCAACCTCGGGCTGATGCGGGCCGTCCCGGAAGTCAGAGCCACCGTCAACCTCGCCCAGCAATATGTGAACAGCGGGTATGATACAAAGGCGTTGATCGCCCGGCTAGCCGAGATCGTGTGTCACGACAACTTCACCGAGATGCACGCCTTCAAGCATCACCAGGCAATCGTCGAGGAGTTTTATTCGACACGCGAGCCGTGGCGCTGGATGCACTTGGTTTGCGGTGTCCAGGCGGCAGCGATCTCCTTTGGCAAGAACATGTCGATCTACGAGGAGGCGCTGGAGCTGCTGCACGCAGCCTAGCCGCCCCGAAGAGGGAGCGCGCGAGCGGAGAAGCCCACACGCTTCTCCGCGTCGCGCGCCATCGAAAATTACGCGCTCGTTCCTTCCACGTCCCTGCCTGGGGAGAGGCAGGGGCGTTTGTGTTTTTGGTTCCGTGACCACCGGGATCAGGGAAGAGGAGCGTCTCGGTGGCGTTTTGCGAGGCCTAGCGCGCAAGCGCCGATCAGGCCTTGGCGATGCTGCGCCCAGCCAGCACCTGCGCGCGCATACCACTGCCCGCCATCAGCATTTCCAACGCGAAGGCGCCGATCGCTCCGAGCGTGCAGATGACCGCAAGACCAAAGGTCGTGAACAGCACCGAGGCCACGGTGGCATCCTTCAACGCGCCGACAAACAGGGTCAGCACCGAGGCACAGGTTAGCGCACCGGCGGTTGCGGCGAGCACAACCGCCGCATCGAGCGCCAGCGAGCGGCGACGCAGCCGCACCAGCTGCGTCGCCACCGCCGCGCTGAGATCGCCGTCGCTGCTCTCGACCGCTTTGGTGATCAGATCAGCTACGCGCGCGCCAGCCGGGTCGAAAACACATTCAGCAGCGTGGCGATGCCGGACAGCAGGAAGACCGGCGTCAGCGCCAGCTGGATGATGTGGGCGACGAGTTCGAGTGGAGTGGCAGGAGTTTCGAGACCGGGCATGTCGGCTGGCTCGGGACGGCTGAGGTTGCGGTCACCTTACACCGCCCGTCGCTCGTTACACCGCCCGTCGCTCGCCTCCCAATGCGGCCCGGCTCGGCCGTCACCACACAGCGAGATAGGCGCGGACCGGTGTCGACCGCTGAACGCGAAGAGGCCGGCCGGAGACGTTGCGCTGGTCGAGGATCACCCGCGGCACTTCGAGCTTGGTCGCGCCATCGCCAGCTAAGCGGCGCGATGGCGGCTCCTGACGCGGGTGTTGTCACCGCCTTCGTCCTCGAACAATTCGGCCAACCTTTCGAGCATGACCCCGCCCAATTGCTCGGCATCGACGATCGTCACGGCGCGGCGATAGTAGCGGGTCACGTCGTGGCCGATGCCGATCGCGGTCAATTCGACTTCCCCCAGCCGCTCGATGTCGTGGATCACCTCGCGCAGATGCTTTTCGAGGTAGTTGCCGGGGTTGACCGATAAAGTGGAGTCATCGACCGGAGCGCCATCAGAAATAACCATCAGGATGCGGCGCTGCTCGGTGCGCTCGCGCAGGCGGTTGTGCGCCCAGGCGAGCGCCTCGCCATCGATGTTCTCTTTCAGAATCCCCTCGCGCAGCATCAGCCCGAGGCTGCGGCGGGCGCGGCGCCACGGCGCATCGGCCGGTTTGTAGACGATGTGTCTGAGATCGTTGAGCCGGCCCGGGTTGGCTGGCTTGCCGGCAGCGATCCAGCGCTCGCGCGACTGGCCGCCCTTCCACGCCCGCGTCGTAAAGCCGAGGATTTCGACCTTGACCGCGCAGCGTTCGAGCGTGCGCGCCAGAATATCGGCGCTCATCGCTGCGACCGTGATCGGCCGGCCGCGCATCGAGCCTGAATTGTCGATCAGCAAGGTGACGACGGTGTCGCGGAAATCCATCTCGCGCTCGCGCTTGTAGGCGAGCGGCAGGACCGGGTTGGCGACGACGCGAGACAGGCGCGCCGCATCGAGCAGCCCCTCATCGAGATCGAACTCCCAGGCGCGCGTCTGCTTGGCCAAGAGCTTGCGCTGCAGCCGGTTGGCGAGCCGGGCGATGACGCTCTGCAAGTGCGAGAGCTGCTGGTCGAGCAGCTGGCGCAGCCGTGACAGCTCGTCGGTATCGCACAGCTCTTCGGCCTCGACGACCTCATCGGCGACGGTGCTGAACGCACGATAAACCGCGGTATCGTCGGCCCGCCCGCGCGGCAGCGTGCCCGGGCGGCCCGGGCGACCGGGATCGTCGTCGCTTGACCCCGGCATCATTTCGCCATCGCCCTCTTCGGTGGCGTCCTGCGCATCCTCGGCGGCACCATCGGCCGGCGCGCCATCGGCCGAGGGTTGTGCGCCGGTGGTCGTCCCCTCGCCTTCGTTCTGGTTATCGCCCTCGGCCTCTTCGCCCTCCTGCTGCTCGTCGCCTTCCGATTCCTCCGCCTCGCCGAGCTCGATATCGAGATCCTGCAGCATACGGCGGGTGACGCGCGCATAGCCGTCCTGATCGAGGATCATGCGATCGAGATCGCCCAGATCCTTGGCGATGCGCGCCTCGAGCCACGGCCGCCACAGATCGACGACGCGACGCGCCGAAACCGGCGGCTTCTCATGGGTCAGCGCCTCGCGGGCGAGGAGTCGCACCGCCTCGGCCATCGTGCCTTCGGTGCGCTCGGTGATGCGCTCGAAGCCTTGGCGGCGGTATTGCTCTTCGAGCACCGCGCCGAGGTTGGCGGCGACCCCGGCCATGCGCCGCGCACCGAGCGCCTCGACCCGGGCCTGCTCGACGGCGTCGAAGACGGCACGCGCCAATGGGCTGCCAGGGACACGCCGGCTGTGCACGGCCGCATCGTGATAGCGCAGCCGCAAGGCCATGCTGTCCGCCGCGCCGCGCAATTGCGCCGCCTCTTCGGCCGGAAGATCGCGCGGCGGGTTTGGCAACCGCACCCGCGTGCCGCTGAGCCCGGCCGCTTCCGGCCCAAAGGCGACGGTCAAATCGTCGCGCTCGGCGATCGCGCGCAACGTTGCCGTGGTCGCCCGTTTGAAGATTTCGGTCGGGGAGAATTCCTGCGCCATGTCCCGCGCCCTACCTCGCCACCAGCTCGTCAGCCCGCGAACGCCAAAGCCCAAGGCCGGTTGAGCTCGCCAGTGTCCCGGAGCGCTGCTTCGCGCGGCCGATACCAATCATTTCCCAGAACGAGGCTTACCCAGGTCGGCGTCACATCCAGGTCGGCGTCACATCAGCGTCGCGTTGACACCGGTTTCCGCCAATTCGGTACCAAAGCAGCGCTGGTAGTATTCGGCCACCGCCGGACGTTCCATCTCATCGCACTTATTGAGAAAGGTCAGCCGGAAGCCAAACGCCAGATCGCCAAAGATGGCCGCGTTCTCGGCCCAAGTCATGACCGTGCGCGGTGACATCACGGTCGAGATGTCGCCGTTGATAAAGCCGGCGCGGGTCAGGTCGGCGAGCGCCACCATCGCGCTGATCGTGCGCCGCCCTTCGTCGTTGTCGTAGGTCGGGACCTTCGACAGCACGATCCCACATTCCGCATCGTGCGGGAGATAGTTCAAAGTCGCGACGATGTTCCAGCGGTCCATCTGGCCCTGATTGATTTGCTGGGTGCCGTGATAGAGCCCGGTGGTGTCGCCGAGACCGACCGTGTTCGCGGTCGAGAACAGCCGGAAATGCGAATGCGGCCGGATCACCCGATTCTGGTCGAGCAGCGTCAGCTTGCCCTCGACCTCGAGCACCCGCTGGATCACAAACATGACATCGGGGCGGCCGGCATCGTATTCGTCAAAGCACAATGCGACCGGGTGCTGCAGCGCCCAGGGCAAAAGGCCCTCGCGAAACTCGGTCACCTGCTTGTTGTCGCGCAGCACGATCGCGTCCTTGCCGACGAGATCGATGCGACTGATATGGCTGTCGAGATTGACCCGGATGAGGGGCCAGTTGAGGCGGGCGGCGACCTGCTCGACATGGGTCGATTTGCCGGTCCCGTGATAACCCTGGATCATGACCCTTCGGTTGAAGGCGAAGCCGGCCAGGATCGCCAGCGTCGTATCGTGGTCGAAGCGGTAGGCATCGTCGAAGTCGGGAACGTGCTCGCTCGCCTGGCTAAAGGCCGGGACCTGCAGATCGCTGTTGATCCCAAAGGTCTGCCGCACCGAAATCGTGATGTCGGGCTTGTCGAGTGGAAACGCGTCGGCCGGAGCCGTTGGCTGAACGGTTGGCATTATTTTCTTGCGTCCTGGTGGTGATGCTGAGGAATTTGCGCGATCGCGGCCTATGGTTCAACCAAAATAGCTGGCCTTCAGAGTGGCATAGGCCTGGTTGATGATTTTGAGCTTCTCCTCGGCCGCCTTGTCGCCGCCATGCGCATCGGGGTGGTGCAGCTTGACCAGCGCCTTGTAACGCGCCTTCAGCCGCACCGGGGTCACGGGAGGCTCGATCTCGAACACCGCGAGCGCCTGCTCCTGGGCCGAGCGGACGCGGCGCGCCACGTCGCGGTTCGCCCGGTCTTGCTCGCGTCCGGACCGCCGCCCTGCACCGGAGGCAACACCGAGCGGGTCGCGCACGCGCGCAATCCAGCCAGGACTATGCCGGTCGCCGAGCCGCCAGCTTGGCCGCTGCCAGACCGTGTCGCTGCGGATTTCGGCCTCGATCTCGCTGTCGCTCATGCCGGCATAGTAATTCCATGCCGCATTGTATGCGCGCACATGATCGAGGCAGAACCAGTAATAATCGTTCAAGTCGAGACGCGATTTCGGCGCGCGGAAATCGCCGCCGGCCGCGCATTGCGGATGGTCGCATACACGGACCGGCGCTTCGGCCGCGGCCGCATCGATGGGATCGAACTCCAGGCGCCGCATGATGCTCAGTATGGGTGGCGCGCCGGCCCCTGGCAAGAAGGCGCGATGCCGTTCGGCCGAGCCGCCGCCAACAACGGAAAAGGCGAGATGGCCGGCCCCGCGGTCACGCCGCGATCACGATCGCTCGGACTCGCATAATGACACCGTCGGCATCGCAGCTGATCCGAATGGATACGGCAATCCGCGGAACGCGTGGGCGCCGATCGGCTTGCACGCCGGAGAACGGCAAATTAGGGTCGGGACGCATCGTGCTTAAGGGGTATGTGAGCCAGGACGGGTGCCGGAAGAGCGCCAATCGGGCAGCGCCAATCGGTAGGCCCCGGCAATGGCGGGGTCCGGGTACCTCCGCAGCGGTGCTGACTGCAACAACCCGCGAGGGGGACAGGGAGACGCCATGAAAACGCCCTATCGGTCCGGCCTCAGCCGCCGCGCGATGTTGCGCGCAGGCGGTGGCCTGCTTGCCGCCACGACCTTCTCGGCGCCATTCGCCCGTGCCGCGGAGAGCCGCCCGCCGCTCGGCACCTGGCCCGCCGGATCGCAGGGCTCCTCGGTGTTTATCGGCATCACCGTGCCGCTGACCGGAACCTATGCCGATTCCGGCGCGGACGAGCTGAAGGGGTACAAGCTTGCGGTCGAGCACATCAACAGTGGCGACCCGCTGATCAAGGCGATCTCGCCGAAGACGACAAAAGGCGTGCTCGGCAAGGAGGTCAAATACGGCGTCGCCGATTCCGAGGCGAAGCCCAACACCGCGGTGCAGGCGCAATCGCGTTTTATCGCCGACAACAAGGCTATCCTGATGACCGGCTCGACCTCGAGCGCGGTCGCGGTGGCGCTGAACAAGCTGGCGCAGCGGGAAAAGGTGCTCTATGTCGCCGGTGTCTCCGGGTCCAACGACACCACCGGCAAGGATTGCGTGCGCTACGGCTTCCGCCAATGCTTCTATGGCCAGACCGCGGCCGCTGCGCTCGGCCCGCTGCTGATCGAGAAACTTGGCAAAAACAAGAAAGCGGCCTATCTGACCCCCGACTATACCTACGGCCACACGGTCCAACATTCGATCGAATCCTATCTCGATACCAATGGCGGCTGGACCACCGCGACCAACCAGGTCATGCCGCTCGGCACACCGGATTACAGTTCCTACCTGCTGAATATCGCCAATTCGGGTGCCGATTACCTCTTGAACATCAACTGGGGCCACGACGCGGTGCTGTCGATCCAGCAGGCCGAGCAATTTGGCATCTTCAAGAAGATGAAGCTCGTGATCCCCTACCAGACGCCGTTCCTGTCAAAGGAAGTCGGGCCCAAGGCCATGGCCGGAGTTTATGCCGCCACCGATTTCTGGTGGACGCTGGGTGACCGTTATCCGCTGGCCAAGATGTTTGTCGACAGTTTCCAGAAAGCCTATGGGTACAAGCCGGAATGGGGCGCCAACAACGCCTACATGGAATTCGCGCTGTGGGCCGACGCGGTCGAGCGCGCCGGCAGCTTTTACCCGCCGGACGTGATCCGGGAATACGAAGAAGGCAAGCATACGCCATCGACGGTCGGCGACGTCTATTTCCGTGCCGCCGATCACCAGCTGGTGCGGCCAGTGATCATCATCGAGGGCAAGGAGCCGAGCGCGATGAAGAGCCCCGACGATTATTACGAGGTGATCGAGGTGGTGCCCGGCGCGCCGCTGATGCAGGCGCCCGATGCCTTCGGCTGCCATTTGGGCGCCTATAGCTGAGGGTGGGGCGACAACAGGCGGTGCTGACGCGGGATTTCGACCAGACGTCCGATGATCACCTGGCCCAATTTCGTTTCGCAGCTGTTCAACGGGCTCGCCACCGGCACACTGCTGGCGTTGATCAGCTCGGGGCTGACGATCATCTACGGCACGCTCGGCGTGTTGAACCTCGCGCACGGTGCGATGTTCATGCTGGGCGGCTATGCCGGCTATGTCGCATTCCAGGCAACCGGCTCGTTTGCGGTCGCCGTGCTCGCCGGCTCGCTGTTTCTGGTCGTCGCCGGCGTGGTTGTCGAGTTCGGCATCATCCGGCACTTTTATGCGCGCCCGGCGGAAGACCAGCTGCTCGTGACCTTTGGCATTGGCATCGTCATCGTCGAGCTGGTGCGGCTCGGCTTTGGCAGCCTGTCAAAGACGGTGCCGCCGCCGGGTTGGGCAATGGGTGTGACGCCGCTCGGATTTCTGATCTATCCGACCTACCGCATCGTCGTCACGGCGATCGCCGCGATTGCGCTCGCGGCTTTGTATCTGATCCTGTACCGCACCCGGCTCGGCATGATCGTGCGTGCCGGGATCGAGGATTCGGGCATGGTCGGCATGCTCGGCATCAACGTGTATCGCGTGTTCCTGGTGGTGTTCGGCATTGGTGCTATGGCCGCCGGGTTTGCCGGGATCGTCAACGCCCCGGTGGTGTCGCTCAGCCCCGATATGGGCGATTCGATCCTGGTGGAGACGTTTGTCGTCGTTGTGATCGGCGGGATCGGCTCGTTTCCGGGGGCGATCCTCGGCGGGCTGATCTCCGGCGAGATACTGAGCCTCACCTCGATGATCGATCCGGCCTATTCGCAGGTCATGCTGTTCGCGGTCATGACCCTGGTGCTGATGCTGCGGCCGCAGGGCCTGCTCGGCGTTCAGGGCCGCGAATAGTTGGGGCCGCGAACAGTGGGGGCCACGAATAGCTGGGGCGGCAAATCGGTGGGACCGCGGGCAGCCAGAGCCGGGCGATGCTGCACCACCGCCCGCTGTTGATCGAAGGGCTGACCGCGCTCGGTCTCGTCGCGGCGCCCTTTGTCCTGCCGCATTTCGGCTTTGCGCCAAACACGGTCAACCAGATCCTGGTCTGGGGTCTGTTCGGGATCGGCTTCGATATCCTTTACGGCTACACCGGCTTGCTGTCGTTCGGCCAGTCCGCGTTTTACGGTACCGGCGGGTTTGTCGCCGCCTATCTGCTGACCAGCAATCTGATGTCGAGCGTGCTGTTGGCGCTTTTCATCGGCACGCTCGGCGCCGCCCTCGCCGGGATCGCGGTCGGGGTCGTCGCGCTGCGACGCACCGGCATCTATTTCGCGATGATCACGGTCGCGATCGCCGAAATGTTCTTCTTTATCGAGAATTCGCCGCTGTCGGCATGGACCGGCGGCGAGAACGGCCTGCCCGGGGTGCCGACGCCGCGGTTCGAGCTCGGCCGCTTCGCCTATCATGTCGGTACCGGCTGGTCGATGTACGGCTTTATCGCCGTGTGCTATTTTGTCGCCATCGTGATCGCGCGGCGCATCGTGCGCTCGCCGGTCGGTGCCGTCCTGACGGCGATCCGTGACAACCCGCTGCGCGCCCGTGCAGTCGGCCATTCGGTTGGCCTCTATAAGCTGACCGCGTTTGTCGTCGGCGCCGCCTATGCCGGTTTCGCCGGCGGGCTCCTGGGCGTGGTGCAGGGGTTCATGCCGCCCGATGCCTTCACTTTCGACACCTCGGGCCAATTGGTCATGCAGACCGCGATCGGCGGCGTCGGCACGTTGTTCGGTCCACTGCTGGGAGCGGCGGTCTGGCTTTATCTGCGCGACTTTCTGCAGGCGGTGGTCGGGCTCGGCAGCGCCTGGAAGCTGGTGCTGGGCATAGTGTTTGTGCTGCTGGTGTGCTTTTTGCGGCGTGGCCTGATCGGCGGCGTGCAAGACTTGTTCAAGGCGCTCGCCGGGGGGCGCCAAACGGTGCGGTCCCCGAGCCTGGCATCCGCCGCACCCGCACCGGTGCTGGCCAGCATCGGCCCGACGCGCCGCGCCCAGACACGGCACTCGGGTCCGGTGCTCGAAGCCCGCGCCTTGACCAAGGCGTTCGCCGGGCTGGTCGCCAACCGCAATATCGACTTCGCCGTCGCCTCGGGCGAGCTGCGCGGCGTCATCGGCCCAAACGGCGCCGGGAAGAGCACCTTCTTCAAGATGCTGACCTGCGAGCTGGCACCGACCGCCGGGCGAATCATCTTTGAGGGCCGCGACATCACCGGCCTCGATGTGGCGCGGGTCTGCCAGCTCGGGCTGACCAAGAGCTATCAGATCAACCAGCTCTTCACCCGATTGACGGTGCGCGAAAACATCATGATCGCCGCATTGGCCGAGCGCCGTGGCCGCTTCCGGCTCGATCTGCTGCGCCGCATCGACCGGGTCGGCGGGCTCGCCGCCCAGGTGGAGAGCACCCTTTGGCTGGTCGGTCTCGGCGCGCGAGCGGATGTGGCGGTCGCCGGGCTCGCGTATGGCGAGAAGCGGCGGCTCGAAATCGGTCTGGCGCTCGCCGTCTCGCCGTCGCTGCTGCTGCTCGACGAGCCGCTCGCCGGGATGAGCCCGAACGAGCGCGTCGAGACCGTGCAATTGCTGAAAAACATCCGGCGCGGCCGCACCCTCGTCGTGGTAGAGCACGACATGGATGCGATCTTCGAGCTCGCCGAGCGCATCACCGTGCTGCACGAAGGGGCGCTCTTGGCCGAAGGCACGCCCGACGAGATCCAGCGCAACAGCCTGGTGCAGGAGGCTTATCTCGGCGGGGTCGAGGCGGCGTGAGCGCGCTCGTCGAAGTCGATCGGATCAATAGCTACTACGGTGACAGCCATATTCTGTTTGACGTCTCGCTGCGGATCGAGCCGCATGAGGTGGTGGCGCTGCTCGGCCGCAATGGGGCTGGCAAGAGCACGACGTTGAAGAGCCTGATCGGAGCGGTGGCGCCGCGCTCCGGCCGGATCGTGTTCGACGGCAAGGAGATCGGCGGCCTGCCGCCGCATGCGACGGCCGTGCTCGGCCTGCAGCTGGTGCCGGAGGAGCGGCGCATCTTTGGCAGCCTCAGCGTCGAAGAAAACCTGCGGTTGGCTGCGCTCACCGCGCCCTCACGCTGGCCGCTGGAACGCCTCTGGGACATTTTTCCCCGTCTCAAGGAGCGCCGGCGCAGCCGCGGCACCGATCTTTCGGGCGGCGAGCAGCAGATGCTGGCGATCGCCCGTGCTTTGATCCGCGACCCGAAGCTGATCCTGCTCGACGAGCCGTTCGAGGGGCTGGCGCCGATCATCGTGCGCGACCTGCTCGAAACCTGCCGGGCGCTGGCGGCGGCTGGCCGCACCCTCCTGGTGGTCGAGCAGAACATCTCCGCCGCGATGGCGCTTGCCGACCGCATCTACATTCTCAACAACGGCCACATCGTGGAAGAGATGACGGTTGCGGCGATCCGCTCCCGGCCCGAAATCCTGCACCGCCACCTCGGTGTCTGACAAGCCGGCGGCAGTGCCGCGGCAATCGAAGCAGCCGGGAAGGCAGCCGCAGCTTGCCGCAGCTCGGCGTGATCGGCACAATCGAGGCGAAACAGCGAGCCGGGCGAAACCGGGAGCCGGAGAGGATCCCGAGCCCAACCGGCCGGAAGGAGGATCGCCATATCCCAGGAATTTGACTTTATCATCGTGGGCGGCGGGTCCGCCGGGGCGGTGATCGCCGCACGCCTCTCCGAAGACCCATCGTGCCGCGTGGCGCTGCTCGAGGCTGGCGAGCGGCCGCCGGAAATCTCCGCCCTGCCGATAGCACCGCCGGCGATGCAGCTCAACCCGGCGACCGACTGGATGTACACCGCCGATCCCGGCAAGGCCGGGCTCGGGCTCAACGGCCGGCGCGTGCCGGTGCCGCGCGGCAAGATGCTCGGCGGCTCGTCCGGGATCAATTACATGATGTATGTGCGCGGTCACCCCGGCGACTTCGATGCCTGGGCCGAGGGCGGCGCCACGGGATGGAGCTACGCCGAGGTCTTGCCCTACTTCCGCAAGAGCGAGGGTCTTGCGCCAAGCAGCGACATCGCCCTCGATGCCCCGGCGCACAACACCGCGGGGCCGCTCGGCGTCTCGGTGCGCGACCCGATCCTGCCGGGCGCCCGGCAATTCGTCGAAGCAGCGGTCGCCGCCGGCATCCCGCAAGGCGACTACAACGGCCGCGATCGCGGCGGCGTAAAGGGCGTCGCGTCCTTGACCCAATACACGATGCGCGACGGCCGGCGGTCGAGCACCTATCAGGCGTTCCTCGCTGGCGCGCCGGAGCAGCGGCCCAATTTGACGATCATCACCGGGGCGCAGGCCACGCGGGTGATCCTCGACGGAGCCGATGGCAAGACCGCCGCCACCGGCGTCGAATACCGCACCGCCGCCGGCGAGACCGTGAGCTTGCGCGCCGGCAAGGAGGTGATCCTGAGCGCCGGCGCGATCGGCTCGCCGCATTTGCTGCTGCTGTCCGGGATCGGGCCGCGCCAGGAACTCGAAACCTACGGAATTCCCTGCCGGGCCGATGCGCCGCATGTCGGCAAGCACCTGCAGGACCACACGATGTGTCCATTGTTCTACCCGGCTCCCGGGATCGGCGTTTCGATGAACGAGGTGGCGCTGGCCATGGGACCCGATGCGCTGCGCGCCCCCGCCGGGCCGCTGCCGGCCGATCCTGGTGATGACGCCAGCCTGTCGCCCGAGCTTCTGGCGTTGAAGCAGGAGGCGGAACAGCGGCTTGGCGAGTGGCAGACGACCGGACGCGGGCTAGGTGCGTCGTCGCTGGCCGATGCCGTGGTCTTCTGTTCGAGCGGTCTCAGCGACCTCGATCGCCACGACACCGAGATCATCTGCTTCCTGACCGGCGCCAGCGATGACTTCCAGCGGATAATCATGAACATCGACACCGCGCGGTTCTTCGACGATCCGGCGAAGCGCCTGGCGCCGCATGCCGAAAACCTGGTCCTCCTCGCCAACCCGGTTTTGCCGCGCAGCCGCGGCGAAATCGCACTCGACAGCGCCGATCCGGGTGCGCCGCCGGCGATCCGGATGAACTATTACGAGGATCCGCACGACCTCGATGTCATGGTGGCGGCGATCCGCCGTACCATGGAAATTGCCGCGCATTGGCCGGGGAACCGGAAGCCGGGGCCGCTTATGGTGCCGCCGTTTCTCGCCGAAAGGCACGGCTATCGGGACGGCACCGAGCCGAGCGATGCGCTGTTGGAGGATTTCGCGCGGCATTTCTCGCTGACGGTGTACCACCCGACATCGACCTGCCGGATCGGCAGTGTGGTCGATCCGCGGCTGAGGGTGCTGGGTGTCGGCAAATTGCGCGTGGCGGATGCCAGCGTCATGCCGGCTGTGGTTGGCGGCAACACCAACGCGGCGACGATCATGATCGGCGAAAAGGCCGCGGAGATGATCGCAGCAGATCACGCCATCAGCCTCGCCGAATTTGTCGGCGCGCAGCGGCCCTAAAAAAACGCCCGCCGGCGGTTTCCCGCGGGCGGGCGGCTATTGTGGTAGGGGGTCTGGTGTAGGGGTCTGGCCTAGAAATCCATGCCGCCCATGCCACCACCCGGCGGCATCGCCGGCGGCGTCTTCGGCTCGGGCCTCTCCGCCACCATCGCTTCGGTGGTGATCAACAGGCCAGCCACCGAGGCGGCGTCCTGCAACGCATGGCGCACGACCTTGGTCGGGTCGATGATGCCGGCCCGGATCATGTCGGTGAACTCGCCCTTTTGCGCGTCGTAGCCGTAATTCGGGTCCTTGCTGTCGAGCAATTTGCCGACCACGATCGACCCGTCGGTGCCCGAATTTTCCGCGATCTGCCGGGCCGGATAGAGGATCGCTTTTCTGACGATATCGACGCCGACCCTTTGATCGTTGTTTGTCGGCTTGAGGTTTTCGAGAGCGCGCGCGGCATAGAGCAGCGC